>NZ_QWLA01000001.1 GCF_003574095.1 Calidithermus roseus
GCCCCCCACGCCCCCGCCGCTGCGCTGGGCATCAGCCTGGGAGAGCAGGGGAAAGACCCCGAACACGGTGAGCAGCACCAGCAGCCACATCCAGATGCGTCGCATTGGGTCCAGCATAAGGCAACCGGCCCCGGCGCTGCCAAGCGCAACAGGTTAAAGACGCACCGCATTGAAACGTCAGAGGCAGTAAACTTGACAATACCATGCTCATAGTTCATGCTAAGACTTTATGGTACTAGGTCACCAATCCCCGCTCTAAAAGCGCTAGACTGCGCTTAGCACTTATACTCCACTTCGGCAGTTCTGGCCTTTAGCCCTGCAACATCGAACCAGGTGACTGTAATGAGCGAATCCAGCTCCAATATCCCCATCCCTGAAACCCTGCCGGTCTGCCCGGTGCGCGGCTCGGTCATCTACCCCACCATGGTCATGCCCATCGAGGCCGGACGGCCCGTTTCCATCCGGGCTATCGACGAGGCGCTGGCTCGCGACAAGATCATCCTCATCGCCTCACAGCGCGACAAGGAGATCGAGGAGCCCGGACCCGAGGACATGTACATGGTGGGCACGGCCTGCAACATCTTGCGCATGCGCAAGAACTCCGACGGCTCGGTGCAGATGCTGGTGCAGGCCTTCGCCCGCGTGCGGGTGAAGGCTTACGAGCAGCGCAAGGGCTACCTCGAGGCCAGCGTCGAGCCCATTCCTGAGTCGCAGGACAAGGAAGTCGAGCTCAAGGCGCTCTTCCGCGAGGTCAAGGCCCGCTTCGAGACGGTGCTCAAGGAGGGCAAATACCTCTCCCCGGAGACCGCCCAGTTCGTGCTCAACCTCGAGGACCCCTCCCAGCTCGCCGACTACATCGCCTTCCACGTCGACTTCAAGCTCGAGGACAAGCAGAAGCTCCTGGAGATCGCCTCCGCCGCCGAGCGCCTCAAGCGCGTGCTGGTGCTGCTGGACGCCGAGATCGAGCTCATGGAGACCCAGCGCCGCATTCAGCAGCAGGTTAAGGAGGAGATCGACCGCAACCAGCGCGAGTACTTCCTGCGCGAGCAGATGAAGGCCATCCAGCGTGAGCTGCACGGCGAGGAGGGCGATCAGGAGGTCGAGGAGTTCCGCGAGAAGATCGAGGCTTTGAGCTTGCCCGAGGCCGTCAAGGGCGAGGTCGAGCGCGAACTCAACCGCTTCGCCCGCATGCACCCCGACTCCGCCGAGGCCAGCGTGGTGCGCACCTACCTCGACTGGATCGTCTCGTTGCCCTGGAACACCCGCACCACCGACCAGATCGACCTCGCCGAGGCCGCCAGGATCCTCGACGAGGAGCACTACGGCCTGGAGAAGGTCAAGGACCGCGTGCTGGAGTACTTGGCGGTGCGCAAGCTCAAGCTCGAGCGCGTACGCAAGGGCGAGCTGAAGGAGGAGGAGGTCAGCAAGGGGCCCATCCTGCTTTTCGTGGGGCCTCCTGGCGTGGGCAAGACCTCCATCGCCAAGTCCATCGCCCGGGCGCTGGGCCGCAAGTACCACCGCATCAGCCTGGGGGGCGCACGCGACGAGTCGGACATCCGGGGCCACCGCCGCACCTACATCGGGGCCATGCCGGGGCGCATCATCCAGGGCCTGCGCCAGGCGGGCAGCAAGAACCCGGTCTTCTTGCTCGACGAGGTCGATAAGCTCGGAGCCTCCTACCAGGGCGACCCTGCGGCGGCGCTGCTGGAGCTGTTGGACCCGGCCCAGAACAAGGAATTCACCGACCACTACCTGGGCGTGCCCTTCGACATGAGCGAGGTGCTGTTCATCTGCACGGCCAACTTCCCCGACAACATTCCAGGGCCCTTGATGGACCGCATGGAGCTCATCGAGTTCACCAGCTACATCGAGCAGGAGAAGCTCGAGATCGCCAAGCGCTACCTGCTGCCGCGCCAGATCATGGAAAACGGGCTGAAGGAGAGCCAGGTGGTCTTCACCGATGCGGCCTTGTCACGGCTGATCAACTCCTACACCCGCGAGGCGGGGGTGCGCAACCTCGAGCGCGAGATCGGGGCGGTGCTGCGCAAGGCGGCGCGCAACCTGCTGGAGTCGGGCAAGAAGCGCGTGCGCATCATCGAGCACGACCTGGAGAAGTACCTGGGCCCGGCCCGCTTCCTGCCCGAAGCTGAGGCCCGCGAACCCCAGGTGGGCGTGGCGACGGGCATGTACTACACCCCGGTGGGAGGGGACATCATGTTCGTGGAGGTCTCCGCGACACCGGGCAAGGGGGGCCTGATCATCACCGGGCAACTGGGCGAGGTCATGAAAGAATCGGCCCGCGCGGCGCTGACCTACGCCAAGCGGAACGCCAGCCGCTTCGGGATTCCGCTCGAGAAGTTCGACAAGACCGACCTGCACCTGCACGTCCCGGCGGGCGCGGTGCCCAAGGAGGGCCCATCGGCGGGCATCGCCATCACCAGCGCCGTGGTCTCGGCCCTGACCGAAATTCCAGTGCGCAACGACGTGGCCATGACCGGCGAGATCACCCTCACCGGGCGGGTTCTGCCCATTGGGGGGGTTAGGGAGAAGGTGCTGGGTGCGCGTCGGGCGGGGATTCGTGAGGTGATCCTGCCCAAGAAGAATCAGCCCGATCTCTCCGATATCCCGGCCTACTTGCGCCACAACATGGTGTTCCACTTCGTCGAGAACCTCGACGAGGCCCTCGACCGCTCCCTGGTGGGCGGCCTGAAGGGCCTGGAGCAGCGGGCCAAGGCCAAGCGCGAGAAGACCAAAGCCAAGGCCCGCTCCAAGACCCCGGCGGTGGCTAGGGCTTGAGGAAGGTCGATAGCCGATAGCCCAAAAGCCAAAGTGTGCCGAACTTGAAGCAAGCAGGAGGGCCTGCCCCTCCAAAGGGCGGGCGATGAGGATCACCGCCCGTAAGGCTCGAAGAGCTTGGCGTACTCGTCGAGGGCATAGCGGTCGGTCATTCCGGCCAGGTAGTCGCACACCGCCCGGTGCAGGCCTTGGCTATCCTGCGCTTTTCGCACGCCCGGCGGCAGCAGGTCGGGCTGGCGGGTGTAGCTCTCGAAGAGTCGCTCGAGCACCAGCTTTGACTTGCTCACCTGGCGCACGACGTAGTAGTGACGGTAGAGGTTGGCGAAGAGGAAGCGGCGCAACTCGGCCAGGCGGGGCCTGAGGTGCTCGGAGTAGCACGCCAGCAGCGAGGGGTGGGCTCGCACGGCCTCGAGGCTGGTGATGGCGTGCTTTTCCAGGGCCTCGTGGGTGGCCTTGACGCAGTCGGTGATGATCAGGCCCAGCAGTTCGCGGATGAAGACGCGGCGCTGGAACTCGCTCAAGCTCTCGAGCCTGAAGCCCAACTCCTCGGCCAGCTCGGCCAGGAGCCTCACCTCGCCGAGCTGGGCCGGTTGCAGCAGGCCCGAGCGCAGCCCGTCGTCGAGGTCGTGGGCGTTATAGGCGATCTCATCGGCTAGGTTCACGACCTGGGCCTCGAGGCTGGGCCTGCGTTCGAGGCGCACGCCCTCTTGGGGGGTGTCGTAGAGGGTCTCGTGCTTCATGAGGCCCTCACGGGTCTCCCAGGTCAGGTTGAGGCCCCTGAAGCCGGGGTAGCGCTCCTCGAGGTAGGTCACGATGCGCAGCGACTGGCGGTTGTGGTCGAAGCCGCCGTGATCGTGCATCAGCTCGTTCAAGACCCGCTCACCCGCGTGGCCGAAGGGGGGGTGGCCGAGGTCGTGGGCCAGGGCGATGGTCTCGGCGAGGTCTTCGTTGAGCCCCAGGGCCCGGGCGATGGAGCGGGCGACCTGGGCGACCTCGAGGCTGTGGGTCAGGCGCGTGCGGTAGTAGTCCCCCTCGTAGTTGACGAAGACCTGGGTCTTGTACTCCAACCGCCGGAAGGCGGTGGTGTGGATCACCCGGTCGCGGTCCTTCTGGAAAGGCGTGCGGAAGGCCGATTCGCCCTCCGCGAACTCGCGCCCCCGGCTGTGCGCCGAGGTGCAGGCATAGGGGGCCAGGGTGGCGGCCTCGAGTTGCTGAAGTTTTTCACGGCTGTACAGCATGAATCTAGTCTACGGGGCGGGACAGATCGCTCGCTTCGCCGGAAGCCGGGCTGGGTCGGAGGGTTAATGCTGCTGACCCACGCACCTGGTCGGGGGATGACTAATGTAACCCGACCAAGCTGTAAAGCGTTTGTATAGTGACCTCGTGAAGGGCAGTGGTCCACAAGCGGTTCTTACATAACGCAAATCGTCTTTGGCTGAATTTGCCGCTAAGCGGAAAAGCTGCCCTGGTCGTGATATTGCCGGTTGCAATGCTTTTGGGGGGCGTGTTGGCATTCTTCGCTGCGCAGCAGGCCGAAGCGCGGACCTGGCTTCTGGTGAAGCGGGACTACGAGGTGAATCAGGCCCTCGACGGCTTCCAGCTGGGGCTCGAGCAGACTGCTGGGATGGTGCGGGGGTACTGGCTCACCCAGGACGAGAGCCTCCTCCGGCAGTATTCGCAAGGGTGGGAGCGGGCCCAGCGGCACCTCCGGCGCTTGGCCGAGCTCGGGGGGGAAGGGGGCAGCCAGCGCCACATCCAGAAACTCCAGGCGCTCAGCGCACAGCTCTACGAACTCCTGAGTGCCTCCATCGGCGACCTTCGCCCGGATAGCCAGCAACTCGCCGCCCTGACCCAGCGGCAGCAGGAGCTGCTCGAGGCCCTGCGCGTCGAGACCACGGCGTACCGCCAGGTCATGGGTCGGGAAATCGCCCTGAGCCTAGCCCAGGCCGAGGGCGAACACCGGCGGAGCTATTTCGTGCTGCTGGCCTCGTTGCTTTTGGGGGTGCTCACGGGCATCTGGGCGGCCCAACTGTTGAGCCGGGGCATCGTGCGGCGGGTGCGGGTGCTGCAGCAGAATGCCCTGCGCATCGCCCAGGACCAGGAACTGCTGCCCCACCAGCCCAGCCAGGATGAACTCGGCCAGCTCGCCGATGCGCTGCGGCAAGCCAAGGAACTCATCCAGGCGGAGCAGGAGCGCCTGAGGGTGGCCTTGCAGGCGGGAAAGCTCTGGCTGTTCGAGGCCGAGCTCTCCCAGGAGCAGGCCCGCCTCGACTCCCAGACCGACCGGTTCTTCCGCCGGGGAACCATCGCCGACGAGCGCCCCTCGAGCCTGCTGGAGATCCTCGAGCAGATCCACCCCGACGACCGGGAAAAGGTTCTGGCCGCCTGGAACCAGGCCTTCGCCACTAAGGAGCCCACCGAGATGGAATTCCGGGTGCTCGACTTCGCCGGCCAATCCAGCTGGCGTTCGGTGCGGGCCCAGGTCATCCGCAACCGGCTGGTGGGCGTGAGCATCGACATCAACGACCGCAAGGAGGCCGAAGAAGCCCTGCGCAAGGAGCGCGCCCTGTTGCACGACATCCTCGAGTACGCCCCGCTCATGGTCTTCCTCAAGGATACCGAGGGGCGCTACCTGATGGTCAACCGCGCCTACGAGACCATAGACGGGCGCTCGCGACAGGAGATCGTGGGTAAGACCGACCTCGAGATCTTCCCCCCAGACATCGCCCGTACCTTCCGCGAGCACGACCGCGAGGTGCTGCGCCTCGGCCAGCCCATCGAGTTCGAGGAATCCGACCTCAGCCGGACCTTCAGCTCCATCAAGTTTCCCCTGCGCAGCCACACGGGTGAGATCTATGGCCTGGGCGGGATCTCCGTCGATATCACCGAGCGCAAGCGCATCGAGGCCGCTCTGCAAAGCAGCGAGACCCGTTTCCGCCTGCTGGCCGAGGCCAACGTGGCCGGGGTGGTGCTCAGCGACGCCGAGGGCGGGATCAGCTACGTCAACCAGGCCTACGTGCAGATGCTGGGCTATACGCGCGAGGAGTTCGAGCAAGGCCGCATCCGCTGGACGGAGATCACCCCGCCCGAGTGGCTGCCCGTCGACTGGCAGAAGACCGAGCAGGTGCGCCGGGAAAGGGCTTCGGTCATCTACGAGAAGGAGTATTTCCACAAGGATGGCCACCGAGTGCCGGTGCTGATGGCGCTTTCGCGCATCGAGCTGGCGGGGGATGAGCACTTCATCGTCACCGTGCTCGACCTCTCCGAGCGCAAACGGGCCGAGCGGGCCCACGAGGAGGCTATGGCCCTCCTGCGCACCACCCTCGAGTCGGTGGAGGAGGGGCTGGTCGTGCTCGACCTCCAGGGCCGGGCCCAGGTCTACAACCGGCGCTTCCTGGAGATGTGGGGCCTCGACGAGGAGGTGTTGAACGGGGATGTTGCCCAGCGCTCGGAGTTTTTCCTCTCCCGCCTCGCCCAGCCGCCTCCCTTTGGGATCGATCCTTATGGCCTGCTGGCCGACCCCCTGGCCGAGGTGCGCGACACCCTGCGCCTGAAGGATGGGCGGGTGCTGGAGCTGCTCAGCCGCGCGCAGCAGGCCGGGGGAGAGGTGCTGGGGCGGCTGTGGGCCCTGCGCGACATCACCGCGCAGGTGCAGGCGGCCTCGAGCCTGCAGGCGGCGAAGGAGGAAGCCGAGCGGGCCAACCGGGCCAAGAGTGAGTTCCTCTCGCGCATGAGCCACGAGCTGCGCACCCCCCTGAACGCCATCTTAGGCTTCGCCCAACTGCTGCACATGGAAGCGCTCGAGCGCGAGCAGGCCGAGAGCGTCGAGCAGATCCTGCGGGCGGGCCACCACCTGCTCGAGCTGGTCAACGAGGTGCTCGACATCACCCGCATCGAGGCCGGGCGGATTTCGCTGTCCATCGAGAGCGTGCCCTTGTGCGGGGTGGTGCGCGAATGCCTGGACCTGCTGCGCCCTCTGGCCCAGCAGCGCCACATCGCCCTGCAAACCGACGGCCTCGAAGGGGGGCAGTTCGTCCTGGCCGACCGCCAGCGCCTGAAGCAGATCCTCTTGAACCTGCTCTCCAACGCCATCAAGTACAACCGTGAGGGGGGCTGGGTGCGCCTGTCGTGCCAGCCGCACTCCGGTGAGTGGCTGCGCCTGAGCATCAGCGACAGCGGCATGGGTATCGCCAGCGAGAAGCTGGAGCGGCTGTTCGAGCCCTTCAACCGCCTGGGGGCCGAAGCCAGCGGGGTGGAGGGCACGGGGCTGGGGCTGGCGCTCTCCCGGCGCCTGGCCGAGGCCATGGGGGGTACACTGGGAGTCGAGAGCGAGGTGGGGGTGGGTACAACCTTCTGGCTCGAGCTGCCCCTGGCCCAGGCGCAGCCTGTGAGCGAGGAGTGGCCGCTCGAGCCCCTGCCAAAGCCGCTGGTTCTGCCGGAGGGTGAAATCCGGACCCTGCTGTACATCGAGGACAACCTCTCCAACCTGCGCCTGGTGGAGCGGTTGCTGGCCCGCTGGCCTAACGTGCATCTGATCTCGGCCATGCAGGGGCGGCTGGGCCTTGAGCTGGCCCGCTCGCTGAAGCCCGACCTGGTCCTCCTCGACCTGCACCTGCCCGATATCGCCGGCCAGGAGGTGCTCTCGCGGCTGAAAGCCGATCCCCAGGTACTGGGCATCCCTGTAGTGGTGGTCAGTGCGGACGCCTCGCCCCAGCAGGTGCAGGGGGTGCTGGCCCGCGGCGCGGTGGATTTCCTGGCCAAGCCCCTGGACATCGAACGATTCCATCAGGTATTGAGCAGCGTTTTCGGAGGTGTGTATGAAGCCTGAGCCCATGACCGTTCTGGTGGTCGATGATGAGCCCGCCAACGTCGTCTTCCTCGAGCGCCTGTTGCGCAAGGACGAGGGGCTGCGGCTCATCAGCACCCAAGACCCCCGGGAGGTCGTCGAGCTCTACATTCAGCACCGGCCCGACCTGATCCTGCTGGATTTGCACATGCCCCACCTCGATGGTTTCGAGGTGCTCGAGCAGCTCAGGCGCCTTGAACTCGGCGGCGACGTGGTGCCCAAGGTGGTGCTCACCGCCGATGCCACCCCGGAGGCCAAGCACAGAGCCCTCTCGCTGGGAGCCAGGGATTTCCTGACCAAGCCCCTGGATGCCCTGGAGGTGTTGCTGCGGGTGAAGAACCACCTCGAGACCCGCCGCCTGTACCTGGCCTTGCAGGGAGAAAACACCCTGCTCTCGGAGGTTGTGCGCGAGCGCACCCAGGAGCTCGACGCCGCCCGGCTGGAGGTGCTCGAGCGGCTGGCCAGGGCCGCCGAATACCGCGACGACGAGACCGGCGAGCACGTCAAGCGCGTAGCAGCCAACGCCGCCCGGCTGGCCGAGGCTTTAGGGCTGGAGTTCGCCACTGTGGACATGATCCACCACACCGCTCCGCTGCACGACGTGGGCAAGATCGGCATCTCCGACCTGATCCTCAAGAAACCGGGCAAGCTCACGCCCGAGGAGTTCGAGATCGTCAAGACCCATACCCTCATCGGTTCAGGGCTCCTGGCCGGTGGGCGCACCGAGATGCTGCGGGTAGCCGAGCGCATCGCCCGCTCGCACCACGAGCGCTGGGACGGCTCGGGCTATCCCGATGGGCTGTGTGGAGAAGCCATCCCCCTCGAGGCCCGCATCGTGTCGGTGGTGGACGTCTTTGACGCCCTCACCAGCCGGCGGCCCTACAAACAGGCCTGGCCCGTCGAAGAAGCCCTGGAAGAAATCCGCAGGCAAAGCGGCAGGCAGTTCGACCCCCGCATCGTCGAAGCCCTGCTGAGCATTCAAAAGGCCCTGCGGGTCGAGGAGTAGCTCGCCCTGCCGCCATTCGGGGAACACCCCCAGCCTGGGGGTGGGGCCGGGACATCTGTCTAAAGAGACTCCCCGATCATGCAAACGTGCGTCCTGACTTTAGCCGTTACCCTTTTCTGGTGGCCTGGGAGATGACCCACGCTTGCTTGCTGGCCTGCAAGCACTGCCGCGCCTCTGCCGAGCCCGACCCGCTGCCGGGCGAGCTCAGCACCGAGGAGGGCCTGCGGCTGCTGGAAGAGCTGGCCACCTACACCCCCAAGCCCATCCTGCTCCCCACCGGGGGCGACCCCCTGCGCCGGCCCGACCTGTTCGTGCTGCTGGAGAGGGCCCGGGAACTCGGGCTCACCGTGGGGATCACCCCGGCGGTCACCCCGCTGCTGACCAAAGAGGTCGTCGAGCGTTTCAAGGCGCTGGGGGTCCACCAGATGGCCCTCTCGCTGGATGGGGCCAGCCCCCAGACCCACGACGGCTTCAGGGGGGTGCCCGGAACCTTTCAGCGGGCCATGGAGGCGCTCGAGTGGGCCCGCGAAGTGGGCCTGCCCACCCAGATCAACACCACCGTCACCCGCCTCACCCAGGCCGAACTCTCCGGCATCGCCCGGATCATCCGTGAAAAGGGCGTCGCCACCTGGGAGGTGTTTTTCCTGGTTCCCGTCGGGCGCGGGGCCTTGCTCAGCCAGCTATCGCCCGAGGAGTACGAGCAGGTCATGCACTGGCTCTACGAGGCCAGCCGCGACCAGGGGATCAAAATCCGCACCACCGAGGGACCGCACTTCCGACGGGTGGTCATGCAGCGGCGCAAGGCCGAGGGCGTGGAGGACCAGGCCTTGGTAGGGCACGGGCGCGGGGTCCACCTCTCCGACGGCAACGGCTTCGTGTTCGTCTCGGCCACCGGCGAGGTCTACCCCTCGGGTTTCCTGGCCGAGTCGGGCGGAAACATCCGGCAGCGCCCGCTGCGGGAGATCTACCAGAGCAGCCCGCTCTTCACCAACTTGCGCGACAAGAGCCTGCTACGGGGCAAGTGCGGGATCTGTGAGTACAAACAGCTTTGCGGGGGGAGCCGCGCGAGGGCTTGGGCCGAGACCGGCGATTACCTGGGCTCCGACCCGCGCTGCGCCTATCAGCCTCGAGCCTGGCAGAGCTGATGCAAAGGACTTCTTGCGATAGCCGACAGCTACCTCGTCGCGTTGCCCACAAACACCCGCCGATCCCGGCGGGTGTTTTACCCCACACGGCCTGATTGTCCGTGTGGGGTATTCGTGGGAACCGCTCTCAGGAATTCCACGGCTCGAGCCGCTTTCTCCTGGCCCATCCGCACCACCTCGGGCAGACCCACCCCGAAGTAGGCGGCCCCGGCCAGGAAGAGCCCCGGCAGGGATTCGGCCTCCATCGCCGCCGCCACGCGCTGCTGGTGCCCCAGGGTGTAGTGCGGCAGGCCCTCCTGCCAGCGGAAGACCCAGCTGCGCTCGGGCGGAGGCACCTTGCCCCACAGCCGTTGCAGGTCGGCCAGGGCCAGTCGGACCAGCTCGGCCTCGTCGGCCCTGACCCCCGAGAAGTAGGCTCGCACCAGCCCATAGCCCTCCGGGGCGCGGCCTTTCCACTTCTGGTCGGTCCAGGTGAAGCCCCGCACCGCGAAATTCCGGCCTGTCGCTATCAGCATCCCGTGGCCCACTCGGGGGGGCAGGCCCTCGAGGGGGAAGGCCAGCGAGACCGTGGCCGAGTCGCCGTAGGGGATCTGCCGCAGGGCTCCAGCCGCGGAGGGGTGAAGGGGTTCCAGCAGGCGGGCGCTGACGCTGGCCGGGGTCGCCAGGATCACGGCGTCGGCCTCGAGCCAGCCCTCCGGGGTGTGGATGCGCCAGCTCTCGCCCCGGCGCTCGAGCGCGGTCGCGGCGGTGCCCAGCCGCACCGTCACGCCGGTGAGCTTGTGTTCTAGCGCCCGAACCCACTGCCCCAAGCCGCCCTCCAGCGAGGCGAAGAGCTGGCCCGCCTCCCGGCTTCCCCGCTGGCTGCGCTGTTTGAGCGCCCCGCGCACCAGGCTGCCGTGCTCCTGCTCGAGGGCCTTGAGCTGGGGAAAGGCCGCCAGGGTGGAGAGGGAGTAGGGGTCGCCGCCGTAGATGCCCCCTGAGAGGGGTGCCGCCAGCCGCTCCCAGACCTGCCGCCCCAGGCGGCGCTGGATGAAGGCCCCGAAAGGCTCGTCCCCTGCCTGACCCCTGGGCAGCAGCAAATCCAGCAAGGCCCGGGCCTTGCCGAAGGGGGAGAGCAGGGGCGTGAGGGCGAGGGCCTTGAGATCGCCCGGCACCACCATCTGCAGCCCAGCGGGGATAGGCAAGGCCCGCTCCCCGTCGTGGATCAGGGCCGAGGGCTGGGCGGGGAGGGTGCCCACGACCTGCCCCTCCAGCCCCAGCTCCTTCATCAGGGCCAGGGCCCAGGGCTTGTAGCGCACCACCGCGTCGGGGCCGCCCTCGAGCACGAAACCCTCCTCGGCCACGGTGCTGACCTTGCCCCCCAGCCGCTCGGCGGCCTCGAGCAGGCTGACCTGCAAGCTGGGGTCGGCCCGGTGGGCATGGTAAGCCGCGGCCAGCCCGGCCATCCCGCCCCCGACGATCACCAGGCGGCTCATCGGAACTCCGCCCATCGCCGGCTCACCACGTCGCGCAGCACCTCGATGTAGTCGGGGTCGGCGTTGAGGCTGCGGGTGCGCAGCAGGCGCAGGCCCAGGCGCCGAGCGGTGTTGTGGGCTTCGTAGTCGAGGTCGTAGTAGACCTCGAGGTGGTCGCTGGGGAAGCCCACTGCCGTCACCACCACCTCCTTGTAGCCCTGCCCGGCGGCCTGCTCGAGCCGCTCATTGATGTCAGGACCGATCCAGGGCTCGGGGGTGCGCCCTGCCGACTGCCAGGCAGTGTCCCAGTTTCGCAGGCCCAGCCGCTGCGCCACCAGCTCGGCGGTGGTCCGGATCTGGCCCTGGTAGCGCCCGTCCTGCGCGGCCCGCTCGGGGATGGAGTGGGCGGTGAAGAGGAAGAGGGCCTGCTCTGGGTCCGCCAGCCGCCACAACTGCTCGCCCACCCGCGTGGCGATGGCCTGCACGTAGCCGGGGTGATCGTAATAGTCCTCCACGTAGCGCATCTCGAAGGGCCGCCCCAGCTCCTCGAGGGCCTGCTCCACCTTCTCCTGGTACTCGGCGATGCTGCGGGAGGAGTAGTGCGGAGCGGCCACGATGCCCACCGCCCGCTTTACGCCGTCCTCGGCCATGGCCTGCACCGCTTCCTTGATGAAGGGGTGCCAGTGCTTGGTGCCGTGGTAAACCCGCGCCGGGCCGCGCACCCGCGCTCCGGGCGAAGAGCCGAGGGGCTGGGCGAATAGGGGCAGCGTCGCGTTGAGCGCGGCCTCGAGCCGCACCGCCTGGGCGTAGGTGATCTCGTTGAGGGGACTGCGCCCGATGAGCTCGTAGCGCTCCTCGAGTTCCTCCAGCAACTCCTTCGTAGGGGGACGGCCCCGACGGATGTCGGTGTAGTAGGCTTCGATCTCACTGCGCCGGTAGGGCGTGCCGTAGGCCATCAGGAGTACGTTCATCGTTGGGTCCTTTTGAGGTCGTCCGTGAGAGATGCCAATAGCCAGGAGGCGCCGAAAGTCGAAGACTGGAGGCTCGTGGATATCCTCCCTTGCCCCCAAAGGGCGTCAGGCGTTCGACATTCTCAGGCCAAATCTTCCATCACCTCGAGGATGTCCTTCTTCACGCAGGTGAACATCGGCGTGTCGCGCAGGGTGTAGAGGCTGGCCTCGGTAAAGCGCAGGCGCTGGACGAGGTCTACGAACTCCTGGGGGTAGTTGGAGTCGAAGGCTACGACGAATTCCTGGTCGTCGATGCCGTAGGAGTAGCTGGTGTTGAGCGTGACGCCGGTGAAGGGCGCAGAGACGTAGATGTGCTCGTCCATCATGCCCTGGCGGGCCTGGGGGGAGAGGTTGTACCAGGCGCGGGTCTTGACGAAGGGGTAGACGAAGAGGTAGTTGCCCTCGCCGGGTTTGAGGTGAACGCCCTCCCCTTCGGGGTTGAAGCGGTCGACGTAGATCGAGCGCTTTTGCATGGACAAAAGGGAGTAGGGCTGGGTCAGGTAGCCGCCCAGGACGGTCCGGTTGAGCTCGCGCTGCATGGCTTGGAAGTCGCGCACGTCGAAGGAAATGCGCCAGAGCATGAAGTCCACGTCGGCCCGCAGCCCTACCAGGCTGTAGGTGCGCAGGATGAAGCCATCGCCGCGCTCGGCCCAGCAGCGGCACACGTGGGCGAACTCGGCCTTGGCCGCCTCGCGCTCCTCCTTGCTCAGGCGGCGGAAGGCGGGCTCGAGCTTGTAGAAGCTATAGTTGAGGAACTGTCGCTTGGCCTGGTCGGGGGCTTTGCGGCTGATGAGGCCGGCGGGGTCGAGCTCGACCATGCGGCGGGTCTGCTTTTCCTCGTACTGGCGCTGCAAGCCGCCTTGGGGTTGGGTGGTGGTTTCGTCTGCCATAACCGAGTTAAGGTAGCACGTTCGGGCTGGAGACACATGCCCCTCAGTCGCAATCCCCGGTTAGACTCTTGGGAGCTTATGAGCGACGTGCAGCGAGGATTCGTGGCCGGGGTGCTGGCCTCGGCGATCTGGGGCGGGATGTACGTGGTCTCGAAGGTGGTGCTGGAGGTCATCCCGCCCATTACCCTGGTAGCCATTCGCATGGCGATCGCCTTCGTGGCGATGCTTTTGTATCTGCGCCTGCTAGGCCGCGACTGGCGGCTGCCCCGCGTGCTGTGGGGGCGGGTGCTGGCGATGGGGCTGGTGGGCTATGCCCTCTCCATCACCGCGCAGTTCATCGGCACTGCCCTGGCCGGGGCCGCGCTGGGCTCGCTGATCACGACTGCCTCGCCGTTGGTCACGGTGGCCCTGGCCTCGCTGCTGGGCCTCGAGCGGGTCACGGCCAGGGCCTGGATGGGCTTGGGCATTGCCCTGCTGGGGGTCTGGGCGCTCTCCGGCAGTGGGGAGGCCAACTTGCCGGGCATTCTGTGGCTGCTGCTGGCTGCCCTGACCTGGGGCATCCTGGGCCTCATCGGCGGCCAGACCGTGCGCCGCTACGACCCGGCGCTGGTCTCGGCCTGGGCCAGCCTGGTGGGGGGCCTGGCCCTGCTGCCTTTAGTTCCGGGGGAGCTGGCCCGCCAGCCGGTGGGGGAGATCACCGCGGGGATCGTGGCCGGGGTGCTCTACCTGGGTATTGTCTCCACGGCGGTGGCCTTCACGCTGTGGGTGTACGCGGTGGCTCGAGCGGGCTCGGTGCTCAGCGGCATCGCCTTCTTCGCCCAGCCCGCGGTAGGGGCTTTGCTGGGGTGGGCGCTGCTGGGCGAGTCGCTGGGGTTGGGGTTCGCGCTGGGGGCGGGGTTGCTGATAGCGGGGGCGCTGGTGGCGCGGCCAAAGTGACTCCCGCGCCTGCGGCCCAGCGGGCACCTGCTATACTCAAGCGGTTGCCCCCGGGCCGCGCCGTGCGCGGCTGCCGGCGGGCCCGGAGAGCTATGGCAGGCAAGGTTGGCTTCGTGAGCTTGGGCTGTCCCAAGGCGCTGGTTGATTCCGAGCAGATCCTCTCGCGCTTGCGCGCGGAGGGCTACGAGACTTCCCCCACCTACGACGGAGCCGACGTGGTGGTGGTCAACACCTGCGGCTTCATCACCCCGGCGGTCGAGGAGTCGCTCTCGGCCATCGGGGAGGCGCTGGCCGAGAACGGTAAGGTGATCGTCACCGGCTGCCTGGGGGCCAGGCCCGAGGTCGTCAAGGCGGCGCACCCAGAGGTGCTCGAGGTCACCGGCCCCGGCGAGGTAGACCGGGTGCTCGCCGCCGTGCACCAGGTCATCCCGCCCGACGCCAACCCCTTCACCGCCCTCATCCCGCCCGCCGTCAAGCTCACCCCGCGCCACTACGCCTACCTCAAGATCGCCGAGGGCTGCAACCACAAGTGCAGCTTCTGCATCATCCCCAAGCTGCGCGGTCTGCAGGTCTCGCGCGATGCCGCCGAGGTGCTCTTCGAGGCCACCCGGCTGGTGAGCACGGGCACCAAGGAACTCCTGGTTATCGCCCAGGACTCCTCGGCCTACGGCGTGGACATTCGCCACCGCGAGTCTGACTACGCGGGCAGGAAGGTGCGGGCCCACCTCGTCGACCTCGTGCGCGAACTCTCCGAATTGGGGGCCTGGGTGCGCCTGCACTACGTCTACCCCTACCCCCACGTGCGCGAGCTAGTCCCGCTGATGGCCGAGGGCAGGCTGCTGCCCTACCTCGACGTGCCCCTTCAGCACGCCAGCCCCCGCGTCCTGCGGGCCATGCGTCGCCCCGGCGGGGCCGAGAGCCACCTCAAGACCATCCAGGAGTGGCGCGCCATCGCCCCCGACCTGGCCATCCGCTCGAGCTTCATCGTGGGCTTTCCCGGCGAGAGTGAGGAGGATTTCCAGCTTCTCCTCGACTTCATCGCTGAGGCCCGGCTCGACCGGGTGGGCTGCTTCACCTACTCCGAGGTGGAGGGCGCCGACGCCAACGCCCTGGAGGGCCGTGTGCCCGAAGAGGTCAAGGAGGAGCGCAGGGCCCGCCTCATGGAGCTGCAAAGCCGGGTGAGCCTCGAGAAGAACCGCTCGCGCGTGGGGCAGGTGCTCGAGGTCATCGTCGATGAGTACGGCGAACTGCCGGGACAGGTGGTAGGCCGCAGCAAGTACGATGCTCCGGGCATCGACGGGCTGGTCTACGCCGACACCGACGGCACGGTCAAGATCGGTGACATCATCGAAGTAAGGATCACCCAAGCCGACACCTACGACCTGTACGGGGAGATGACCCGGGCGGTGGCCTGGAAGCCCAATGTTCCGGTGATGGGCGTGGCAGACAGCCTAATCCGGTTGTAAGCTAAGGTCGTTTTGATGAAGCGTCCTGCGCCATGCGTTCTACGTCGTACGCCCGCTGTTTCGGCGTGCGGTGTCCAGCGTTTGGCCTTGGGCGCTCAGCGGAGCTGAGCTATGCACATCGTCATTGCGGGAGCAGGCGAGATCGGCGGCCAGATTGCCAAAGCTCTTCACACCGTTCACGACATCGTGGTCATCGACCGCGAGGCCGAAACCCGCGAGAAACTGGCCCAACTCGACGTGCAGGTGTTGGTGGGTTCGGCCACCGACGTGGAGGTTCTGCGCGAGGCCAAGGTGGACATGGCCGATGTCTTCGTGGCCGCGACCAACTGGGACGAGGTCAACCTGCTGGCCTGCATGCTGGCCAAGGGCCTGGGGGCCAGGGAAACGTTGTGCTTCGTAGGCAAAGCCAGCTACATGGACATTCTCAACGACCCCCGCGCCATCGAGATCCTGGGTACGCGCATCGACAAGGTGCTGTGGCCTCAGCGCTCGCTGGCTAAGGAGATCGTCGAGGTGATCCAGGTGCCCGGCGCGGTCGATGCCGAGGTAGTAGCGGGCGGTCGCCTGCACTTCGTGGAATACCGGGTGCAGGAGGGCGGCCCTTATGCCCAAAAGGAGATAGCCCTGCTGGACTGGCCCGAGGGGGTGTTCCTGGCTGGGGTGCTGCGGGAGGAGCGCTTCATTGCCTCCACCGATTTCGATTTCAAAACCCTGGTCCTCGAGCCCGAAGACCGTCTGTTCTTCATGACCACCCACCCCGGCTTCGACGCCATCCAGGCCTGCTTCGCCTCCAAGCGCAGCCGGGGCGTGCGGCGGGTGATGGTGGTGGGTGGGGGGAACGTGGGCTACATGACGGCCAAGGAGCTCCTGACGCGTCGCCTCGAGGTCACCATCATCGACCACAACTCCGAGCGCTGCGCCTGGCTGGCTGAGAACTTGCCCGGAGCCTGGGTGCTCGAGGGCGACGGCACCAACCTCGAACTCTTGGAGTCGGAGGGGCTCGACCGCACCGACGTGCTGGTAGCCGTCACGGAGAACGACGAGAAAAACCTGCTGGTATCGCTCATCGCCAAGCAACAGGGCGTGCCCAAGGTGATCACCCGCGTCAACCGCACCGAGAACCGCCGCCTCTTCGAGCACGTGGGCATCGACATCCCCATGACCCCGCGCCAGGCCGCCGTGCGCGAGGTGCTCGACTGGCTGTTGCCCGACAACATCGACCACCTGGCCCTCATCGAAGACCGGGTGGAGCTCATGGAGCTCGAGCTCCCCCCCGACTTCCGCTCCAGGCCCCTGAGTCGGCTCGAGCTGCCCCAAGGGGCGGTGGCCGTGGCCCTCGAGCGCGAGCGCAGGGTCTTTCTGCCCGAACCCAACCTCAGCGCCAACCCAGGTGACAAAATCCTCATCCTCTCTGCCCGCGAGGTCACCGATGCGGTCCTGGCGAAGGTCAGCTGAAGCCCCCCTGTCGCCGATCCCGGTGGCGACCTACGTCACGGGGACGGTTTTTCTGGGCCTGGGCGGCGTTATGGGTCTGCTGGGCGTGGTGGATGGCCTCTACGGCGAGGACGTGCTGGGTTTTGTGCTGGGGGCGCTGCTGGGGATCGGCATGGGGTTGCTCTTTCGCCGTCTGGGAAGTGTCCGCAGTGAGCCCAGCCGGGCCGAGGCCCTCTTCACGGTGGCGGCTTTGTGGCTGATGATCCCGGTGCTGGGGGCGGTGCCCTTCTGGGTTTCGGGCGGGATGCCCTACCTTGACGCGCTATTCGAGGCCATGTCCGGCTTCACCACCACCGGGGCCACGGTGCTGAGCGACTTCAGCGCCTGGGGCTATGGGCTGTTCTTGTGGCGCAGCCTGATCCAGTGGTTTGGCGGCATGGGGATTCTGGTGCTGTTCATCGTGGTGTTGCCCCACCTGGCGGTGGCCGGGCGGCAGATGTTTTTCGCCGAGATCACGGGGGTACAAAAGGAACAGCTCACCCCAAAGCTGCGGCAGACCGCCCAGGCCATCCTGCGGGTCTACCTAACCCTGACGGCGGTGACCCTGGTAGCCTACCTCCTGTGCGGCATGTCCCCTTTCGAGGCCGTTGCCAACACCCTCTCCACCGTATCCGCAGGAGGCTTCAGCCCCAACCCCCAGAGCTTCTCTGCCTACAGCCCCCTCATCCAGTGGGTAGCAGCGGGGGTGATGTTTCTCACCGGAGTCAACCTGCTTTTGCAGTACCGGGTGTTCTTCGGGCGTGAGTTGCGCGCCCCCATGCGCGACCCTGAGTTCCGCGCCTATGGCCTAGTCGTGCTGTTCGCCGGGCTGGCCCTGGCCCTCACCCTCTACCTGCGCCACGGCTACGGCCTCGAGCCCGCCCTGCGCCACGCCTACTTCCAGGTTACCTCGCTGATCACTGGGACCGGCTTCGCCAGCACCGACTTTGCCCAATGGGTTATCTCCGCGCAGGCCATCCTGGTGTCCTTGATGTTCGTGGGGGGCAGCGCGGGAAGCGTGGGCGGCAGCATCAAGGTGATCCGCTGGCTGGTGGTGGGGGCTATCGTGCGGCGCGAGTTCATACGGGTGCTGCACCCCCAGGCGGTGCTGCCGCTGCGGGTGGGTAAGAAGAGCCTCACCGACGACGCCATGCGCTCGGTCGCGGCCTTCATCACCCTCTACGTGATGCTCTTCGGCTTCGGGGCAGTAGTGCTGGGGATGCTCGAGGAAGATTTCGTCGTAGCCTTCACGGCTTCCGCCGCCGCTGTGGGCAACATCGGGCCGGGGTTGGGGGCAGTAGGGCCGATGGCCCACTATGCTGAGCTGCACCCTCTGTCCAAACTAGTGCTGATCTTCCAGATGTGGGCCGGGCGTATCGAACTGATCGCGGTCTTCTCGCTCTTCACGCCCGAGCTGTGGCGCAAACTGCGGAGTTAGGGCGCGCGGGTTGCCTACGGCGGATGACTATCGGCACTCCCATAAACGTGACCTCGAGGCCCCCCCTCCACCCCTCGAGGCTCTAGACTCGTGGCTATGTCGGACTACGTGATTGTCGAATCCTTCCGCCTCGACCACACCAAGGTGCGCGCCCCCTACGTGCGGCTGGCCGGGGTCAAGCTCACGCCCAGAGGTGACCGCATCGAGAAGTACGACCTGCGCTTCATCCAGCCCAACCAGGGGGCCATGCCCACCGGGGCCATCCACACCCTCGAGCACCTGCTCGCCGGGTACATGCGCGCCCACCTCGAGGGCATCGTGGACATCTCCCCGATGGGTTGCCGCACCGGCTTCTACATGGTGGCGCTGGGCGAGATCGGCCCCGAGCGGGTCAGGGAAGCCTTCGAGCAGACCCTGCAGGACGTGGTCAACCACGGCGCGGACATTCCGGGGGTCTCGGAGCTCGAGTGCGGCAACTGGCGTGACCACGACCTGGCCACCGCCCGCGAACTGGCTCGAGAGGTGCTCGAGCGCGGGGTGATCGTGCAGGAGACGGTGGAGATCGCGTGATGTCGTACGTTGAACGCGGGTCGTACGTCGTACGCAATACGCCTCGCCCCTCGACTTAGACCCTCGACAAACCACGAGCCACGAGCTAACGGCTCACTGCTGACGGCTGATGGCCTCGAAGGTCCTCGAGCGCTCGGTATCCAACGCTTGCGACCCGGTACACTGGAAGCACCCCACACCGGGATGCTAAGGAGGGTACTGTGGCCGTCAAGGATTACGACATTCGGGACTTGGATTTGGCCGAGATGGGACGGGGCCGCATTGACTGGGCGGCCCAGGAGATGCCGGTGCTGCGCCAGATCGCTGAGCGCTTCGCGCGAGAGAAGCCGCTCGAGGGCGTTCGCATTGCGGCCTGCCTGCACGTCACCACCGAGACCGCCAATCTCGTGCGGGCCTTGAAGGCGGGCGGTGCCCAGGTGGCCCTGTGCGCCTCCAACCCGCTCTCGACCCAGGACGACGTGGCGGCTTCGCTGGTGGTCCATGACGAGATCCCGGTCTATGCCATCAAAGGCGAGGACACCAAGACGTATTACGCCCACCTCGAGGCCACCTTGGCCCACGAGCCCCACTTCACCATGGACGACGGCTGCGACCTGGTGAGCCTCATCCACAAGGAGCGCCGCGGCCTGCTGCCGAACATCTTCGGCGGCACTGAGGAGACCACCACCGGCGTGATCCGACTGCGGGCCATGGCCGCCGATGGAGTGCTTTCCTACCCAGTCATCGCCGTCAACGACGCCCAGACCAAGCACATGTTCGACAACCGCTACGGCACCGGCCAGAGCACCCTGGATGCCATCATCCGAGCCACCAACGTGCTGCTGGCGGGCAAGACCGTGGTGGTGGCGGGTTATGGCTGGTGCGGGCGGGGCGTGGCTTCGCGCGCGCGGGGTATGGGGGCGCACGTGGTGGTGACCGAGGTCAACCCGCTCAAGGCCCTCGAGGCCACCATGGACGGCTACGTGGTCATGCCCATGCTCGAGGCCGCCCGCATCGGCGATATCTTCATCACCGTCACCGGTAACATCAACGTGCTTGATGCGCAGCACTTCGCGGTGATGAAGGATGGGGCCATCCTCTGCAACTCGGGTCACTTCAACGTCGAGATCAACATCCCCGCGCTCGAGACCGCCGCCCGCGAGAAGCGCGTGGGCCGCCCCTTCATCGAGCAGTACACCGTGGAGGGCGGACGCAGCATCAACTTGCTGGCCGAGGGTCGCCTGGTCAACCTGGCCGCCGCCGAGGGCCATCCCAGCGCGGTGATGGACATGTCCTTCGCCAACCAGGCCCTCTCGGTGGAGTACATGCTCAAGGAGCGGGGGAGGCTCGAGGTGGGCGTTCACCCCGTTCCCGAGGCCATCGACCAGGAAATCGCCCGGCTCAAGCTCGAGGCCATGGGCGTTCGCATCGACCGGCTCACCCCCGAGCAGGAGCGCTACCTGGCCTCGTGGCAGGAAGGGACTTGAGCTTGGCAGCTAAAAATCGATGCTCATCTTGTACCGCCCGCTGCGGCCTTCCTGGTCGAGCTCGAGCTTGAAGCTCAGGTTGTTGCGCTGGTAGCGGGCTTCGATCTTGGTGGCTTGGCTCTTGCGCTCCAGGGTCCAGCGGCTCCACCCGGCTCTGGAGAGGAAGTCGTGGAAGTAGGCGTAAACGCGGTCGAGGTCGGCGCCGGTCTCGAACTCGACCTCGCTCGAGCCATTGCTCTTTTCTTCTCTTTTGAGGATGCGGCTGCCGGGGTAGGCCGGAAGGCCAAGACGGCTGTTGACCAGGGTGGGCGACCTGTCGGGCTCAGGTGCGGGCGTGGGCTGCACCATCAGCACGCACGACGAGAGTAAAAGCACCAGCGGCACAAACAGGAGTCTCATGAACTCGAGTCTAACCGGCGAAGATAAACGCTTTCTGAGTCGCGTCGTCGAGGGCACGTCCCCGACTCCTCGGAGCGAATGAGTGCAAAGCACGATAAACTTTGGGGCATGGACCTGGCGATGATCGGCCTGGGACGAATGGGAGGCAACATGGCCCGCCGCCTGCTGCGGGCGGGCTTCGGCGTGCTGGGCTACGACCAGGCCTCCGAAGCGGTGCGGGCGCTGGAAGCCGAGGGGCTGGTTGCCGCCCCCTCCCTGGAGGCTCTGCGCGGCTTACTTCCCGCGCCACGCACGGTATGGCTGATGCTCCCGGCGGGAGCGATCACCGAGAACACCCTGAGCGAGTTGGCGAACGTGCTCGAGCCCGGCGACCTGGTGATCGACGGGGGCAACGCTTACTACAAGGACTCCCAGCGGCGCGCGGCCCGGCTGGCCGAGCGGGGCATCCTCTTCGCCGACGTGGGGGTCTCGGGCGGGGTGTGGGGCCTCGAGAACGGCTACGGCCTGATGTTGGGGGGCACGCCGGAGGTGGCGCGGCGGCTCGAGCCCGTGCTCCGGGCGCTGGCCCCCTCCCCCGATAGCGGTTGGGTCCACGCCGGGCCGGTGGGGGCGGGGCACTTCGCCAAGATGGTCCACAACGGCATCGAGTACGGCATGATGCAAGCTTTGGCCGAGGGGCTCAACCTGCTGCGCAAGAAGCGGGAGTTCGGCTTCGACTTAGCCCGCCTCACCGAGGCTTGGCGGCACGGGACGGTGATCAGGAGCTGGCTCCTCGACCTCACGGCGCAGTACCTCGCCAGCGACCAGGACCTGGGCGACATCGCCCCGGTGGTGGCCGACTCGGGCGAGGGGCGCTGGACGGTGCTCGAGGCCGTCGAACTGGGGGTGCCCATCCCGGTGATCACCCAGTCGCTTTTTACCCGCTTCGAGAGCCAGGACGAGGAAGACTACGACGAGCGCCTGCTGGCAGTGATGCGCAAGATGTTCGGCGGGCACGGGGTGAGGAAGGCCCAAGACTGAGGGGGAGCACGGACGATGGTGAGACTCATGGCGTTTGGTGTTTGGCGTTTGGTCTGCGGCGCGGCCAGAGGGTGCCCATGATCGACCTGGTGATCTTCGGTGCGACCGGCGACCTGGCCGCGCGCAAGCTGTTTCCGGCCATCTACGAACTCGAGGCCGCGGGTTACCTGCCCGAGGAACTGCGCATCGTGGGGGTAGGCCGCAAGCCCTGGAGCGAGCACGAGTTTGACAAGAGCGTGCGTGAAGCCCTCGCCGAGTTCCAGAAGAACCTCGAGGCCGACGTAGTGGAGCGCTTCATCCGGCGCACTACCTACCGCCAGATGGACTTCTCGCCCGAGAGCTTTGAAGCCCTGGCCAAGGACAGCGCTCCCTCGAGCATCTTCTATCTCTCCCTCCCCCCCGACGCCTTCCCCGTGGTGGGCACCGGGCTGGGCGAGGCCGGGCTGGCGCGCGAGAAGGGCAACCACTTCCGCCGCCTGGTCATCGAGAAGCCCTTCGGCCACGACCTCCAGAGCGCCCTCGAGCTGCAGGCTACCCTGACGAAGCACTGGGACGAGAGCCAGATCCTGCGCATTGACCACTTCCTGGGCAAGGAGACGGTGCAGAACATCCTGGTCTTCCGCTTCGCCAACTCCTGGCTCGAGCCCTTGTGGAACGCCCAGCACATCGCCCAGGTGCAGATCACCGCCGCCGAGAGCATCGGCATCGAAGGGCGCGGAGCCTTTTACGACAAGGTGGGGGCGGTGCGCGACATGATGCAAAACCACATGATGCAGCTGCTCACCCTCTCGGCCCTCGAGCCCCCGCCCCGCCTCGAGGCCGACCTGCTCAGAAACGAGAAGAACAAGGTGCTGCGCTCGGCGCGTCCGCTCTCCTCCGGCGACATCGTGCGTGGCCAGTACACGGGCTACTTGGAGGAGGCCGGGGTGAAGAGCTCCAACACCGAGACCTTCGCGGCGCTGCGGCTGTACCTCGACAACTGGCGCTGGAAGGGCGTGCCCTTCTACTTGCGCACGGGCAAGTCGATGAGCAAGAAGCGCACCACCATCGCCGTGCAGTTCCGCGAGCCACCCACCCAGCTTTTCACCGACACCCACTGCGACCCCGGCTCGAGCTGGGTGGTGCTGGAGCTTCAGCCCAACGAATCACTGCACCTGGAGATGCAGGTCAAGACCCCCGGCTTGCAGTTCGGCTCCAGGCCCGTGGTGCTCTCGACCCCCTACAGCAACGGCGACGCCCACGAGCTCTCGGCCTACGCCACGCTGATCCTGGACGCGCTTGAGGGCGACGCCAGCTTGTTCATCCGCTTCGACGAGGTGGAGTGGGCCTGGCGCCTGATCGAGCCGGTGCTGGGGGCCAACCAGCCTGTCGAACTCTACTCTGTAGGCTCCGACGGCCCCGCCGGGCAGCACTACCTGATGGAAGACCTGCACCGCTGGCGCAGCCTTTAATGGTGGGGTTGCTACAATACGGGCGATGAAATACACGGTTGTTTTGCACCCTTCCGAGGAAGGCTACGCGGTCTCGGTCCCAGGATTGCCGGGCTGCTGGAGCCAGGGACGCGACGAAGCCGAAGCCCTCGAGAACATCCGAGAGGCCATCCACGAGTACCTCGAGGCGATCGCCGAGTTAACCCAGGACGCGATGACCCGTGAGGTCGAGGTCGCGGCTTAATGCCGAAACTGCCGGGCATCAATCACCTCGAGGCCATCCGGGCTTTTGAGAAAGCGGGCTTCAGGATCATCCGCCAGGGCAAACATACCGTCATGAGCGATGGCGTACGGGTCTTGACCATTCCCTGCCACAACCTGATCAACGCCACCACCATGGGTGGGTTGGTCCGGGATGCCGGCTTGAGCATCGAGGAATTCAAGAACCTCTTATGAGCTACCAGGTTCAGCGTTTTTCCACCCCCCAGGCCGCCTCCGAAGCCCTCGCCCGCCTGCTGGCCGAGCGTCTGTCGGCTGGGGGCCGCGCGGTGCTGGGCGGAGGCAACACCCCGCTGGCCGCCTACCGGGCCTTCGGCCAGGCCGACATCCTGTGGAACCGCGTGCAGCTCATCGCCTCCGATGAGCGCTGCCTGCCCGAGGGCCACCTCGAGCGCAACGACGTGCAGATTGCAAAGGCCATCGGCACGACGGTCCTGCCCTACACGCTGCACTCCTTCCGGGCCGAACTCGGGCCCGAGCGCTCCGCCGAGGCGAGCGAGGGGCTGGTGGAGTCCTTGCTGCCCTTCGACGTGGTGACGCTGGGGCTGGGCGAGGACGCCCACACCGCCAGCCTCTGGCCGCACGTGGACCTGGGCAGCGAGCGCCTGGTGCTGCCGGTCCACGGCGCCCCCAAGCCCCCGCCCGAGCGGGTCTCGCTGAGCCCCAAGGCCCTTTCGCAGACGCAACTGGTGGTGTACCTGGTGACTGGGGCCAGCAAGCGCGAGGCCCTGGCCCGCTTCCTGCGCGGCGAGGACGTGCCCCCGAGCCGGATCCGAGCGCCCGAGGTGCTGGTCTTCGCCGACGAGGCCGCGTATCCTGACAGGGTATGAACCTGGTGGTGCTGTGTACCGTCCCCGACGAGGACTCCGCCCAGAGCATCGCGCACGCCCTGGTGGCGGAGGGGCTCGCGGCCTGCGTGAACGTGCTGCCCCGCCTGACCTCGGTCTACCGCTGGGAGGGCGAGGTGACGAGCGGTGAGGAGTTGCTGCTGATCATCAAGACCCGCCAGGAGCGCTACGCCGCCCTCGAGGCCCGCATCAAGGAGCTCCACCCCTACACCGTGCCCGAGATCATTGCCCTGCCCATCCAGCACGGCTCCAAGGATTACCTCGACTGGCTGATCCAGAGCACCCAGTAACTACCCGCTGTCCCCGGCAGGTATGCTGTTCTCGCGTTTGATTGGAATATGATCCGCGCCAAGCAGCTCGCTGACGGCATGACCTCTGGGCCCCTGCAAGCGCGGGTTTGGGTGGACGTCGAGACTCCCACGCCCGCGGAGGTCGAGCTGCTCAAGAGCCAGTACCCTATCAACCCCCTCGCCCTCGAGGACGCCCAGGAGATCGGGCACTGGAGCCGCTTCGAGCAGTACCCCAACCACCTCTTCCTCATCTTCCGCACCCTCGAGACCCCCCACACCCCTAAGAGCCGCACTGAGCGGGTGAGCTATTTCTACTTCCCGCAGAGCCAGGTGCTCCTGACCTACCGCAACGAGCCCGTCGAGTACATCGAGAAAGCCTGGGAGAGCTTCCGGGGTGGGAGCTGCATCTGGCTGTGGCAGCAACTCGTCGATAGGGGGGTGGAGACCTTCTTCGCCTACGTCGAAGCCCTCACCGACCGGCTCGAAGACCTCGAGGAGCTCGCGCTCGACGGCGACGACACCAGCCAGGTCCCCCGCCAGGTGTTCGCCCAGCGGCGCGAGGTGCTGCGCATCCGGCGGCTGGTCTCGCAGGCCCGCGAGGCCCTGCTGCACCTCGAGCGCCTGCCTGAGCTCGGCAGCGATGCCTACCTCTTCCGCGACCTCACCGACCGCATGGGCCGGGTCTACGAGGGCCTCGACGCGGCTCGAGACGAGCTTTCCAACGTGCTCGAGGTCTACCTCTCCGCCCAGAGCAACCGCCTGAACAAGGTCGTACAGGCCCTCACGGTCATCTCGGTGCTCTTCCTGCCCATGACGCTGTGGGCCGGGATTTACGGCACCAACTTCGACAGCTTCAGCGAGTACCATTGGCCCTACGGCAGGTTGTTCTTCTGGAGTGGACTGGTGGTGATCGCGGGCCTGCTGGCTTTGTGGATGAAGCGCCGGGGCTGGTGGTAGCTGCTCATCCCTCACTCCAGGGGTCGTTTGCTTCCAGCCTCTTGTGCTACACTCGTTCGGTGCTGCCGGAGAGGGATGGCAAAACCCAGCCGACCACGCCTGAGCTAAGTCGCGAACGCGATCCCCAGACGGTGAGGGCGATGTTCAGCCAGATCGCCCCGCGCTATGACCTGCTCAACCGCCTCCTCTCCGCGGGGGTAGATCAGAGTTGGCGGCGGGCTACCGTGCGCGAAGCCCTGAAGCATGGCCCCAAACGGGTGCTCGACCTGGCCTGCGGCACCGGCGACCTGACGCTGTTGCTCAAGAAAAGCGCTCCCGAAGCCGAGGTAGTGGGCGCCGACTTCGCCCTGCCCATGCTCGAGCTCGCCCGCGCCAAAGCTCAAAAAAGCGGCTTGCAGGTGCGCTTTCAGGAAGCCGACGCGCTCGAGCTCGACTTCCCCGACGCGTACTTCGACGCCATCACCGTCGCCTTCGGTTTTCGCAACTTCGCCGACTACGAGCGCGCCCTGGCCGAGCTTTACCGGGTGTTGCGGCCCAGTGGGCGGCTGTGCATTCTCGAGTTCCCCCCGCCCCCCAAAAGCGGGCTGGGCGTGCTTTACCGTTTCTACTTCACCCGCGTGCTGCCCTATATCGGCGGCCTGATCTCGGGCAACGCCGCCGCCTATCGCTACCTGCCCGCATCGGTCGAGCGCTTTCCGCCCCCCGAAGCGCTGAGAGGGATGATGGAAAAAGCCGGTTTCAGGGTGCGATACAGGCTGTTCACCGGCGGGATCGCCGCGCTGCACGTGGGAGAGAAGTGAGGATGGCAAGGAGTAAAATGGCCCTGCGGAATAAGCGCAAAACCCGCACCAAACCCAACATTCTCGCCCTCAGCGGCTTGGTGATCGATCCCCAGCGACTGCTGTTCGAGGGCCTCGAGGCCGGTTCCTTCCCCAACCTCGAGCACCTCAGCCTGGCCCGCGAGTTCGCCCGTGAGAGCGCCGAGGGCCGGTGCTACGAGAACGGCCTGATCCGGCTGTGGCACGGCCCCCGGGGCCTTTACTACGAGTTCAAGGACTTCCCCGCGGCCTTCTACGGGAGGCTGGGGGTGGTCAGCGGGGAATACCTGAGCGAGGCCGAGGCCCAGGAGATCTTCTGGGAAGATATCAGCAAGGCCACCAAGGGCTACGGCGAGACCGTGGTGTTCTACACCGAGCGCCTGATGCAAAGCGAGCAGGACTTCTACATGGCCTACACCTACGAGAACTTCCGCATCGAGCGGGGCGAGGCCCGTTTCAGCCTGCCTCTGTTCATGCGCTTTGAAACCGAGGAGGGCCTGCGGCTGCTGATGCGGCTCGAGCAGGAGTACCTCTCCTTCTGGCTGCCCAAGGGCCAGCCGCTGCCTACGGGTCTGCTGGCTTGAGAAAGTGTCGATGGCCGATGGCTCGGAGGTGCCGAGCGTCGAACCCCCAGCGTTAAATGCCAAACGCCGGGAGCCCCAGGCCCCCGGCGCCTTGCGTTTAGCTATCTAGTGGACGTGTCCTTCGGGATCGTGTACGTGGCCGTGCTCGAGCTCTTCCTGGGTAGCCGCGCGGATGCTCGAGATGGTCACGTCAAAGTTGAGGGTTTCGCCCGCGAGGGGGTGGTTGAAATCGATGGTGACCTCGTCCCCATCCACCTCCATGATCCAGAAGGGCAGCACCTGGCCGTCTTCGTCCTGGGCAAAGAGCTGCACGCCGGGCTCGAGGGGAGCGTCAGGGGGGAATTGGTCGCGGGGGATCACCCGCACGCCCTCGGGGTCTTCCAGGCCATAAGCCTTCTCCGGGGGCACGCTGACCTGGAGCGAATCGCCCACCTGCTTGCCCTCGAGGGCTTCCTCGAGGCCGGGGATGATGTTGCCATACCCGTGCAGGTAGGGCAGCTCGCCCTGGTCGATGACTTCACCCTCGACTTTGAGGACGTAACGGATGGTCACCACGTGGTCTTGCGTTGCAATCATCAGCACACCTGTCATGCCCGGCGGAAACCGAATCTTCCGCGGGCATTCAAACGCCTGAGTTTACCATCCCGGCGCAATGCAAATAGTCACCGCTTCGCTTTTCGGTTTTGTGCCTGCCTGCACGCCATTTGACCATCGCAGCCGTATGCTGGGGGACATGTTTATCGAGCACGTCATCGGCAAGACCCCTCTGGTCAGGCTGCACCGGGTCGTCGAACCCGGCATGGCCGAGGTTTTCGTGAAGCTCGAGGGCTCCAACCCCGGCGGCTCCATCAAGGACCGCCCCGCCTGGTACATGGTGCGCGACGCCGAGGAGCGCGGCATTCTCAAACCCGGCTCGGGGCAGGTCATCGTCGAGCCCACCAGCGGCAACACGGGTATCGGGCTGGCGATGGTCGCCGCCAGCCGGGGCTACCGGCTCATCCTGTGCATGCCCGCGCAGATGTCGGACGAGCGCAAGCGCACGCTGCGGGCTTACGGGGCCGAATTGGTGCTCACCGACCCCGAGCGGCGCATGCTGGCCGCGCGCGAGAAGGCCCAGGAGATCGCGCTCGAGACCGGAGGCTTCATGCCCGACCAGTTCGCCAACCCCGCCAACATCCGGGCCCACTACGAGACCACCGGCCCCGAGCTCTTCGCTCAGATGGAAGGCCGCATCGATGCCTTCGTCTACGGCTCGGGCACCGGAGGCACCATCATGGGCGTGGGGCGCTACCTGCGCGAGCGCATCCCCGGCGTGCAGATCATCGCCTGCGAGCCGGCCCGCTCCAACGTGCTCTCCGGCGGCCAGATGGGGCAGCATCAGTTCCAGGGCATGGGGCCGGGGTTCATCCCGCCCAACCTCGACGTGCGGATGCTCGACCGGGTGGTTCAGGTCTGGGAGGAGGAAGCCTTCCCGCTGGCCAGGCGCCTGGCCAGGGAGGAGGGGCTCTTCCTGGGCATGAGCAGCGGTGGCATCGTCTGGGCCGCCCTTCAGGTGGCCAAGGAGCTGGGCGAGGGCAAGCGGGTGGCCTGCATCAGCCCGGACTCCGGCTCCAAATACCTCACCACGGCGCTTTATGCCGAGGAGGACTCGAGCGTGGCCAAGCCGTCGGTAGTCGATGGTCGGTAGCCGTAGGTCATGCGCGAAACGCCGTTCAACCCCCCTGCTTCTTCCGCATCGCCTCGAGCGCGTCCCACTGCTCCTTGGTCACGGCATCGAGCACGTTGAACTCGCCTGAGCCCCACACCTTCTCCCCGCCGTCGATGTAGATGAGGTCGCCGGTGATGAAGCCCGCGTAGTCGGAGATGAGGTAGGCGGCGAGGTTGGCCAGCTCCTTGTGCTCGCCCACGCGGCGCAGGGGGATGCGCTCCATAAAGAGCTTTTCGATCTCGGGGGTGGGCATCAGACGGCTCCAGGCTCCTTCGGTGGGGAAAGGCCCCGGGGCTATGGCGTTGAGCCGGATGCCGTATTTACCCCATTCGGCAGCCAGCGAGCGGGTCAGGGCCACCACCCCGGCCTTGGCCACCGCCGAGGGCACCACGTAGCCCGAGCCACCCTCGGCGTAGGTGGTGGCGATGTTGAGCACGACTCCCTTGTGAGCGCTAGCGATCCAGCGCTTGCCCAGCTCGAGCGTGCAGTAGAAAGTCCCGTGCAGCACGATGCCCAGCACCGCGCCCACCGCCCGGTGGGAGAGGCGTTCGGTAGGAGAGATGAAGTTGCCGGCTGCGTTGTTGACCAGCACGTCGATGCGGCCAAAGTGCCCCAGGACGCTGTTCATCAGGCTCACGACCGCTTCGGGGTCGCGCACGTCGCAGGGCACGCCCAGGACCTCGCCCCCGGTTTCTGCCATCATCTCCTGCGCGGCCCGCTCGAGCACCTCCTGCCGCCGCCCGGCGATGGCCACCCGAGCCCCCAGTTCCAGGAAACGCGTGCTCATCGAGCGCCCGAGCCCGGTCCCGCCGCCCGTGACTAGAATGACCTTCTCTTTGAGTAAACCTGGTTCAAACATACAAGTAGCTTACAATAAGCTCCTCGCAGAGGCTGCCGATGATCAATAGCCCACTTCAGGACGCATGTTTTCACCCCCACCGGGTGGTGGGGGTGAAGTTGATAGCGCTGGAGCAATCAGGGGCGTCCGTAGAGCGGAAGGCCACTGGGGGGAAGGTTGAAGAACGTGTCCAGCGGCACGCTTATGCCGCTGAGGGCTTGGGTGGGCGTAGGGGAGCCGGTGCTGGCCAGTTGCGCAGCGCTGAAGCGGACGATCTGCCCGGTGCCGCCGCTCGAGAAGTAAGGCATACGGGGGTTCCACTGCAAGCGCTGCTGGAGGCTGACGCCGGAACGTGGCCTGTCGTCGCTGACCCAGAGGTTGCCCGCGTTGTCGAAGGCCAGGCCGATGGGCTGTACCCAGCTATTGTCGCTGCTGATCTTCACTGCGGGCGCACCGGCGTAAGAGCCCGTTCCGGGGCTGCACGAAGTGTCGCCGTCGCAATCGGGGGGGAGGCTGGAGGGGTCGAAGCGCGAGAGGAAATCACCCAGCTTGCTGGCGACCCACAGCCCGCCCGCGCTGTCGAAGGCCAGGCTGATGGGGCCGTGGAGGGAAGCTTTGTCGTTGCCGTTGAGGGTGTTGTCGTAGATGAGCAGGGCTGCTCGGCCAGAGTAGTATCCCGCGCTCCTGGAGAGCTGGCTCGAGCTGAACTTGAGCACCTGGCCCGGCGAATCCGAGCCTGTATCCGACGCATTGGTTCCGAAGAAAGCCACTACCCACAGGTTGCCGCTAGCGTCGAAGGCCAGGCCGGTTGGGGTGGTCATGGTGCCGCCGAAGTTCAGGATTTTGTACCTGGCGGGGCCCGTGTAGTTAGCGCTCAAGTCTCCAGCATCGAAGCGTAGGATCTGGTTGTAGAACTCGTCGGCCACCCACAGGTTGCCCGCGCTGTCGAAGGCCAGGGCGCGCGGGGTGCCCAGGTCGGGGCTGGTGATGGTCACCGCCGGACTGGGCGAGGGGCTGGCGAGGTCGGCGGCGCGGTACATGCGGATTTCGCCGCCGCTGCCCGAGGGCTCCGGCCCTATGCCCACCCAGAGGTTGCCCGCCTTGTCGAGCGCCATTCCCCGCGCCTTCTGTGACCCGTTTGACAGGCCCAGGCTTACTGCTGTTTGCGTTCCTGCGCCCTGGTCATAGCCCAGCAGGCGGCTGGGGGGGTCGTCGCTGGGGTCTGATGGGGTGCCGTTGTTGCTGCCGTACTCGATGACCCAGAGCTTGCCCGAGCCATACTTGCCGTAGCTTACGCTGGCGCTGGCGCTACTCCCTGCCGTCACCGTCGCTGAAGTGTTGTTGCCCTGGTAGTACTCGTCCACGACGGACTGAGAGACCGTGACGCCGTTTACGCTCAGGGTGTAGGTGCCGGGTTGCTGGTCATCGAAGGTCGTGCTGGAGGTAATGGTCTGGTTGAGCCCCGGCCCACTCACGTTCACGCTGGCGTTGGTGCCCGTTGGCAGGCCATTAATCGTCACCACCAGCCGCCCGCTTACTGCCGTGTAGCCCACACTCACCGAAGCTGTCGCGCCCGCACTCACGGTCACCGGCGAGGAGTTCACGCTGCCGGTGTAGCGGCTGCCGTTCTCGAGAACATCGCTCGCAGCGATGATGTAGGTGCCGGGCTGGCGGTCATCGAAGGTGGCGCTGGCGGTGAGGTTCTGGCTGAAGCCGCCAGGGCCGCTCACGCTGACGTTCGCGTTGACTCCACCGGGCAGGCCGCTGACGTTCACCACCAGCCGCCCGGTGATCGCGCTGTAGCTGACGTCTACCAACGCCGTCGCACCCGCGGAGACCGTCACCGGCGAGGTCGTGACCGTGCCGGCGTAGCGGCTGCCGTCCTTGAGAACGTCGGCGGCGGTGACCGTGTAATTGCCAGGGGCCAGGCCGGTGCGGGTCTGTCTCGAGCCCACAGTAAAACTCCCGCTGGGGCCGCTGATGGTGATGGGTTTGCCGCTGCCCGAGGGAAGCCCGCTGACGTTCACCTGGAGATTTCCGCTGCTGGCACTATAGGTCACGCTAACCGTCTTGGTGCTGGCTCCGGTCACGCTGACCGGCGATTCGCTCACCGTGCCCGCATAGGTAGTGCCCCCTGCGGTAAAGGAGTTGGCGCTGATGTTGTACTGCCCAATGGGGACTGCCAGGCTCTGGCTCGAGTCGCTGCTGAAGACAAGGGTCTGGCTGAAGCCTCCGTCTACCCCGTTCACGGTGACCGAAGCGCTGGCCCCGCTGGGGATACCGCTGACGCTGAGGGTCAGCTGGCCGTTGCTGGGCCCGTAGCTCACCTGAATGCTCGCCGTGGCCCCTGCGCTTACCTTGACCGGGTTCGGATTAATCGAGGCGCCATAGTCAAAACCGTTCGCGCTCACCGTCGCCGCGTTGACGTTGTAATCGCCGGGGGCTAGGCCGGTGAGGGTGGTGCTGGCCGTGACGTTCCGGCTGAACCCCCCAGGGCCGCTCACCGCGACGCTGGCGCCCGTGCCCTCAGGCAGGCCCGTGATGTTCACGGCCAGGCTGCCCGTGCTTGCCACGTAGTTCACGGTGGCTTCGGCCTGCTTTCCGCCTTCTACCTTGACGGAGACGTTACTGGCCGTGCCGCTGTAGGTATAACCCCCGGCGCTCACGTCCGATACGCTGATTTGGTAGGTGCCGCTGGAGAGGTTGTTCAGGATTTCGCTCTTCTTGACCTCTCTGCTATACCCCCCACCTTGCTTACTTACGGTCACCCTGGCGTCGGTCCCGGCCGGTAGGCCCGCGATGTTCACCTTGAGGCTGCCTGTTGTGGGCGTGCAGGCAACCAGAATGAGCGAGAGCAGGACCAGTAGTCTAAAGCTATAGCCATACTGCTGAATATTCATCCAGAAGCCTCCGTGGCTTAGAGATTAGAGGCGCTGGCGTGAAGGAACAGTTACCTCGTGGCACGGCTCCAGGAGTTTGCTCCTGCCTGACCAGGCAGCTTTTTTCGTATGTTTCCGATCTATCGAAACGGCCAAATAACGGCGTTAATTACGTTACGTGTGCCCTCGGTTTACGAAGAAACCCCGCTGCGGCGGGGTCGAGGTCGGTGTCTATGCTCAGCCCAGGGCGTTGTGGGCCTTTCCCAACATCAGCATGGCCCCGATCGTGGCTGCCGAGAGGATGATGAGGACCAGGGCGAAGCCGATGTAGCGCAGGTCGGCGCCCTCGCCCTCGACGTTGACACTCCTGGGGTTGATGGCCAGGTAGATCAGGCTGGTGACCAGGATCGAACCGATGACGAAGATCAGGGTAAAAACCGCGCCAAGCATCAAGCCTCCTAGACATTCAAACGCCAGACCCGCAACAGGGCCTGGAGGGTTGTGTCCAATCCTACCAGTCCCACGCCGTAGGTGGGAATGCCCCGTTCCCAACCGTACGCGCCCAGTGCCGGGCCGGGGATTTGTGGCAGGTCGGTCTCGAGTTCACCCTTCCAGGCCCGTCTGGCCGGGACTTCCCGGTAGCGCAGCCCGGTGGGCGCTTCCACCTCGATAGCTTCAGCATCACCATCGGGATCGGGGTCGGTTGGGGTAAAGCTCGAGCCCACCCCCTCCCCCTCGGTCAGGATGAGCGCGCGGCGAGGGCGAACCCACTCCAGCGCCCGCTGAAAGGGCGTGCCGTGCCCTCCCGAAGCATCCAGGCCCAGCACGATGCGACCCTTGTACTCCAGGCCCCGCAGCGCGCGGATCACGGCCTCGCCCCACTCCCTGGGGGCCCACAGCAGCAGGGTCTCGCCGCCATAGTGCCCCTCGAGCCAGGCGTAGAAACTGCCCAACTCGTCGTATCCGGTGCGGACGTGCCGCGCCAGGATCTCCTCCAGCCAGGCGGAGCTGCTAGGGCCGGAAGATTCCTCGGAAGCCAGAGCCTCTTTCACCAAGCGGGCCTCCGTCATTGCCGTGTTATGCTCTTCGGCCTCGAGCACAGCCACAGCATAAGACGCCGAAGGCCAAACGCCAAACGCAAGACGCAGGATGCCGAGGGTCGGTGGCCTTCGACGCTTGGCGTCTTTCAGCCACCGACCCTCGACCCTTGACCTGCCGTATGATGTGTCACTGTGCGTTACCTGATCCTCTCCGACCTGCACGGTAACTGGGCTGCCCTCGAGGCCATCGTGCGCGAGGCCAGGGACTGGGAGCGGGTTCTTTTTCTAGGGGACGCGGTGGGCTATTATCCCGATGCCGAGCGGGTGGTGTCGTGGTTGGCCTCGCACGATGCCATTGGAGTGCTGGGCAACCACGACGCCTGGATGCTGTCGCTGGGCTCCTTGGATGTCGAGGGGCCCATCCTCGAGATCATCGCCTGGCAGGCCGAGCGCATGAGTGCCGCCAGCCACGCCTACCTCTCCAAATTGCCCATGGCCGCCAACGTGGAAGGGGCCTTGCTGGTGCACGGCAGTCCCTGTGATCCCATGCAGTACCTCGACGACCTCGAGCTCGCCCGCCAGGGCTTCGACTGCACGGCGGCCCGCTGGGTCTTCCACGGCCACACTCACCTGGCGGGAGCCTACCTCTCCCTCGACGGCCCCAACGGCCAGTGGGTGCGCTACCAGCGCTACACCAACGGCGGCGAGCTCATCTTAGCCCCCAAGGTCCGGGCCATCGTTAACCCCGGCTCAGTAGGGCAACCCCGCGACGGCACGCCGGGAGCTGCTTATGCCATCTGGGACAGCGAGGAGGATCTCGTCGAGTTCTACCGCGTGACCTACGACCTCAAGCAGGTATTGCGCCGTATCGAGGAAGTGGGCTTTCCCAACTGGCTTTACGAGCGGCTGCTGCACGGGAAATAAACCGTCGATAGCCGATGGCTCATATCAGGCACGCTGACCTCAAAGGCACTTTCGCAATGGAGACCGCAGTTGAAGCCTTCGATCCTGGGACATGAGCACATCCTGCGGCTGCTGCCGAGCCTCAGCAGCCAGAGCCTGCTGTTTACCGGCCCGGAAGGGGTGGGGCGGCGGGCGGTAGCGCGGTGGTACGCCTACGGCCTCAACTGCGCTAAGGGGTTTCCAGGCTGCGGTGACTGCGCTTCCTGCCGCCTGGAGGAGCACACCGACTACCTCGAGATCGCCCCCGAGGCCCAGACCAAGACCGGGCGCAAAGCCCGCAACCTGCAAATCCGGCTCGAGCAGATCGCCCCGCGCGAGGAGGGCGGCGAGAGCCTGCTGGAGTGGCTTTCGACCTATCCCCGCTTCCGGGCCAAGGTGGCGGTGATCGACGGGGCCCACCTGCTCAACGAGCCCGCGGCCAACGCGCTGCTGAAGGTGCTCGAGGAGCCCCCCACCTACGCCCGTCTCGTCCTCATCGCGCCCAGCCGCGAACTGGTGCTGCCCACCCTGGCCTCGCGCTCGCTCGAGCTGGCCTTCGGCCCCCTGCCCGAGGAGACGCTGCACGGCCTCACCCGCGACCCCGAAATCCTGGCCTACGCCGAGGGCAGCGCGGGGCGGGTGCGCTGGGCGCTCGACAACCCGGCCCTCTTCAACCAGCTCGTGGGGCGGGCTCAGGGGGTGCTCGAGAGCCTGGCGAAAGGCCCCGCCCAGACCCTCGAGGCCCTGGGGCCGCTGCTCGAGACCGAAGGCGGCCTGAACTACCTGGCCCGCAAGCTGGGGCAGTCCCTTCCCCCCGAGGATCCGCGACGCGCGGCGGCCCTGCTCGCCATCCACCAGGCCCAGGAGGCCCTGAGCGCTTACGTCGGCGAGGACCTGGTGCTGAGCTGGCTGGGTCTGCGGCTGTGGTCGGTGATGGCCGAGCGCTGAAGTTGTAGAGTGAAAGACATCAGACTCTGGTCTGTCAACTGCTCTGGAGCCCGCCTGCTGGCTCAGAGTGTCCAAAGCGAGGAGGATCGGCATCAATGGACTGCGTAGGCGTCCGTTTCAATCACGGCCCAAAACTCTACGACTACAGCTTCAGCGGGGAACCCCCCGCGCAGGGGAGCTGGGTGGTGGTCAGCACGCCCAGGGGCCTCGAGCTGGGCAAGGTGCGCACCGCGCCCCGGGCGGGACGGCCCCAAGGCGAGGTGGTGCGCCAGGCTAGCCCGCAGGACCTCGAGACCGCCAGCAAGCTGCGCGAGCGCGCCGAGGACCTCAAGTGGTGGCTCAAGGCCAAGTTCCGTCGGGAAAACGTCCCGGCCAAGCTGCTGGGCTGCGAGTTCACCCTCGACGGCAACCACCTCTCGGTGCACTACTCCGCCGAGGAGCGCGTGGACCTGCGCCGCTGGGTGGGGGAGATCTCCCGGCTGGCGGGTGCGCGCGTGGAGTTCTTAGCGCTGGGCCCGCGCGACCAGACCGCCTACCTGGGCACGCTGGGGGCTTGCGGCATGGAGTCGTGCTGCTCGACCCACCTGCAAGACTTCGCCCAGGTCTCCATCAAGATGGCCAGGGACCAGCAGCTCCCGCTGTCGCCCGAGAAGATTTCCGGCCCCTGCGGGCGCTTGCTGTGCTGCTTGCAGTACGAGCACGAGCTGTACCAGGAGTTGCTGGCGGGATTGCCCAAGAAGAACGCCAAGGTGTGCACCATCCACGACGTGTGCGGCAAGGTGGTCAAGCTCAACCCGCTGGCCCAGACCGTGGACATGATCACCGAGGAGGGCAGCCTGGTCACGGCCCACAAGGACGAGCTGCGGCGCTGAGGCGGGTGCGGGCGGGTGTCGGCGGCGTGGCTGTGGATCGGCCTGGGGGGCTTTTCCCTGCTGGGCCTGCTGGCGGCGGAGGTGCGCCGGCGGCCCCTGGCGCGGGCGGCTTCCAAGGTGGCCTGTTCGCTGGGCTTCATCCTGCTGGCTCTGTCACAGGGCCTCGAGGGCCGTTTCGCCCAGTGGGTGTTCGCCGGGCTGGTGCTCTCGGCTTTGGGCGACGTTTTTCTGATCTTTCCATCGGGGCGGGCCTTCCTGGCGGGGCTGGTCGCCTTTTTGCTGGCGCACCTGGCCTACGTGGGGGCCTTCGCCGCCGAGGGAAGCCCCGGCCCGTGGGCCTTCGCGCTGGTGCTGGGCGTGGGGCTGGGGGTCGTGCGCTGGCTGTGGCCGCACCTCGAGGGCTGGCGCGTCCCGGTGCTGGCCTACGCCGCCGTCATCAGCGTGATGCTGCTCTTCGCCCTGGCGGCAGGCCGCCCGGAGGCCCGGCTGGGGGCGCTGCTGTTCTACCTCTCCGACCTCTTCGTGGCCCGCGAGCGCTTCGTGCGCTCGGAGGTGCTCAACCCGCTGCTGGGGCTGCCGCTGTACTACGCGGCCCAGTACCTGCTGGCGCTGTCGGTGGGCTGAGCTCGAGCGGGCCTTGCCCGAGCCGCCGGGCTGGCGTAGGCTTTAGGGCCTATGGCTGAGATTCCTGAGCAGGGGGTAGCCCCTACCTACTTCGCCGCGCAGGGGGTGCGCTTCATCTACCGGGTGGCCGGGATCGCCCTTCAGCACGGCCAAATTTTGCTGCACCGGGGATTGGAGGACGACTTCTGGGCGCTGCCTGGCGGGCGGGTGGAGGCCCTCGAGACCGCCCAGCAGGCCCTGCGGCGCGAGATGCGCGAGGAGTTGGGGCTCGAGGCCCAGACCGGCCCGCTGCTCTTCGTGGTCGAGAACCTGTTCGACCATCGGGGACGCGCCCATCACGAGGTGGGGCTCTACTTCGCGATGAGCCTGCCGGACTTCTGGGAGGGGGAGCGGCGCGGGAGCGAGAGACACACCCACCTGCTGTACCGCTGGTTCCCCCAGGACCAGATGCCGCGCCTGCCGGTGCGGCCCCGTTTCCTGCGCGAGGGCCTCACGCGGCTACCCGATCACCCGCGCCACGTGGTCGAGCTCGAGCCCTGACCCCTCGGCGCAGGCCCGGTCGCCCCCGGCCCGCTTGGCCCGGTAGTGCAGGGCGTCGGCGCGCTCGAGCAGTTCCGCCGCGCTCTCGCCCGGCCGGTACGCCGCCACCCCCAGGCTGATGCTCAGGCGGCAGGCAGGGACGGGCTCGAGGGCGCTCACCGCCTTGCGCAGCCGCTGGGCGATGGTCTCGGCGGCCAGGAGGAGGGTGCCCGGCAGCACCGCCACGAACTCCTCCCCGCCCCAGCGCCCCACCCAGTCGGAGCGCCGGAGCTTCTCCCGTGCCACGCGCGCCACCAGGCGCAGGGCCTTGTCGCCTGCCGCGTGCCCAAAGGTGTCGTTGACCCGTTTGAAGGCGTCGAGGTCGAAGAGGACGAGGCACAGGGGCTCGCCGGAGCGCTCGGCCAGGGTGAGTTCGCGCGCGAGCGCCCGCTCGAGGCCCCGCCGGTTGGGGAGGCCGGTGAGGGAGTCGGTGCAGGACTGCTCCAGCACCCGCAGGTACGCCACCCTCCACCCGGCGCTAGCGATCAATGCGCCCAGCAACAAACCTCCCACCCACTCCATCTCCGAACCTCCTCCCAAACCTTACGCAGCCCACTCCCGCCCTGGATTGCGTGTCGGGCGTTACACGGCGGGCTTGCTCGCCGCCAGCAGCACCCGTTTGAAGCCGTAGAACACCGGCTTTTGCGGCATCAATTCGTTGAGCCTCGAGCGGTAGCGCTCGAGGAAAACCCCCTGCAACCCCTCCGGCAGCACGCCCAGGTAGGCGGTGAGCAAGGTTCCCTTGACCCACTCCACGATCGCGTCGGCGTCGGGCAGGACGTGGGGATACACCTTGAGCACGGCGGTGATGTCCTGCCCGCCGAGGTCGAAGAACAACTGGGCATAGTCCTCGACTGGCAGGACCGGGTGGCGGCGGCCTTGGTGCGGGAAGTAGGCCCTGAACTCGGGCTCCTCGGCGACCTCGCGGGCCAGGCGGTGGGAGGGGTGATCGCCGTTGGCGGGCATCTGTACCACCATCTGCCCGCCGGGGTTCAGGTGGCCCCAGAGCCGGGCGAAGAGGGTGGGGTGGTCGTCGGCCCATTGCAGCGCGGCGTTGGAGAAGATCAGGTCGTACTGCCCCTCGAGCTCCCGGAAGTCGCCCTGCACGAAGCTGAGCCCCTCGCGGGCGAAGTTCTGACTCTTGGCGAGCATCTCGGGGGAGCTGTCGAGCCCGGTCACGGTGCTGCCGGGGAGGCGGTCGGCCAGGCGACGGGTGAGTTCGCCGGTCCCGCAGCCCAGGTCCACGACCCGCAGGCCGGGCCGAACCCTGACCAGCGCGAGCAGGTCGTCGAAGGGGGCGGTGCGCTCGGCTTTGAATTTCTCGTACTGTTCGGGGTTCCAGGGCATTTTGTTACCTCCGGCAGAGGGATCAAAGCGGTGCCTTCCTCAATGCTCCGCAGGGCGAACTCCACGGCCCGCTCCATCCAGCGCCGCTCGATCACAGGAACTCCCGGTACTTGTCGAGCAGGTCGGCCAGGGCCTCGCGCAGCAGGGCGGCCTCGGTGCGGCCTAAGCGCTCGGAGAGCGTGGCCAGGCGGGCGAGCTGGTTCTTGGGGTAGTAGTTCGACTTCAGCACCATCCTGTCCTCCACGTAGATCGCCACACGGCTGCGCCCCTCGCGCTTGGCCCGCAACAGCGCCTCGTCGGCGGCCTGGAGCAGTTGCTGGGGGTCGGAGACGTGGCGGGGGAAGCTGGCGATGCCGATGGACAGCCGCACCGCCAGCGAGACCTCCCCCACGTTGTGCTTGCGACCCGCGAGGTACTGCCGGATCTCCTCGAGCTGGATCAGCGCCTCCTCGGGGCTGGCCCCCGGCAGGGCACAGGCGAACTCGTCGCCGCCGAGGCGGGTGAGCAGGCTGCCAGGGGGGAGGCTGCCAGCCAGCGCCTTCATCACCAGCGCGATCACCGCGTTGCCCACCTCGCGCCCGTAGTTCTGGTTGACCGCCAGAAACTCGTCAATGTCGGCCACCGCGACTGAGATGGGGCCGTCGTCTTTCCAGTTCGCCAGACTTTGGTAAAAGCGCTCGCGGTCTAGTGTAGTAGCTCCGGTCATATGACGTCCTCTCTAACACCTTTCGTATATATATATTGCAAGCAATATATATATGTCAAGTCGGGCGACTGGAACTCTTTCAAAGGCCCTATACAATGGGCGCATAATGCTCAACCTCACTCAGGTGCTGTTGGTGACTCTGCGAATTTTCGCACACAACCCGCTGGGCATTTTGTGGGTCACCTTCGTGGCCCTGCTCTTCAGCTTTGTCAGCTTCGGTATCCTTATCGGGCCCATGCAGGTGGGCTTCAACGCGGTGATGCTGCGCTACCTGCGCCAGGGGGAGTGGGTGCCGGAGTTGCTGTGGCAACAGTTTCGCCGCCAGGTTTTTCTGGCAGGTTGGGTGTACTTGGCCTTGCTGTTGGTGGGGCTGGTGGTGCCGCTGCCACTTCAGCGCTTCTCCCCGGTCGTGGCCGAGTTGCTGCGCCTCGCAGCCAACACGGTTTTGGGACTGCTGTGGTTTTACCCCTTCCAGTACCTCGCCGAGCGGCACGGCTCCTGGACCTGGGCAGTGCGCGAAGGCTGGCACCTGATCCTGCGGGCTGGGGTGCCCGCCCACGTGCTGCTGGTCTTGCTGATCCAACTCATCAACTACGTCCCTACCGGAACCTCCCTGCCGCTGCTCGATCTCTTCGTGCTGGTGCTGCTGGTGGGCATTAGCGGCCTGATCGGGGTGGTGGCCTATGCCCAGCTCAACCCCCAGCCGTGATAGCTTCATGTAGAGGAACCCCCATGAACCGCTCGAAGCACCTGCGGCAAGTGCTCGCGGCGCTGATCCTGGGCGCATTGATGCTGGCTCAGGCCCAGCCTCCGCCTCCTCCCGTCGAGGTTGAGGGCGGCAGCCGGGTTGCCGCACTAGTGCTGCGCTACTCGGTGTGGTCGCCCCAGGCCCTTCTTGAGAAGGGGATAGCCCTCGAGGCGGGCAGGCGGGTGTACTCGTACTGGCTCGAGCTCAAAAGCGCCGAACCGATCGGTCCTGGCCTGCGCAACCCGGCGCGGGCGGGCATGCAGGTCGAGGCTTATTCCCTGCGGCCCCTGCCGCTATGGGTAGGAAAGGAGGTTGAGGCCACCCTCGAGCTGAGGGGCGAGGTCCCCAAAGTCAACTGGTGGATCAACACGTTCAGGCTCAGGTAGACCACTTTGCGCTGCCTAAAGGCCTATGGCATATGGCGTTCAACGTTCGGCACTTGGCGTAGACGTAGGACGTAGGACACGACCAGGGGAGCCCTCATGTTGCGATTCTTGCGGCGCTGGTGGTTTATGGTAGCCCTCTTGCTGTGGGGGGGTGGCCTGTGGGCCCTGGGTCCCGCTCCCGTTCAGGCCACCGACGGGGAAGGAGATCCCGAAGGCTTCGAGGAGTTCGAGGTCAAGGACGGCAACTGGGTGCCCTTCGCCCTACTGTTCGTGCAAACCCCCGAGGACCGTCAGCGCCTCAGGGCCGAACTCGAGCGCAGTGGCGAGAACGCCTTCCTCGAGGCCTGGGAGCACTACGAGTTCTGGCATGAGCAGCGGGCTTATCCCCTGGCCGACGTTCCCCCACAGGCCCGGCTGCGGGCCTACGGCCAGATCCAGCAGTTTGGACAGCGGCAGGGCCTGAGCAACCTGGCCGCCGAAAACTGGGTGGCGATCGGACCCAAACCCATCGAGGGCGGCCAGATCGGCCTCGCTTTGGGCACCCGCGAGATGTCGGGCCGGGTGGGGGACGTCGCCATCGACTCCGCCGACTCCAACCACTGGCTGGTGGGCGGGGCCCAGGCCGGGATCTGGGAAAGCACCGATGGCGGCGTGAGCTGGAGCGCCCGCACCGATGACCAGCCCTCCATGGCCATGGGAGCCATCGCCTTCGCGCCCGGCAACCCCAGCGTCGTTTACGCCGGGACCGGGGAGGCCACCTTCTCGGGCTCGAGCTACTTCGGCGCGGGGATGCTGAAGTCGCTCGACGGTGGCAGCACTTGGAGCGTCATCCCTGGGACCGCGGACACCTTCAAGGGGGGGTCGTTCAGCGACATCGTGGTGAGCCCTAGTGATGCCAACACCCTGCTGGCTGCGACCACGTCGGGCATTGGGGGCAAGGGGGCAGGCCGCCTGCCCAATCCTGCTCCGACCGGGGTGTTCCGCTCCACCAACGCTGGGGCCGACTGGTCGCTGCGCTTGAGCGGCGATGTCACCGACCTCGAGGCGCGACCCGGCAACTTCGCCCAGATGTACGCTGCCAGGGGAGCGGTTTTGGGAGATGAGACCAACGGCCTTTACCGCTCCACCGACGCCGGGGTCACCTGGGCCAAGGTGAGCGGTCCGTGGGATGATGCCGCGGGCGGGATGGGTCGCACCGAGCTGGCCATCGCCCCTTCCGATTCCAACGTGATGTACGTCTCGGTCTCCGACGCCATTGACGGTGCGGGCAACGACGGCGGGATGATCGGCCTGTACAAGACCACCAACGCCTGGGACGCCACCCCCACCTGGACCCAGATCTCGCTCAAGCCCACCGACAACGGCACCGGCACGCTGGGTTACTGCGGCTGGGGTGACGCCTACAAAGCGGCGGTCAACCAGTGCTGGTACGACCATGAGATCATCGTCGACCCCGCCAACCCCAACGTGCTCTACGCCGGGGGCATCGAGATTTGGAAGTACGACGGCCTCACCTGGAGCGACGTCTCCAACAAGGCCAGCCTGGGCACCCACGTCGACCAGCACGCCTTCGCCTGGGCGGGCAACCGGCTGGTGGTGGGCAACGATGGCGGGGTGTGGTCGAGCGGCGATGGTGGTGCGACCTGGGCGACGCACAACCTCGAGCTGGCCTTCACCCAGTTCTACGAGGGCGTGGCCCATCCCAGCGGGCTCAGCCTGGCCATCGGCGGCTCACAGGACAACGGCACCTCGCTGTGGCAGGGCAGCGACGGCTGGCCCGCCATCTTCGGCGGCGACGGGGCCGACGCTGCTATCTCGGCCAGCGATCCCGAGAACGACTGGGCGGTCTCCTCGCAGGGCCTCAACATCTACCGCACCACCGATGGGGGCAATAGCTTCGTCGGTGCTGGCGGGGGTATTGACCGCACCAACGCCCCGTTCATCGCTCGCTTCGAGAAGTGCCCCTCCGACGACGACGTGTTCTTGGCCGGGACCGACAACCTCTGGCGCAGCGACAACTTCTTCAGCGGCGCGCAGGCCACCTGGCGGGCCAACGCTCCCGAGATGGGCACCGACGGACAGGGCCGCCCCAATCGCGTCAGCGCCATCGCCTTCGCCCCTTCCGACCCCACCTGCAAGACCTACGCTTACGGCACGCGCTTTGGCGATCTGCGCCTGACCACCACCGGCGGCCAGACCTGGACCGACCTCGACCCCGCCGATCAGGTCCCAGGTCGCTACGTCACCGACCTCGAGTTCGACCCCACCGACCCCAACATCCTCTACGTGAGCCTCTCCGGCTTCGACGAAGGCACCCCCGGCAAGCCCGGCCACCTGTTCAAGAGCACCGGTGCGCTCGCGGCCTCGCCCAACTGGAGCAACATCAGCCCGCCGGTCGACCTTCCCTTCAACACCGTGGCCCTCAGGCCCGACGCCCCCGCCAACGTCTACGTGGGCACCGACATCGCCATCTGGCACAGCCCCAATGCCGGAGCGAGCTGGGAGTTCATGGGGCCCAGCAGCGGCCTGCCCAACGTGGCGGTGTTCGAACTGGGCTTCGGGGCCAACGGTGGACGCCTGTACGCCTTCACCCACGGGCGTGGTGCTTTCTACCTCGACTTCGGCACGGCCAGCAGCGGGGCCAACCTCTCGCTCACCGGCCAGGCCGCGCCCAGCCCGGTGGCGGGCAACAGCGAGCTGACCTACGGACTGCGCCTGACCAACTTTGGCCCTCAGACTGCGACCTCGAGCACCCTCAGCTATACCCTGCCTGCCGGAGCCAGCTTCGTCGGGGCCTCGAGCGGCTGCACCAACTCGGGGAGCAGCGTGAGCTGCAACCTGGGCGACCTGGCCGCCGCTGCCTTCGCCACGGCGCAGATCGTGGTCAGGCCCACGGCTATGGGCAGCCTCAGCAGCACCTTCACCGCCAGCAGCAGCACCCCCGACCCCAACGCCGCCAACAACAGCCTGACCCTCGACACCCCGGTGGTAGCGGCAGCGGGCCTGATGGCCAGCAAGGGCGGCAATAGCCCGGCCAACAAGACCGCCGACAAGGGCAACTCCACCCCCGTGCTGCAATTCCGCCTGACCAACACCGGCGTGCCGGGAGCCGAGGACGTGATGATCGAGGGTGTGACCCTCCAGGCCAGGGGCAGCGGGGTGGACAACAAGGACATCACCGGCGTCTCGATCTACCTCGACCTCAACGGCAACGGCCAGGTCGATGTGGGCGAGACCCCCCTCGCCAGCGGCGCTTACGGCATGGACAACGGTCAGTTGAAGCTCGTGCTCGGCTCCCTGCCGCTGGCAGCGGGGAGCTCGAGCGATTTCCTGGTGGTTTACGCCTTCAACACCACCATCGGCCTGTGGCCCCAAGCCGTGCAGGCCAGCCTGTTTCCCGGCTTCATCTCTTTTGTCGTGACTCTGGCCATGTTGCTGATGGTGAGCCTCTGGAGGCTGCACCGCGGGAGGGGGCTCTTCATCGTGGCTTTGCTCCTGGGGATCTTGACTTCGGCTTGCGACAACCGCCCCAGGGAACTCACCTACCAGGCCACCCTGAGCGCTGTGAGCGCCAGGGGAGCGGGCAGCAACAACTCCCTCACCGTCAGCGGGTTGCCGCTCGAGGGGGCTACGATCACCGTTAGGCGCTGAGAGATTGGGATGACTTAGGGCGCAGCACGGCGTTTTGCCTTTGGCGCACGACGTACAACTTACTTCTCGTACGGCTTGCCGACAGCCGCCGGTGGGCGGCTGCGCCCGATAAATCCGGCCAGCACCAGGATAGTGAGGACGTAGGGGATGGCCTCCACCACTACCGAAGGCATGACCTCCCCTCCCTGAAGCTGGATGGCCAGAGCCCGGAAGAAGCCAAACAGCAGCGTCGCCCCCAGCACGCCCAGCGGGTGCCATTTGCCGAAGATCAGGGCGGCCAGGGCGATGAAACCCTGCCCAGCTGACATGTTCTTGACGAACTGGTTGAGGAAGCCGACGGAGAGATAGGCCCCGGCCAGCCCGGCCAGCAGGCCCGAGAGGATCACCGCGGTGTAGCGCATGCGGTAGACGTTGATCCCCATGGTATCGGCGGCTTCGGGCTGCTCGCCCACTGCCCGCAGGCGCAGGCCCCAGGGGGTTTTGAACATCACCCACCAGCACAGCGGCACCAGCAGGAAGGCCAGGAACACCAAAGGAGAGATGCTCTCTCCTGCGATAGGGATGTTGATCAGGCGGTTCTCGACCTCCTTGGAGTTGGTGGTGGTGTTGTACAAAGCCTGCATCAACACCGGCGGGGCCCCGGCGGCCAGCAGGTTGATGGCGGTGCCGGTCACGATCTGCTCGGCCCTGTAACGGATCACCGCGATGGCATAGACGGTGGCCACCAGGCCACCCATCAGCATCCCGACCAGCACCCCCACCCAGGGAATCCAGGCTGAGCGGGCCAGGGGGTCGGCGGCGAGCATGGGGGCCTCGAGCCGCTCCACGCTGATGGCAGCGGCGGCGGCTCCGAAGAGAATCATGCCCTCGAGGGCAATATTGACCACCCCCGAGCGCTCAGAGAACATGCCTCCGAGGGCCGTGAGCAGCAGGGGAGTGGTCTGGCGCAGGGTCGAGAAGAACAGTGCGATCAGGATCGCCGACTCCACCCGCATGCCCAGAACCACCACGGCAATTGCCGCTACCACGAGGAAGCCAATCATGAAAGGCGACAAGCGTTTCATCCAGCCCTCCCGATCAGCGCTCTCTCGTGGTCTTCTTGCTCTGCACGGGCTTCGGTTTCTACCTGCGCCGCTTGCAACGGGTCGATGAAGTAACGCGGCAGGAAGCCACCCGCGGCGATGAACAGCACAATTAGAGCCTGCAACACCGTCACCAACTCGCGGCTTATCGCCAGTTGCTGGTTAAGGTCTAACCCCCCCGTGAGTAGCACCCCAAACAGCAACGCCGAGAGGCTGATGCCGATGGGGGTATTCTGCCCCATGAGGGCCACCGCGATCCCGTCAAACCCCACCCCGGTAGGCAGGGATTGTTTGAGGCGGTACTCGTCCACCCCGCCGCCCAGCACGTAGTGGGTGGCGGCCAGCCCGGCCAGGGCCCCCGAGATGGCCATGGCCAGCACGATCTTCGAGCGCAGATTGACCCCGCCGTACTCGGCGGCCTTGGGAGCGAGCCCAACTGCCCTCAGCTCGTAGCCGCCGGGCGTGCGGAAGAGGTAGAAGTTGTAAAACAGCAGTGCCAGCACGGCCAGCAGGAAGGCTCCGTTGAAGCGCGATGAAGTGAGGGCGCTGGTAAGCTCGACCGCCGGGCCCGGCAGGAAACCGCCCGCCGCGTACCCCACCAACACCGCCGCTCCCGAGATCAGCAGCCTGCGGCTGAGGTCGGCGCGGCGCTGGGTGTAGTAGACCCCCAGCCCCAGCAGCAGGGCCAGGGGAATGGCCCAGGAGATGTGCCCGTCGCGCACGAGCAGGTCGAGCATCAAAGGGATGCGCGAGCCTTCGCGTACCTCGTTGCTGCGGGCTTCGAAGCCTTCGGCCTTGAAAGGCAGGTGCACCGTGGCCCCGAAGAACTTGTACTCGTTGGAAGCGATAAGGAAGAGGAACAGCGAGGCAGCCACGTAGTTGAGCATGATGGTGTTGATCACCTCGTGGGCTCCGAAGCGGGCCTTGAGCCAGCCCGGAATGGCTCCCCACAAAGCCCCACCCAGCGCCGCGGCGATGATGGACAGCGGGAGCGTGATCCAGCCGGGGCCGGGCAGGTACACGCCTACCACCATGGCGCAGATGGCCCCCAGCGTGAGTTGCCCCGGCGCCCCGATGTTGAACAGACCCGAGCGGAAACCAAAGGCCACAGCCAGCCCGGTGAAGATCAGCGGCGTCGCCAGCAGCAGGCTCTGGAACCAGCCGGTCAGGCTGATGATGGGGCTGAAGAGCAACTGGAAGGTGTAAGTCACCAGGTCGAGCTTGGTCGCCACCGCATCCAGCAGGGGCAGTACTTTGCCCTCGGCTCCCAGGCCGGGCCGGATGAACCCCACCACCAGCGCCCCGATGAACGAAGCCAGCAGCAACGATACCAGCGGGACCACCACCCCCCGGTAGCGCACCAGGAAGGCTTTGCCCCCAGGCAGTTGCAGCCGGGCCAGGATCAGCATGCCCAGGCTGAAGAACACGCCCAGGTAGGCTCCCAGCGACAGGCTGAAGCGCCGCAAGGGCAAGCGGCGCGGGGAGGTACCGGCCTCGAGCGCGGGCCCGTTGATGGCCTCCACGCTCTGATAAAACACGATGGCTTCCGCCGCGAACAACGCCAACCCGACGACTCCTATGGCATACAGCAGCCGTGCGCGGGTGCGGGCATCGGGTAGGAACAACACCACGCTTGTCCCGAGCACCAGAAGCGCCCAGATCCAGAAGAAGGGCGTGGCCCAGCCGGTGTTCATGGCGGGAAGCTCGAGGTTTTGCGGGTTGACGAGGTCGAAGGGAGTGAGCAGTACCCCAACCCCGCCGAACTCGCGCTTGAGCACTGCCCACGGCGCGATGGCCATGAGCAAGACGACGACGAAGTTCACTGCGAGCAACAGATAGCGCATCATGTGGCCCCCTGCACTAGGGGGATTGTAAGCCATGCTGCGTATAGCTCATAGCCGTGCGGACCATTCCCGCGTGCGCTGGAACGCTTCGGGCTGGTGGGTTGTTGGGCGAGGCTCGAGTACTCCGCGCCCGACGGTGCAGGCTGGCTCAAAACCTACATCCGCTTCGAAGTCGAGAAGATCGAGGTGCTCGAGGCTTTGCGGCAAGCGAATGGGTAGCTTTCGCCGAGAAAAGTGCCTAGCGCTCGAGCCGTCGTGCGGCTTTAGCCTGATACTCCGGGTTCAGCATGACGGCAGAGCCCTCGGGATCGAAGCTGAACGAGGGAGCGGGACCGGAGGCACTGAACTCGGCGTAGAAGCTGAACGCGCTGCTCAGAGAACTCGGGCTGGTCTGCTGCACCGCCTTAACAACGCCCCCCTCCGCGTCGGTGATCTTTGTCACCGACAGGTTCCAGCCCTTTTTGAACTTCAGCGCCTCGCTCCAGCCACTGCAGGTGATCGTGACATCCTGGTCGCTGTAGTACCAGCCCACGTCGAAGCTGCCAATGTAGTTGAGCAATTCATCGCCCACTCGCAGCCTGGGTGCATCGAGGGGGAAGTCGATGGCGAAGGGGTAGAAATCTGCGCCGCCATCTGTCTTGCCAGTCGCCTTGACCGGAGCCAGGTTGGCGGTGGTGGGGCTGGCGGTGCAACCCGAAGCGAGAAGCTGGCCCACAGGCTTCAGATCGGTGCTCGCCAGGGCGGGCAGGCGATACTCGAACCCTCCTTCTGCCGTGACCTTGGCCTCGAGCACGGTGGCGCTGTTGACCAGGTTCACGAAGGTAATGGTGGCCGTGGTGTCGCTGGGCCAATTCTTCAACTGCACGCTGCCCTTTTCCCCGGTAATGCCCGCTGACGGGCCAGGGCAGGCGGTGAGCACGAGCAACAGGCCGGTGAGCATCGGGGTCAGGGGTATCTTTTTCATCCCTAAAAGCCTAATGGGTCTTGGGTGAGAAAGCATAAGGGGCGTACGCCGTACGTCCTACGTCGTACGCCAGACGCTGAGTACCCACAGGAAGCTTCGTGTCTTGGACCAATCTTCCCGACACCGCGCCAACGGACGCTCCCCGTGGGGGCCCCAGATGAGGGAAAATCAAGCAGGGCACTTGAACGCTAAGCGTGAGTTTTACCCTGCCCCACTACTTACCTCAGATAAAGGGCAGAGCCAACCCATAGCTGTCTAGAAGGGCGAAAACCTCCTGCTGGGCGGCGGGGTCGTCGGCGAAGTTGAGGCGCTGGGTGGGCAGGACCAAGACGGGGGAGAGGTCGTAGCTGGCGATCCAGGCGGCGTAGAGGCGGTTGAGGGCCTCGAGGTAGCTCGCGGGGATGGACTGCTCGTAGGCACGGCCCCGGCGGGCGATGTGGGCCTGCAAGGTGGGGAGGTCGGCCTCGAGGTAGATCAGGAGGTCGGGCTTGCGCAGGGCCGGGGCGATGCCCTGGTAAAGGGCCATGTAGGTCTGCCAGTCCCGCTCGGAGAGGTGGCCCTCGAGGTAGAGGTTTTGGGCGAAGATGTGAGCGTCCTCGAAGACGGTGCGGTCCTGCACCACGTAGGTGGCGTCGTTGATCTCGCTCAGGTGCTGCTTTAGCCGCTTGGCCAGGAAGAAAACCTGCGAGTGGAAGGCCCAGCTTCCCATGTCCTGGTAGAAGTCGGCCAGGTAGGGGTTTTCATCCACGGCCTCATAGACCGGGCGCAGGGCGTAGCGGCTGGAGAGCAGCGAGGTCAGCGTGGACTTCCCCGCTCCGATGTTTCCGGCGATGGCGATGTACATAGGGCTAAAGGCTCAAAGCCAAGCGCAAAACGCGTTCGGCCTAGTCTCCGGTCGGCTGGGCGACCAGCCCCAGGCGCTGCTGCACCTGGCTTACGACCCAATCCTGGTCGGTGGGGTTGTTGGCGTAGTCGAGTTGGTCGGCCTCCACCACCCATAGCGGGTGGGGATAGGTGGTGAAGTGGTGTTCGTAGGCTGCGCCGAGGCGCTCGAGGTAGGCCGGGTCCATGCCGGCTTCGAAGCTGCGGCCCCGCTGCCGGATGCGCTCCAGGATCACGCCCAGCGGTGCTCGTAGATAGATGGTGAGATCGGGGGCCGGGATGCGGGGGGAGAGGTGCTCGTAGAGGTCGGAGTACAGCGCCCACTCGTCACCGGAGAGGTTCATGGCGGCGAAGATGGCGTCCTTGTCGAAGAGGTAGTCGGCCACCACGCCCCGGCTGAAGAGCTCGGGCTGGGCCAGGGGTAGCAGTTGCTTGTAGCGGGAGAGCAGGAAGAAGACTTGTACCTTGAAGGCGTAGCGCACCGGGTCTTGATAGAAGAGGGGAAGAAAGGGGTTTTCCTCCACCACCTCGAGCAGGGGTTGCACGCCCAGGCGCTCGGCCAGCAGGTGGGTGAGGGTGGTCTTGCCCACCCCGATGACCCCCTCGATCGCGACGTACATGACGGAGTGAGGCTACCTGGATTGAAGGAATGGGTCAAGACTTGACCTTCCGTTACGGCCTTGCCACCATTGTAAGGGTTACCTCGATGCGCCGTCCCTGCCGCCAGACGGTCAGCCGCACCTTGTCCCCCACGCGGAAGCGTGCGATCTGCTGGACGACCTCGGCCCGGTTCCTGACCGGCTTGCCGCCCACCGCCAGGATCACGTCGCCCAGGCTGGTGAGCTTGCCGTTGGGGTTGCGCTCGGCGCCGCGCAAGCCCGCGCTGCGGGCCGGGCTACTGGGCTCGATCTGGTCGATCATGGCGCCCTGACTGCTGATGAGGCCCACGCTGCGCAGCAGGATGGGGTCGAGGTCGGTCAGGTCAACCAGGCTGGCTCCCAGCCAGCCGCGCTGCACCCGCCCGAAGCGCTCGAGATCCTGCACGCTCTGCCGCACCAAGTCGCCCGGAATGGCCAGACCGATCCCGGCCAGCCCGCTGGGAGGCCCTACCACCATGCTCACCACCCCGATCACCTGCCCCTGGAGGTTGAGCATGGGCCCGCCGGAGTTGCCTTCCTCGGTGCGGGCATCGGTGAAAAGCACCTCGCCCACCTCGGTGCCAATGTCGGTTTGGGGGGCCTCCTGGACGAGTTCGACCGGACCTACCTTGGAGAGGATGCCGTAAGTCACCACGTGGCGTTGCAGAAAGGGGCTGCCGATGACCACCACGCCCATGCCGATGGGCAGGTTCTGTGAGCTGCCAAAGCTGAGCGTCGCTGGAGCCCGCACTCCCTGCACGGTGAGGATGGCGATGTCGATGCCGCGGTCCACCGCGAAGACCTGGGCGGGGTAGGGTTGCCCGTCGTAGAGGACCACCCGCAGGTCCTTGAGGCCCTGGATGACGTGGTAGTTGGTGACGATGCGCGTGGGGCTGTAGAAAAAGCCCGAACCCCCCACCGGCTCGTTGCCTCCGGGCCCGAAATTCTCCTGGGGGATGCCTTCAACCTTGACCACCGCGGGCAGGGAACGCTGAATTACGGTTGCACGGGCCACTTCCTCGGGGGTAGTGAGCCGGGGGCCCTGGGCCAGCGCCAGCGCCAGCAGCAGGATGAGTGCGAGTCCAACGACCGATCGCATCATAGCTACATTACTTCGGGAGCCTGCAATCCCAACAGCCCCAGCCCCTGGGCCAGAGTGCGCTTGAGGCTGCGCACCAACTCGAGCCGCACCCCCCGCAAACCCTGCGGAGCGGTGAGCACCGGGGTCGCCGATTTGCCGTCTGAGGTCTTGGCGTTGTAGTAGCTGTTCCAGGTCGCTCCCAGGTCTAACAGGTACTGCGCCAGCAGGTTGGGCGCTTTGTTTTTGGCGGCTTCCTCGATGGTTTCCCCGAAGCGCAGCAGGGCTTTGGCCAGCTCGAGCTCATAGGGCGTGACCTGGCTGAAGTCGGGAGCCTCGTTCGCAATCCCCCCCTCCTCGGCCTTGCGCAGGATGGACGAAGCCCGCGCATGGGCGTATTGCAGGTAGGGCCCGGTGTCGCCCTCGAAGGCCAGGGCCTGATCGTAGCGGAAGTCGATCTGCTTCTTGGCCTCGGTTTTGATCATGGCGAAGCGCACCGCCCCCACTCCTATGGCCTCAGCCGCTGCGTCGGGTTCGGGATGGTCGGGGTTTTTCTCGGCGATGACCGCCCTGGCCCGCTTCACGGCCTCGTCGAGCACCTCGTCCACGCTGATGGTGATGCCCTTGCGCCCGGACATCTGCTGCCCCTCCAGCAGCACCGTCTCGTAGGCCAGGTGGTAGGCCCCCTCGGCCAGGTCGTGCCTTCCGGCCACTTCCAGCCCCGCCCGCACGATCATCTGGGGGTGCGACTGGCGGGCGTCGATGACGTTGATCGTCTCTGTGGCCCCGACGTGCTCGAGCACCGAGCCTGAGGGAGTGCTGGTGTACATGGGACGGCCTGGGTGGAAGCCGGGGTAGTCGCCGGGGTAGGGGTCGAACTTCAGTCCCTGCAACAAGCCCATCTTCCACATCTGGAAGGCGATGTCCTTGGCATAGTAGGTGCTGGCTCCATTCGAGCGCACCAGCACGAAGTAGGGGTCTTCCAGCCCCGGAATGATCTGCGAGGCGTCGATCACCAGCGCGCCGGCGTACTTGCCCTCGCTGGGCCTGAAGACATAGGGGCTCTTCTGGAGGATCTCCAGCGCCTTCTTCAACAACCCCTCGTGCACGATGTCCGATTCCCACACCAGCACGTCGTAGCGGGCACCCAGGCGGTACATGGTTTGCAGCTGGCTGCGCAGGATTTTATCCACCTCCTCGCGCAGCTTTCCCTCCTCGAGCTGGTGCAGCACCTCGGCGATCTGTGGCTCGAGTTCGGCCTTCTTGGCCTCGTCGGCCAGTTCCCTGTGCAGCCGCACGTAGGCCTCGCCCACCCAGTGGTCGTACTTCTGGCTGCCGTCGTACTTCAGGCCGAAGTAGCGCAGGGCGAACAGCGAGTCGGCGGCCTGCCGCCCGGTGTCGTCGATGTAGTTGAGCACCTCCACCTCGCGCCCGGCGAAGTCGAGGATGCGGGCTACCGAGTCGCCCAGGCACACGTTGCGCAGGTGGCCCACGTGCAGTTCCTTGTTGGGGTTGACAGCGGTGTGCTCGACGAGCACCTTGCCTGGCTGCTTGGGGAAGGGCCGCACGGGCTCGAGGGCCGAGCGCACCACGTAACCGGGCTCGAGCTCGAAGTTGAGGTAGCCGCCCACCGCGAAAGCGCGCCGGACGAAGGGGGGCGCTTGCAGCTTCTGGGCGATATCGCCTGCGATCTGGGCCGGGGCCTTGCGCAATACCCGCGCCAGGCTGAAGGCCACGGGTGTGCCGTAATCGCCTTCTTTGTCGCTGGGGGTTTCCTGGATGACGATTTCGGGAACCTCGTTCACGCCCAGGGCGTTCAGGGCCTGGGCGACGCTTTGTTGAAGCTGGGTCTTGAGGGGTGGCTTCGGCGACATCAGGGTTCTATGCTATCAACCCTCCCCCCTCGTGTGAACTCAGGCTGGGATCGGGCCCGAATCGGGGAAAGAGCGGGTATTCACGGGAAAGGCACGTGATTTTCGGCTGGAACAGCGCTTTGGCCGGCTGATGGTGCTCGTGTGCAGGAAGGTGGGTGGTGTGCGGGGGCGTGGTTTGGTGTCCCCCGACACCCCGCCCACCCCCTCTCGCGTGACGGGCTCGCGAGATGAGCGGGTGTCCCCTGGAAAGTGGGGCTGTGGTCGGCTGTTGGGCCGGGTGCAACCCCAGGGGATGATTTATCCCAATGAGGCGTCTTGCGTTCGGCATACCCTGATATACTCGCCCCAGCCATGCAGCAAACCCGCTCGGCTGGCGTGTCCCGCTACTTTGGCTTCTCGGCCTATTGGTTCGGCTTCTCCTTTCACTGGTTCTTGCTGCTGCCGCTGTTGATGCCTGCGGACGTGCTGCGCTTCGTGGGGCAGGAGCAGCAGGGCACCCACCTGGGCTGGCTGGCCGGGACCCTGGCGCTGATTCCGCTGCTGTTGCCGCCCTTTTTGGGCATGTGGTCGGATCGCTTGGGCAGACGTCTGCCCTTCATGGTGTGGGGCACGCTCATCAATGTGTTGGGCCTGGTGGTGATGTTCTTCGCGCCGGGCTACTGGGTGTATGCGGCGGGTTACGTGCTGGTGCAACTGGGCAACTCGGTGGCTTCGGCCCCCTACGCCGCACTGATCCCCGACCTGGTACCCGCCCACGAGAAGGGGGCGGCCAGCGGGGTGATGGGGTTCTTCCAACTCTCGAGCCAGATCGCCGGAGGGATGGCCGCCTTTGCCCTGGGGGGCAGTCGTGAGGGGCAATACCTGGCGATTATCCTGGTGCTGTCCGTCTGCACGTTCATCACCCTGCGCAGCGTGCGGGAGCCCGAAGTCAAGCGTGACGTCGAGCCGCTGGACCTGCGGGTGTTCTTCCGCTCCCAGTACGCCGGGTTTCGCTGGGTTTTTCTCACCCGCGCCCTGGTGGAGTCGGGGCGCTTTGCGGTGCAGCCCTTCTTGCTGTTTTACCTCAAGGACGTGATCGGGCAGTTCAAGATTGGCCCCATCACCCTTCCCTCCGCCGACTTGGCCCTGGCGGCCTTGCTGGTGCTGCTCTCGCTCACGGCGGCCCTCACCGCCATCACCAGCGGGCCTTATTCCGATAAGATCGGCAAGAAGCCGGTGATCTACTTCGCGGGGGCCGTGATGGCGACAGCCGCGCTGAGCTTCGCCCTGACCCATAGCTTCGCCGTGGCGGCGCTGGCGGGGTTGATCTTTGGCCTGGGCTACGGGGCCTACGTCAGCGTGGACTGGGCCATGGCCACCTCGGTGCTGCCCGACCCCTCCAAGCACGCGCGGGACATGGGCGTGTGGCACGTGGCACTGGTGTTCCCGCAACTGTTTCAGGGCCTGTTCGGCCAAATCCTCGACGCGGGCAACCGGGCCAGCCCCGGAGGAGGTTACCCCATCCTCTTCGCCATCGCCGTGACCCTCTTCGCGCTGGGGACGGTGTTCATCTCGAGGGTCCGGGGCGTGCGCTGAGGGTTGATTTTCCCGCCGCTTCCTGTACACTTTCAACCGTTGCCGCGATCTGGCGGCGGCCCGGCATGGCGGGGCCAGCACCCGCCAGGGGGGAGCCGGAACAACTCGCCCACCCCGCGAGCCTTGAAGGAGGATTTCATGTCTCGTGGAGCAGTGAGCCAGTTCATCAAGCACCACTTCCGGCACTTCAACGCCGCGGCCCTAGTAGACGCCGCCGAGGGTTACAAGCGCCACCTCGAGGGGGGCGGGGCCATGATGATCACGCTGGCGGGGGCCATGAGCACCGCCGAGCTGGGGCTGAGCCTGGCCGAGATGATCCGCCGGGACAAGGTGCAGGCCATCTCCTGCACCGGGGCCAACCTCGAGGAAGACCTCTTCAACCTTGTCGCTCATAACCATTACGAGCGCGTGCCCCACTGGCGCGACCTCACCCCCCACGACGAGCAGGCCCTGCTCGAGCGCCACATGAACCGCGTCACCGACACCTGCATCCCCGAGATGGAGGCCATGCGGCGGCTCGAGGGCGCCCTCATCGAGGAGTGGACCCGTGCCGACAAAGCGGGCGAGCGCTACTTCCCCCACGAGTTCCTCTACCGCGTCATCCGCTCGGGGAAGCTCGAGCCGTACTACCAGATCGACCCCAAGGACTCCTGGATGGTCGCAGCCGCCGAGAAGAACCTGCCCATCTTCGTCCCCGGCTGGGAGGACAGCACCACCGGCAACATGTACGCCGGCCACTGCCTCGCGGGCGAGATCAAGAACGTGCACACCGTCAGAGGCGGCATCGAGTACATGATGGTGCTGGCCGAGTGGTACGTGCAGACCTCGAGGGAGCGCTCCATCGGCTTCTTCCAGATCGGCGGCGGGATCGCGGGCGACTTCCCCATCTGCGTGGTGCCCATGCTGCACCAGGACATGCGCCGCCCCGACATCCCGGTATGGGGCTACTTCTGCCAGATCTCCGACTCCACCACCAGCTACGGCTCCTACTCTGGCGCCGTGCCCAACGAGAAGATCACCTGGGGCAAGCTGGGGGTGGACACGCCTAAGTACATCATCGAGTCGGACGCGTCCATCGTGGCGCCGCTGGTTTTCGCCATCGTGTTGGATTGCTGAAAAGGACTGCGGAAGGCTAAGCGCAAGACGCAAAACGCCGGCAGCCATCGGCTATCGGCGTTCCCGTAAGGGCGCACTGTGGTGCGCCCTGGTCCTCTAAAACACCTGTGCCTTGGGGTAGTCCTCCAGCACGCCGCTTTTGAAGCGTTCGAAGTCCTCGGCCTTGATCAGCGCGACGGCGGCGCCGCCGAATCCCGCGCCGGTGAGCCGGGCGCCGATGGCCCCGTGTTTGCGGGCGACCTCCACGAGTTCGTCGAGTTCGGGGATGGAGACCTCGTAGTCGTCGCGCAGGCTGGCGTGGGAGGCGTACATCAGCTCGCCGAAGCGCTGCACGTCGCCCCGGCGCAGGGCCTCGAGGCCCTCGAGCACCCGCGCGTTCTCGGTGACGACGTGCCGGGCCCGGCGGTTGACGGGCTCGGGCAGGGCCTCGACTTTGGGGAGGTCTTGCAAGCCCACGTCACGCAGAGCCTTGACGCCCAGCAGGCGGGCGGCCTCCTCGCACTCGGCGCGGCGGGTGTTGTAGCCGCTCTCGGCCAGGCGACGGGGCACGCCGGAGTCGAGCACCACCACGCGGTAACCCTCGGGGAGGGGGACGAGGTGGGACTCGAGGCTGCGCGTGTCGAGGAAGAGGGCCTGGCCCAGGCGGCCTGCGGAGGCGGCCATCTGGTCCATGATCCCGCAGCGCACGCCCACGTACTCCACCTCGGCTTTTTGCGCCAGCAGCGCGACCTGCACGTCGTCGAGGGGGAGCCGGTAGAGCTCGCGCAGGGCGCGGATGACGGCGACCTCGAGCGCCGCCGAACTCGACAGCCCGCCCACCGCGGGCACCTGGCTGGTGATGTAGGCCCTGAGCCCGCCCACGGCGAGCCCGGCTTGCCGCAGCGCCCAGACGCAGCCCGCCACGTAGTCGAGCCAGTCGCCCTGCGCGCCTTCGCCGAGTGCGCGGCTTTTGAACTCGCCAAAGCGCTCGGCGTAGGCCTCGACACGCTCGGAGGGGCTGGCCTCGACCTGGGTCTGGTAAACCAGCGGGGTGGGGAAGACGAAGCCGTCGTTGTAGTCGGTGTGCTCGCCCAGCAGGTTGACCCTCCCTGGGGCCTGGGCGCGCACCTGGGGTTCACTGCCGAAGTAGTCCTTGAACATGAGCTTCTCCGAAGGAGGCGTATGGCGTATCGCGGATGGTCTTGGAGTCGAGGGGCTACGGTCGAGGGTCGAGGCGTGCGACGTAAGACGTACGACCCCAGCTACCGTTCACCCTTCCATCACCAAAGGCCGCAGCCGCCCGGCGAACTCGGCGGTGGGCCACTCGGGGTCGGGGGTGAGGTTCTCGAGCCCCTCCTCGGTCAGGAGGAAGGTGTCCTCGACCTTGGCGCCGGGCAGGCTGGGGTTGTAGGCCAGCAGCATGCCGGCCTCGAGCCGCACCTCGCTTCCCGGCTGAGCCAGCGCCTCGCGGGGCCGGTAACCGGCGATGCCGCCTTGGTGGTGCTTCTCGAACTCCTCGACGCGCCCGATGTGTGCGTAAGCCTCGCGTATGGTCTGGGCCACCTGGCCCAGCGTGGCGCCGGGGCGGGAGGCCCCCAGCGCTGCCGCTTCGACCTGCAAGACCTGGGCATTGAGGGCTTGGGCCTCGAGGTGGCCGAAGCCGCGCAGGCGGGTGGCGCTGAGGACCAGCCCGTGCCGCCGCCCGCAGACCACGCCCATGAACAGCCTTCCCAGCGGGCGGTCCTTGGGCAGGGGATGGCGGTATTTGAAGATGCGCTCTTCCCCGGCCACCAGCAGCACCACCGGCTGGATGCCGCGCACCCACAACTCCTCGGCGATGGCTCCCGCTAGGCCCTGCTCACTCCAACTCTCCTCGGCGGAGCGCATGGCTGCGCCCAGCGCGGCGGCCAGATCGCGGCCCAGCGCCCGCGCGCGGTCCTGTTCGCCCGGCGAGAGCACCAGGCGTAGGGGGGTGAGGTCGTGCTGAAGGTCGGTGGGACCGGGAGGGGTGAAGGGAGCGTACCAGGGGTAGGCCACGATTTCCAGGCCGGGGGTTTCCTCCTCGGCCATGCGGGTGGCCTCGATCTGGCTGGTGTGCAGGCGCAGGGTGTCGGAGACCTCGAGCCAGCCCACCCCGCGCAGCGTGACCACGGTGTTGTCGCCCCCGGTGAGCCAGGCGAAGTTCTCGGGCTGCTGCACGAAAAGGCGCTCCAGGCCCCTCTGGCCCATCCAGTCGCGCAGCCGCCGCAGGGCCGCCTCGTTCACAGCCGCACCTCGCGCAACTCGCGGGCGGTGTTCTCGGGCAGGGCGTCCATGGCGAAGGTGCCCGCGCCGATCTCGGTGCCGGCGAGGTACTTGAGCTTGTCGCGGCTTCGCAGGGGCGGGTAGAACTCCACGTGGAAGTGGAAGTGCTCCTCCTCGCCCTTGGGTGCGGCGTGCAGGACCATGATGTAGGGGAAGGGGCGGTCGAAGAGCTTGTCGAAGCGGGCCACCATCTGGCCCAGTTGCGCGGCGAAGCTCGAGACCTCGGCGTCGGAGAAGGTCCAGGGGCCGGGATGGAAGCGCTTGGGGAAGATCCAGACCTCGTAGGGGTAGCGGGCGAAGGGGGGCACCACGCAGAGGGTGTGCTCGTCTTCCTGCACGGTGTAAGGCCCCAGTTGGGGCATCAGCTCGAGCAGCACCGGGCTCTTGCGGAAAGCCTCGAGCTCTTTTTGCAGGATGGGGGGCACCCAGGGGTAGGCGTAGATCTGGCCGTGGGGATGGTGGATGGTCACGCCCACCTCCACCCCCCGGTTCTCGAAGGGCATCACGAAGCGGATGTGCTCGCAGCCCAGCAGATCCTTATAGCGGTCGGTCCACACCCGCACCAGCAACTCGCGCTGGGCCTGGCCGAGGGTGGCCAGGCTGCCGCTGAGCTGGGGGGTGAAGATCACCACCTCGCAGTCGCCGTTGGCCTCGCGGGTGAGCACGGGCAGGCCCTCGGGCGGGGTACCAGCCCTGGGCGATAGCGAGGGCCAGCGGTTTTGCAGCACCGCGATCTCAAAGTCCTCGAAGGGGATGTCGGTGGGAAAGCCGCCGGGTTTGCTGGGGGCCAGGGGGTCGTACTCCTTGGGTGGCAGGAATACCCGTCCCTGACGGTGAGCGGCGTAAACCACCCACTCCTGGCGCAGGGGGTGCCAGCGGGCGTGAGAGCTGGGGGCCCCGGTGGCCTCGCCTTCCTCGAGCGGGGGCAGGGTGTGGGGCTGGTGGCCGTAGAGATAGACGTAGCGCCCGTCGGTTTTTTGATAGACCCGCTTATGCATCGCGACCTCCGAGCCACTCGCCGAAGTCCACCTCGCGCTCGCCCAGCAGGAAGCGGTAGCGCCCCCTTTGGCTCACCGCCACCTCCTCGCTCAGCCAGCGCTCCAGGGCCTGGCGTTCGTCGGACTCGAGCCACTGGGGCGGGTCGGAGGTGGCCAGGAAGCCGGCGACTTTGGCGAGGTCCTGCAAGGCCTGGCGCTGGGGCGGGCTGAGCAGGTTGTAGCGGGTGCGGAAGTAGGCCACGTCGGGGTCGGTCTGGACCAGCCTCCGCAGCCACAGCCGGTGCAGCGAGGTGCGCAGCGCGTTGAGGCCGCCGGGCCCGGTGAGGTCGTGCAGGTAGTCTTCGCGGTCCTCGTTGCGCCACAGGGGGGCCACGTCGGGGCCGATGCGCAGCCCGTCCACCAGGCCCAGCGAGGGCAGGACGGGCGCGCCGCAGGCCAGGATGTAAGTTTCCTCGCCCGCTGCCTCGCGTACGAGCCGCATGGCCTCGCGGTAGGCCTGCTCGCGGGGGATGTTCTGCTGGCGCACGCCCGGCAGGGCCGCGGCATAGAGGAAATCCAGCTTGAGGTAGGTGTAGCCCCAGGCGACCGCCCGCTGGATCACCCCGCGCAGCCAGGCCCGCACCTGGGGGTGGGTGGTGTCCAGCGCATAGTAGAAGCCGCCCCAGTTGATCCCAGCGGGCACCGGCTCGCCCTGGGCGTCTTTCAAGAGCCAGTCGGGGCGTTCGCGGTAGAGCCTCGAGCTTGGCCGCACGATGAAGGGAGCCATCCACAAGCCAGGGATGTAGCCCATCGCCCGGATTCTCCTGGCCAGGGCCTGCATCCCCGAGGGGAATTTCTCGTTCGCTTCCCAGTCGCCCATGTCCTGCTGCCATCCATCGTCGAGTTGGAAGACCTCGAAGGGTAACCCCTGAAGCCCCTCGAGCACCTGATGGATGACGGGTTCGCTGATGCCCGTATAGAAGCTGTACCAACTGCACCAGACCTTGGGCGCGGGGCTCTGCCCGCGCCGGCCCAGCCGCTCGGCCAGCATCTCGGCATAGTGGGCGAAGACCGCGGCCTCCTCGCCGTGGGCCACGAACCAATCCCCCGCGCCGCTCTCGTAGAAGCCGCGCAGCGCCCGCCCGTGGGCCTCGACCCGGCCCCCAGGGGCCAGGGCTCCCAGCAGCAACACCTTGCCGTCGGGGCACTCGACCGCACCCAGGGCACTGCCGCCGTGGCGGGGAGAGAGGGCATAGACCGGGTCGTCGGCCTGGGGCCGCCGCTCTGGAGGCTGGATGGGCACGGGCGGCTTGTCCAGCTCGAGCCAGCTGGCCAGACTCCAGCTCTGCCAGCCGTGGCGGAAAAAGCGCGCGGGGGCTTCGGGCTGGGTCAGTTGCACGGTGCCCCCGTGCAGCACGTAGCCGCTTCCAACCGAGCGGCTGGACTCGGCTTGCACCTCGAGTTCAAGTCCGGCGAAGATCAGTCGCATTTCTCACCCCCCAGGGGAACTGTCGCGCCAGCAGCGCGGCCAGCGAGAGCGCTACGAAAGGGATCACACCCATGAAGAAACGGAAAGCGTCGCCCGCGTTGGGGCCGGGGTTGTTGCCGCTGTAGTAGCCAAACAGCGGTCCCAGTAGGGCAAAGCACAGCCCCAGCAACACCCCCGAGATGCGACCGATCAGGCCGCTGACGCTGTAGTAGATGGCCTCGCGCCGCCGCTGGGTGGCGTCGGCGTCGCGGTCGATGATCTCGGCCAGTACCATCTCGGCCAGCACGCTCACCCCGCTGAAGCCCACGGCCACCAAGCAGCCGATGGCGATGGCTCCGTAGAGGTTGAGGGGCAGGACGAAGAGCAGGCTGGCGAGCCCGAAGAGCACGATCGCCAGGATCCACGTCGCCTTGACCCCGCGCCACAGCGCGATCCGGGCCCACACCGCCACCAGCGGCAGCGAGAGCACGAACACTGGCCCCAGCAGCAGCGAGGCCTGGGCGTCGCTCAGGCCCAGAGCGTACTTGACGTAGAAGGGGATCCCGGCCTGCAACACCCCCAGCACCAGGCTGACCAGGCTCCCGACGATGGCAAAGATCCAGAAAGGCCGGTTGCTCAGCGTGATGCGGAAGGCCTCGAGAAGGCTCAGGGGTTCGGGTGCTTGGACCTGGGGGTCTTCGCGGGTGCTGGAGATGGTGAGGCCCAGCAGCAACAACCCCACGAGTGCGCACACCACCGCCATGCCGGTGAAGCCGATCTGGCTCCTGAGCAGCGGCACCAGGATCACCGCCAGCAACAGCCCGACCACCTGGAAAGCCTGTTTGAAGGCGCTGGCCCTGGCTCGCGCGGCGGTGCTGCGGAAGAGCTCGGGGAAGAGGGCTGAATAGTTGGTCCAGGTCACGGCAGCGGTGGTCTCGAAAATCAGGATGCTCACCAGAAAGTAGTAAAACAGCAGGCTGCTCTCACGGATGCTCTCGGGTGGGGAGAAGACCACCACCAGCATCAGCATGTACAGCGGCAGCCCCACCATCATCCAGGGGCGGCGGCGACCCAGGCGGCTTTTGGTGCGGTCGGACCAGTAGGCGAAGAGAGGGTCGTTGAAGGCGTCCCACACCGAGTAGATGGCGCGGGCTAGGGCCAGCAGGGCCGCCGCCAGGCCCAGAAAGTCGGTGTAGAAGTACCACACGTAAATCCCGAAAGCCTGGCTGGGGATGGTCAGGCCCAGCATTCCGATCCCGTAGGTCACGGGGGTGCCTCTGCTGCTCATAGCATTTCCCTCCACGCCTCTCGCACGACCCGCCAGGTCAGGGGCTCGAACTCGGCGATCACCCGGCGCACCTCGGCGTCTTTGAGGGCCTCGAGGTCGGCTTTGCGTCCCGGCCAGTCCTCCAGGAGCCGGCCTTCCGGCTCGTCGGTGGCGGCGTGATGGATGAGCTGGTAGACCCCCGGCCCCAGCCGGGAGAGGGTTTGCAAGTACCATTCTTGCCGCTCTTGGGGGGGAACGCCGTAACCGTCGACCACTGTCACCTGAGGCAGTGCGGAGTTATCGCGCAGGTTTTGCAAGGCGGAGAAGAAGCCTGGCGGCAGGGAGACCGTCTCGAGGTTGGCCGGGACCAGGGCGGGCAGCCGGTACTCCCGAGCTAGCTCGAGGTAGATCCCGGCCAGGTCGGGACGCAGCAGCGCGCCCATGTGCGAGTCGATGTGGGTCAGGTCGAAGGCCTGCAGCCCGGCTTCGATCTGAGCCCGCAACTCGGCTTCGGCCTCGGCGGGTTTGATATGTCGCCAGGCCGCCTCCACGGTGCTCCAGAGATGTCCCTGGGGGTCACGCAGGCTTCTCCCCGCGCTCAGGGGTCGTAGTTCCAGCGAGTCCTGGCCGCTGGTGAGCGCGAGGTGCACGCCCAGGTCGGAGCCGGACAGCCCCTCCACGCAGCAGCCCATCATCACCACCGAGCCGGTGGGAAAGCCCAGTTCCCTGTAGGCCCGGTTCTGGGCCTGGCTCAGCCCCAGGTCGTCGTGGTGAACGATCAGTGCCCGCTTGCCCTCGAGGCCCAGCTTGTTCCAGAGTTCTCTCACGTCTTCCTCCACGCACTGACCCCGTAGGCTTCTACGGTAGGCCCACCCAGGACGAACTCGGCGCCCTCGGGAGCGGGGGCAGCTTGGGGGTGGGGTGCGTAGTTGAAGGCGAAGGTAAGGTTGCCGCGCTGCCGGATACGCAGGCCGTCGGGTAGGAGCTGAGCGTGGAGGCCCAGGCTACTTGCCAGACGTCCCAGGTAGGCGCTGAGGAACTCCCGGCTGGGCCAGAAGGCCAGGTAGCGCAGGTAATTGTTCTGGAAAATCGCGCCCTTGCCATCGGCAAAATTGCCGAGGGGCTCGAGCTCGCTTTCGATCCACTCCCGCCAGACGGACGAGCGGTAGCGCCCTCCCTCCCACTCCACCTCGAAGTCCACGCCCGGCCGTAGCGATTCGACCCGCACGACCTTGATGGGCAGCAGCGCTTGCAGCGGTCCTGGGGGAAGGTTGGGGGGGATGCCTAGGAATTCGGTCTTGGAGCCCGTGCGCGGCCCCAGGACGACGGGAGCCTGGGCGGAGCGCAGGGCCTCGAGCGCCTCCTCGCGCAAAATGGGCGTGCTGGGCACCACCACCAGGCGGTAGCCCTCGAGGCTCCCTCCCGGCTTCACGAAATCGACGTCCAGGCTGAGTGAGCGCAGCGCCTGATAGAAGGTCCAGGTGAGGTCGCGGTAGCTGAACTCCTGGCCCTGAGGCTGGACACGGTAGAGCCAGTCGGCCTCGTAGTCGAAAACCAGGGCCACGGGGGCCCGCTGGCTTTGGGGCAGAGGGAGGGTTTGCAGCTCTCGAGCCACCTGCTGCACCTCGAAATAGCCTACGTCGGGCTGGAAGTCGGGGCGGTTGAGCCCGGCGTGGAACTGCTCTTGGGCCTGGGGAAACTGCCGCCAGCGGAAGTAGCTCACCACCTCGGCCCCGTGGGCGAAGGCTTCCCAGGTCCACAGCCGCACCATGCCGGGGGCGGGGGAGGGGTTGTGGGCCGCCCAGTTGACCGGCCCCGGCTGCTGCTCCATGACCCACCAGCGGGGCTTGACGCCGCGGTAGAGGTCGTGGTGAAAGGCGGCCATGTCCGGGTGACCGGTGTGGGCGTAGCGCAGCTTGTCCTGCTGGCTCACCGGCAGCACATCCATGTCGGTGAAGCCCAGCGGGTAGCTGTCCCAGCCCGCCACGTCGAGGTCCTCGGCCAGCTTGAAGTGGTCGAAGTCGGGGGTGTAACCCATGAAGTTGTGGGCGATGAAGCGCCCCGGCGAATGCTGGCGCAGGATCTCGACCTGCATGCGGTTGTAAGCTGCGACCTGGTCGGAGGAGAAGCGGTAGAAGTCGAGCCAGTGGGAAGGGTTGGCCTCGGTGACGGTGAGGTTGGGCAGCTCGATCTCCTCGAAGCTGTGGTACTCCATGCTCCAGAAGACGTTGCCCCAGGCTGCGTTCAGCGCCGCGATATCGCCGTAGCGGGCCCTCAGCCACTCCCGGAAGGCCCGCAGGTCCTCGGGGCCGTAGCTGCGGGTGGTGTCGTGGCAGCCGTACTCGTTGTCGGTTTGCCAACCTGCGACGTGGGGGTTGGTGCCGTAGCGCTGGGCGAAGAGGGTGACGATGCGGCGGGAGTGCTCGAGGTAGCTGCGGCTGGAGAAGCTGTAGTGCCGCCTCGAGCCAAACTTGCGCACCCGGCCCTGGATGTCGTAGGCCAGGATGTCGGGATGCTTGTCGATGAGCCACTTGGGCGGGGTGGGGGTGGGGGTACCCAGCACCACCTTGAGCCCCTCGCGGCCCAGGGTCTCGATGGCCTCATCGAGCCACTCGAACTCGAAGCGCCCCTCACGGGGCTCGACGCGGCTCCAGCTAAACTCGCCGATGCGCACGTAGGAGAGGCCCAGTTCCCGCATTCTGCGGGCATCCTCGGCCCAGCGCTCGCGGGGCCAGTGTTCGGGGTAATAGCACACGCCTAGCATTCGCTCCTCACAAGTAGGTGGGGTTCGTTGATCTTTTCGATGTTTTTGGGGCTAGCGGCGTTTTTGGCGTTGGGTGAACCCATATCAATCCTTCACCCCTCCCGCGGCGATGCCCGCGATGAACTGGCGTTGCAGGAAGACGAAGAGGATTAAGAAGGGCACCGTCATCAGCACCGCGCCCACCATGATCCCGCCCCAGCTCACCCGCGTGAGCCCGATCAGCGAGCCCAGCGCCACCGGGGCGGTGAGGGCGGCCTTGTTGTCGGGGGAGAGCACCAGCAAGGGCCAGAGGTAGTCGTTCCAGGCGGTGAGGAAGAGGATCAGCGAGAGCGCGGCCATGGCCGGGCGCACCAGCGGCAGGGCGATCTGGAAGAAGATGCGCCACTCCCCGGCCCCGTCGATGCGGGCGGCCTCGAGCAGGCTGCTGGGCAGGCTGAGGAAGCTCTGCCGCATGTAGAACACCCCCAGGCTGTTGGCCAGGCTGGGCAGCACCACCGCCCAGTAGGTGTTGGTGATCTTGAACTCGCGGGCGATGAGGATGTACTGCGGGATTACCACCACGAAGTAGGGGATGGTGAGGGTGGCGATGACAACGGTGAACAGCGTGGTGCTCCCCCAGAAGCGGAAGCGGGCGAAGGCGTAGCCCGCCAGGCTGGTCAGCAGCACCGAGAGCACCGTGTAGATCAGCGAGATGACCACGCTGTTGAGCAGCGTGCGCGAAAAGTTGGTGTCGGCGTTGAGGTTTTGCAGGTTGGTGAAGAAGTCGCCGCCCGGCAGGAGGGGGGTGGGGGTGCTGAAGATGTCCCGCTCCGGCAGCGTCGAGAAGACGAACATCAACCACAGCGGGGCCAGCCACAGCAGGGCCAGCGGCACCATGACCAGGTGCAGCCAGATCGAACGGACGAACTGCTGGCGGCGCATTCAGTCCCTCCCGAAGAAGCGAAGCTGGATCAGCGAGAACACCCCAGCCAGCAAGGCCACCGTGTAGGCGATGGAGGAGGCATAGCCAAAGTTGAAGCTGCGGAAGCCCTGCTGGTAGAGGTAGGTGCCCAGGGTCATGGTGGCGGTGCCGGGGCCGGAGTTGGTGATGAGGAAGGGCTCGGTGAAAAGCTGTAGCGTGCCGATGATCGAGAGCACGAAGCAAAACAGCAGCACGGGCCGGATGCCGGGCAGGGTGATCCGCACGAACTGCTGCCAGGGGGTTGCCCCGTCGATGGCGGCGGCCTCGTAGATGTCCTTGGGGATGCTTTGCAGGCCAGCCAGGATGATGATGGCGTTGTAGCCGGTCCAGCGCCAGGTCACCACCAGGATGATCACGCTCATGGCGGGGGCGGGCGCGTACAGCCAGTCCACCGGGCCCAGTCCCAGTGCCCGCAGGCCCGAGTTGACCGCGCCGAAGTCGGTGTTGAAGATCAGGCGGAACACCGCCGAATAGGCCACCGCACCCACCACCACCGGGGCGAAGAAGGCGAAGCGGAAGAGCGGTCTGAGTTTGAGCAGTTGCGAGTTGAGGGCCACTGCCAGCCCGGTAGCCAGCGCCAGCATCAGGGGCACCTGGATGACCAGGATCAAGAAGGTGTTGCGCAGGGCGTCTTGAAAGGTGGCGTCTTGAAGGATGCGGCCCCAGTTGACCCCTGGGTTCCAGGCCCAGGGAAAGGAGCGGGTGTCGAGGAAGGAAAGGTAGAAGGAGTAAAGGATGGGCCAGGCCCAGAACAGGCCGAAGACGATCAGGTAGGGGAGCAGAAAGGTATAGGGGGTCAGGTTCCTCCGCACGGCTCCTCCGCTTAGGAAAAAGAGGTGGGGATAAATTCCCCACCTCTTTTGCTCGAGGCCTACTTGGCGACGGGCAACCCGGTGGCCGCCGAGATCTGCCTGGCGGCGCTGTCCAGGGCTTCCTTGGCGCTCTTGACCCGGCCAGCCACGTAGTCGGCTTGAGCCTTGATCACGATTTGGCGGGCTTCTTGGAAGTACTGGGTGCCACGGGCCTGGGGCACCTGGCCCAGGGTGTCGAGGATGGTTTTCCAGACGGCTTGGCCGCCCCAGTACTTGCTGGGGGCGCTGACGTAGGGGTCCTTGAGGGCGGGCAGGTAGGAAGGCACGAGGCCGAATTCCTTCAGCATGGTCACCTGGCCCTCGGTGGTGGCAAGGGCGTGGCGGATAAAGGCCCAGGCAGCGGCCTTGTTCTTGGAGGAGGCGGGCAGAGCCAGCGCCGAGCCACCCAGGTTGGCGGCACGGACCCCGCCCTTCTTGGAAGCGGGCATGCGGAAGACGCCCCACTTGCCCTCGAGCTCGGGGGCGTTGGAGCGGATGGTGCCCTCATACCAGCCGCCGAACATGGCGGTGGCCACCTTGCCAGCCTTGAAGGCCTGGATCTGCTCGTTCCAGCCGCCCTGCATCACCACGCCCGAGTCGATGAGCTTCTTGACCGTCTCGAGCGCGCTCACGCAGCCGGGCTTGTTCACGGTCACGCTCTTGGCGTCGTTGGAGAAGTAGAAGCAGCCGTTCTGGTTGGCGAGCATGCGGAACCACTCGTCGTCCTGGCCGTTGGCGATGACGCCTACCTTGGCTCCCGTGGCGGCGACGATTTTCTTACCCGCGGCGATGTAGTCATCCCAGGTCTCGATGGTCTCGGGGTTGACGCCGGCTTGCTGGTAGAGGTCGCGTCGGTAGAACATCACCACGGGGCCGGAGTCCCAGGGGATGGCGTAGATCTTGTTGCCCACTTGGAGCTCAGTCCACTTGAAGGCTGGGAAATTGCCCTTGAAGGCGTTGGCACTGGGCGCGAGGGTGTTGAGGTCGGTGAAGCAGCCAGGGAAGCGCGCCCAGAACACCTCAGCCTCGTTGTTTTCCACCGAGTAGACGTCGGGCAGGTCGGCCCCGCCGGCGGCGCAACCCGAGAGCCCTTTGTCGTAGACTTGCTGGTTGCCCAGGTCCACGACGTTGACCTTGACGTTGGGATACTTCTTGTTGAAGCTCGGCACCGTAGCCTGAAGCGCCTTGGCCGCGATATCCCACGACCACACGGTAATCTCGCCACTGATGTTGCCCTGAGCCATGCCTAAACTCGCGGCAACCATCCCTAGGGCCATCAACCCTTTGACCATAAAGATCCTCCCTCTTCGACAAACAAACATCCACAACAGCGAGCCTGTTTGTTGAACCGGCGCAAGCAAGAACCCAATCACCGAGCTGGCTGCAATCAGTGAGGGTCGGCCTGGGGTTCAGGGGGAGTCTACCCAGCTTTCGATAGCTTGTCAACTTCTTTCAATGCTTTCGAAAATGCCTAGACCGTCACCACCTCGAGGCCCGCCGCACGCAGTTGCTCGAGGTCTTCCCCACGGGCCTTGCGGCTGGTCACCAGGAGGTGGGCGGACTGGAGGGGAGCGATGCGGGCCGCGGCGATCTGCATGAGCTTGGAGTGGTCGGCTAAAACGATGGACTCGCGGGCCGAGCGCATCATGGCTCGCTTGATCTCGGCTTCTTGCAGGTTGGTATTGGTAAGCCCGCGCTCGGGGTGGACGCCGTTGCAACCGATGAATGCCTTGTCGGCGTTGATCTCCTGGAGCAGCACCGTGCCGTAGGGGTTGACCAGGGAGTGCTGCAAAGGCCGCAGGGTGCCTCCGGTGACGATCACGGTGACGCCGGGGTGCGACTCCAGCATGAGCGCGATGTTGAGCGCGCTGGTCACCACCACCACGTTGCGCAGCCCCTGGGGAAGGGCCTTGGCTAGCTCGGTGGTGGTGCTGCCCACGTCGAGGATGATGGTCTGGCCGTCTTTGACCAGACCCGCGGCGTACTGGCCAATGCGCTCCTTCTCGCGGGCGTGTACCTGGCGGCTGGCTTCCAGCGGCAACTCGAAGCGCTTGCTCTCTGCGGGCACCGCCCCGCCCCGTGTGCGCCGCAGCAGGCCGCTGCTCTCGAGGTGCTCGAGGTCGGTGCGGATGGTTACCGCCGAGACGTTGAAGCGATCGGAAAGCTCGCTCACGCGCACCTGGCCATCCCTGCGCAGGATCTCCAGGATTTCCCGGTGGCGCAGCGTAGCTTCTAGAGAGGGCATAACGAAAGCATACGAAAGTTCGCGTGCTTTTGCCAGGACGCGGAGGGTGCTTTGGAAAGCCCGGACGCTTGGGGTATAACCGTGGGCATGGTTGTTGACGTGACGACCTACTACCTCCAGATGCTCTCTCCCTCGGAACTCAGGCCCTCGAGGGCCGTGGTCGAGGGCCTGGAGGTTCGCCAGGCCAGGCTTCCGCTACCCGAGCTCAACCGCTTCTTCTACACCGCTGTGGGCGGGGAGTGGTACTGGATCGACCGCCTGGGCTGGACTTACGAGCAGTGGCGGCAGTGGGTGGAGCGGCCCGAGCTCGAGACCTGGCTGGCCCACCTGGAGGGCACCCCGGCGGGCTACTGCGAGCTCGAGCGGCAGGGCGAGACCGTCAACATCGCCTATTTCGGCCTGATTCCCCGCTTTATTGGCCGGGGAATCGGCGGGGTGCTGCTCACACGCTGCCTCGAGCGCGCCTGGGCCATGGGCGCGAAGCGCCTGACGGTCAACACCTGCACCCTCGACGGTCCCCAGGCGCTGGCGAACTACCAGGCCAGGGGCTTCAAGCTGTACCGCCAGGAAACAGCCCCCAAGGAACTCCCCGACCAGCCCCCAGGGCCCTGGCCGGGCTCGAGGCCGTAGTTTACCCTCTGGGGCCCCCACGGGAAGCCTTTGCCGGCGCGCTGATGGGAAGATTGCTCCAAGACGCGAAGCTTCCCGTGGAAACCGCTTTTAGCCGGTGGTCGAAGGCCAGTTGCAGGGGCGCTCAACCCTTCACCGAACCCGCCAGCAGGCCCCGGATGAAGTAGCGCCCGAGGAGGATGTAGACCAGCAGCGTCGGGAGGGCGGCCAGCAGGGCTCCGGCCATGGGTAGGTTCCATTTCACCGCTTCCCCGCCTGCAAGCTGAGCCAGGGCCACGGTGATGGGCTGGCTGGAAGGGCTGCTCACCAGCGTCACGGCGAAGAGGAACTCGTTCCAGATCTGGGTGAACTGCCAGATGATCACCACCACGAAGCCGGGGATCGAAAGCGGGAAGATGACGTTGCGGTAGATGCCCCAGAAGCCCGCTCCGTCGATGCGGCTGGCCTCGACGAGTTCGTCGGGGATTTCGGCGTAGTAGTTGCGGAAGATCAGCGTGGTGATGGGCAAGCCGTAGACCACGTGCACCAGGATCAGGCCCCACAGGCTGCCGCCCAGCCCGATCTCGCGGATGAATTGGAACAGCGGGATCAGCACGGCCTGGTAGGGGATGAACATGCCGAAGAGCATCAGGGGGAAGATGATGTTGGCGCCGGGGAACTTCCACTTCGAGAGCACGTAGCCGTTGATCGAGCCCAGCATGGCTGAAAGCAGCGTTGCTGTGACGGTGAGGAAGAAGCTGTTTTGCAGCTTGGGCAAGAAGGCGCTCCAGGCCTGGGCGAAACTCTCCCAGTACCACACCCTGGGCAACTGCCAGGTGCTCTCGAGGGTGATCGCCGCCGGTTCCTTGAGCGCGGTCACCACCACCAGGTACACCGGCAGCAGGAAGAACAGCGTCGCCAGGGCCAGAATGCTGTACTGCACCACGCGCCAGATCATCGCCGCACCTCGCTGCGTAGCTGGCTGTAGAGGTAGGGCACGATCACCAAGGCCACCAGCAGTAGCAGGATGGTGGCGATGGCGGCTCCGTCGGCGATGATGTTGGAACGGAAGGTGGTGACGTACATCAGCAGGGCCGGAACCTCGGTGGGGGCGTTGTCCACCCCGGTCATGGCCCAGATCAGGTCGAAGATCTTCAGCGAGATGTGGCCCAGGATGATCATGGCCGAGAGGGTGATGGGTGCGAGCATGGGGAGGATGATGCGGCGGTAGAGCTGCACCTCGCTGGCCCCGTCCACCCGCGCCGCCTCGCGCAACTCCTCAGGCACCCCGCGCAGCCCGGCGAGGTACAGCGCCATGGTGTAGCCCGACATCTGCCAGATAGCGGCGATGATGATGCCGATGAAGGCCAGGTTGAAGCCGTGGATCTCGGGGAAGGGCAGCAACTGCACCCGGGGCCCGATAAAGATAGCCCAGCCGATGAGCAACGCTGCGCTCCCCACGGCGATCCAGCCCCGCCGCACCTGGGCGTTGCGCAGGGCCGAGATGCCGATCCACAGCAGGATCAGGCCAATGAGCCAGGCGGTGAAGAGGGGGAGATGGTTCCAGTCGAACTGGAGCACCTGCTGGCGGCTGGTCAGCCAGGCGAAGCGGCCCTCGGGCAGGCCGACGGCGGCGGGCAACTGGTTGACGCCCCCTGCTGGTTGCAGCATCCAGCGCCAGATGGTCCCGGTCACGATGAACGAAAGCGACATGGGGAAAAGAAAGACCGTGCGAAAGAAACCCTCGCCCTTAGGCCCGCGGTCGAGGATAATCGCCAGTGAAAGGCCTACCAGCAGGCACCCGCCCACGAAAAACACCGTAAAGAAGATGTTATTGACCAGATCCTGGCGGAAGCGCCCATGGATGAAGCCGCTGAAGAGTTCTTTGTAGTTCTCTAAACCCACGAACTGGAGCACCGGGTTGATGGCCAGGGCCTGGGCCGGGTCCTTGCCCCAGTTGGTCAGGGAAGTCTGGATGGTTTGGCCGATGAAGCCGTACACGAAAATGGCCAGTAGGATCACCGAAGGCAAAAGGGTGAGCACGGCCACCAGGCTGTCCAGATTGCGCAACCACTTCATTACTGTCGCCTTTCCCGTACCCCCAACCCCTCTCCCCAAACCGGGGAGAGGGGAGGCGGGATGAATAGCGTTTACCGGCCCAGGCGCACCTGGTCAGCGATGGCCTGCGCAGCGTTGGCGGCGGCTCTGGAGTTCTTGGAGCTGAGGTAGATCTCCATCACGGTGCCGAACTGGCTGCTGAAGGACTCAGGAGCGACGGCCCCGTGCACCAGCGAACCCACGATCTTGTTGTTCTTCCAGTCACGCGCTGCCGATTGCAGGTAGGCATTGTACTTCGAGAGGTCGGAGTCGGTACGGGCGGCGATGGAGCCCTTGAGCGGGTTGAAGGTGTCCTGGCCTTCCTTCGAGCCCAGCAGCTTGAGCCAGTTGATCACGTTGGCGCGGTTCTTGACCCCCCTGGGCAGCCCGAAGGAGTCGGAGAGCATCATGAAGGTGCCGCTGGTGCTGGGGGCGGGGGCCCAGCCGAAGCCCTCACCGGGCTTGAGCTTGAGGGTAGTCACCATGTAGCCCGCGGCCCAGTCGCCCATGATGTTGAAAGCGGACTGGCCCTGCACCACGCGGTCGGTGGCCTGCTGCCAGGACAGGCCCGAGGCGTCCTTGTTGGTGCAGTCGAGTACCTTGCCGAAGGTGTCCCACACGGCGATGGCTTTGGGATCGTTGAACTTGAGCTTGCCGCTCCACAGGGCCGCCCAGTTGTCAGGGCCAAGCACGCCCAGGGCCACCGATTCCCACAGGTGCTGCTGGGTCCAGGCTTCGCCCACGGCCAGCGGAGCCTCGACGCCCTTGCCCTTGAGGGTGGCGCAGGTGCTGAGGAACTCGGTCCAGGTCTTGGGCGGAGTCACGCCCCACTCACGCAGCTTGGCGGGGTTGTACCACATGACGTTGGAGCGGTGGATGTTGACCGGCACGCTCCAGATGCCGCCGTTGTAGGAGAGCAGGTCGATGAGGCCCTTGGGGAAGCGGGTCAGCCAGCCTTCGCTCTTGTAGAGGCTGGTGAGGTCTTCCATGCGGCCTGCGACCACCCAGGTGCCGATGAGTTCCTGTCCGGCGTGGACCTGGAAGGAATCGGGGGGATCGCCGCCGAGCATGCGGGTTTTGAGCACCGCGCGGGCGTTGACGCCCGAGCCGCCGGTCACGGTGGCGTTGACCACCTCCACGTTGGGGTACTTCTTCTTATACAGGTCGAGCAGGGCTTGCAGGGCAGGCCCCTCGTCTCCGGCCCACCAGGAGAAGATCTCGAGCTTCCCCTGAGCCAGCGATACCGAGCCCAGTGCGGTTGCTGCTAAAGCCAGTAGCCACTTGCGCATATGATCCTCCTCGAAAACATGCCGTTGCCAATCGGTTTAGCCAAGGGCGCGGGGGGAGATTGGCGGGTTCCCGTCCCTGACGCCCCCATTAGCTAAAAAGCGCTGCAACACCAGGGCCGCAGCGCCCATAGCCGGAGCCAGGTGCCCGAACGCGCTGGGCCGGATGGGCAAGCAGGCGTGTTCGGGGATGAAAGCCAATTCACTCAGACGCTTGCGGGTAGGGGCCTCGAGCCACTGCCAGGCCTCGGCCCCGGCCCCGCCCAGCACCACCACCGCCGGGTCGAAGGCTACGGCCAGGTTGGCGATGAAACGACCGAGCTGGTTGCCCAGGGCCTCCAAGGAAGCCAGGGCGTGTTCGTAGCCTGCTCTGGCCAACTCGAGAATGCCCCAGAAGTCCTCGGAACGCTGACTCAGCGAACGGAAGTGCAGCTCAAGGGCCCGCAGGGAGAGTTCGGTCTCGAGGCAGCCCGAGCGGCCACAGCTACACGGCTGGTTGGCGTGGTTTTTCCAGTGCCCCAGCTCTCCAGCCGCCCCATAGCGGCCCCGGTAGACCTGCCCCTCCACCACCAGCCCGGTGCCCAGGCCGGTGCCCAGCATGACGTAGGCCAGCGGGCTGTGGCTCTCACCCCAGAAGGTCTCGCCCAGCGCCGAGGCATTGGCGTCATTTTGTACGATCACCGGCAAGCCCAGCAGTTGCTGCAACTGCTGTCCCGGCTTGGCGTCACGCCAGCCGGGGCCGGGGGCATAGGTGAGGGTCTGGTCGTCGCGCACCACGCCGGGCACCGTCAGGCCCAGACCCAGAAAGTGCTCCCGTTGGGGGATGTGCTGCTGAATTTGCTGGGCGATGTGCTCCAGGCGCTGGGGGAGGGGAACGTCGGCGGGTTCGGACCACTCGAGGAGCTGCCGGGTTTGGCTGCCCAGGTCGAGCACGATCACCACGGTATTCTTCACCCCCAGCTCGACCCCCAGCGCCAGCGCCCCCTGCGGGCGCAGCTCGAGCAGGATGCCCGGACGCCCGGTGCCCGAGGCCTGCAAGGTGCCCTCGCTGAGCAGCCCCTCCCCGATGAGCTCCTGGGTCAGGCTCGAGACGGTGCTCTTGGTGAGCCCCAGCTCGCGGGCCAGCTCGGCCCGGCTCGACGGACCACGCCGCCGCACCGTTTCCAACAACAAACGGCGGTTTTGCCGTTTGATGGCTTGTTGATCCAGGAGGGGATGATGTGGCACGGCGAACCTCGACAACCTGGGGTACTTAGTAAGTTTACCGAACGAACCAAGTAGAGCCTAAGACTAGAGGATCGCCCCTGTCAAGAGGCGCGGTAAATCTGTTTTTGGGAAGCGGGTTTTGACTCAGCCGCGCGTCGGGCGCTGGCGTTCGCTCGAGTCCAGCAGGATGGTCACCGGGCCGTCGTTGACCAGGTGCACTTGCATGTGGGCCTGAAAGACCCCGGTTTCCACGTGCAGGCCCTGTTCGACCAGGAGGTCGCAGAACTGCTCGTAGAGCCGCTTGCCCTCGTCGGGGGCGGCGGCCTCACTGAAGCCGGGGCGGTTGCCCCTGCGGGTGTCGGCGTAGAGGGTGAACTGCGAGACCACCAGCACCTCGCCCCCCACCTCGGCTAAACTCAGGTTCATCTTGCCTTCGGAATCGGTGAAGACCCGCAGCCCCGCGACCTTGCGGGCTAAGTAGGCCGCGTCCTCGGGCGTGTCCCCCCGCCGCACCCCCAGCAGAACCACGAACCCCCCGCCGATGTGGCCTACGGTCTGGCCGTCCACGACTACCCTGGCTTCGGATACCCGCTGTACCACCGCACGCATGAGCCCCAGACTACAAGCTCTGGCGCGGCGCGACAAACATCGCAGCGGTTCCGGGGCCGGTGTGGGCCGCCACCGCCGCGCCACACTCCCGCACGTCCTCGATCACCACACCCTCTTGCCGGATCAGCTCGGCCAGGGCCTGGGTGGCCTGGGGGTTGTCGGAGTGGGCCAGGATCACCCGTGCGCCTTGGGGGTAGTCCTTGTGCATCAACTCGGCCATGCGCTGTAACCCCTTGTGGTAGCCACGTGCCCGCTCGCGCGGCTGCACGGTGCCGCCGTAGACCTCGAGGATGGGCAGGATCTTGAGCAGGCTGCCCACGAAGTGCTGCAAGCCCCCGATGCGCCCGCCCCGGTGCAGGTAGGTGAGGGTAGCCGGCAGCACGTAGCCGCGGATTTTGGGGAGCAGGGGGGCCACCGCCGCCTCCAGACCCTCCCAGGAAACCCCCTGAGCCAGCCTGCGCCGAGCCTCCTCGAGCACGAAGTGCAGCCCGCCGTTGATGCTGAGGGAGTCCAGCACCTTCACGCGCTCACCAAAGCGCTCGGCCACGGCCCTGGCCGTGGAGACGGTGCCCGAGAGCCTGGAGGAGACGTGCACCGAGACGATGCGCTCGAAAGCCCCCAACAAGCGCTCGTACAACACCTCGTAATCCTGAGGCAAGGGCTGGCTGGTTCCCACCTTCTTCCCGCCGAGCTGAGCGGCGACTACCTCCTGCGGATGGATCTCCACATAGTCGCGGAACGCCTTGCCCTCGACGATTACCTGTTGGGGCACGAGGTAGATCCCCTGGGCTTCCGCTTGCTCGGGGGCCAGGCCGATGGTCGAGTCCGCGACGAAGGTGATTTTCATGGGGATCCTCCTGCTGTGGAGTGTGTCACTAGCCAGCGTCGGGGGTCGAAGGCCAAGGCGTTTTGCGCTTTGCGTACGACGTAGGACGTAAGACCCACGCTTACGTGCTTAGCGTTCGGCTATCAGCCATCGACTATCGACGTCTCTTTCAGAGGCTATAAGCGTAGAAGCCGTAGACCCCAGGGCCGGTATGGGTGGAGATCACCGCCCCCACCTCGCTGCTGCTGTGCTCCTCGACAGGTAGCCCCGAACTGCGTACCGCTGCCCTGAAGGCCTCTACCGCGCTGATGTCGCCGTTGTAGAGGTAGTAGATGCGGATGCGCTTGCGGCCCTGGGTCCAGGCTTTGAAGCCTTCCACCATTTCGGCCAGCGCCTTTTTCTCGCCCCTGGCCCGCCCGACGGGCTCTACCCGGCCCTCCTTGATGGTGAGGATGGGCTTGATGCCCAGCAGACTGCCCAGCAGGGCTTGGGCTCCGCCGATGCGCCCGTTTTTCTTGAGGTACTCCAGCGTGGCCAGCGAGAAGAGCACCTTGTGGTCGGTGCGGATGCGTTCGAGTTCGGTCATCGTCGAGCGCAGGTCGGCCCCCTGGTCGAGCAATTCCTTGGCCCGCTCGACCATCATTCCGATGCCCTGGGATGCGGCCAGAGAGTCGAAGATGGTGATCCGGCCAGGAAACTCGCTGGCGGCGAGCTGAGCCGACTGCACGGTGCCCGAGAGCTTGGAGGAGATGTGGATGGAGAGCACGTGGTCGGCGCTTTGCAGGGCCTTCTCGTAGGCTTCCTTGAAGTCTTGCGGGGAAGGCTGGCTGCTGCTGGGCAACTCGGCTCCGGCGCGCACCCCCTCGAAGATGTCGGCGGGCTTGATCTCCACCCAGTCCTTGTAGACCTTGCCTTTGAAGTTGACGTACAGCGGAACCACCTGTACCCCAAGCGCCTGGGCCTGTGCGGGCGATAGGTCTGAGGTGGAGTCGGTCACCAGTCCGATTTTCATTTTTCCTCCTTAGTAGCCCGCAGAGACCCACCCCTGCGGGAAGGGCGATTGCTGTGTCTTTGTGACGGTGAAAGTTTAGCACACGGGGATGCAAAGCGCCTCCTAAGCGCCGTACGCTCGAGGCCAAATGCCGAGCAACACTGCTGGATTGGGCTTTCGGGATTGGATGGGCGAGATGCTGCCTGCCGCGCTTGTACGGTATACCAAGGAGTGGTAGATTCTGTCGATATGTGGCGGGTTCTGGTTACGGATGAGATGCGGCTGGGCGAGGTAAGGAACGGGGACATAAGGCTCGACTACAGACCCAACATGCCCCGTGAGGAAATCCTCAAGGTGATCGGAGGCTACGATGCCCTCATCACCCGCAGCCGCACCCAGGTAGACGAGGCGCTGCTCGAGGCCGGAAAAAACCTCAAGGTGGTGGGCCGGGGCGGCGTGGGGGTGGACAACGTCGACCTCGAGGCCGCCAGCCGCCGGGGCATCCTGGTGGTCAACGTGCCCGAGGCCAACACCCGCTCGGCGGCGGAGCTGGCCTGGGCGCTTTTGCTGGCGGCCTCGCGGGGCGTGGTGGATTCGGACCGCAAGATCCGCGAGGGGGTGTGGGATCGCAAGTACTTAGGCCTCGAGCTCGACCGCAAGACCCTGGGCATCGTGGGTCTGGGGCGCATCGGAGGGCAGGTGGCCCGCTTCGCCAAGGCCTTTAACATGCGGGTGCTGGCCTACGACCCCTACATCCCCCGCACCCGCGCCGAGACGCTGGGAGTCGAACTGCTCGACGACCTGGCCGACATGCTGCGCCAGTGCCACTTCCTCACCGTCCACACTCCCCTCAACGAGGAGACCCGTGGCCTCATCGGGCGGCGCGAGCTGTACCTGCTGCCCAAGGGAGCTGTAGTGGTCAACGCGGCGCGGGGCGGGATCATCGACGAGAAAGCCCTCATCGAGGTGCTCTCCGAGGGCCATCTCTTCGCGGTGGGTCTGGACGTCTTCGAACTCGAGCCCCCCAACGTCGAGCACCCGCTGGTGCAGCACCCCAAGGTCACCCACACCGCACACTTGGGAGCTAACACCGTTGAGGCCCAGGACCGGGTGGGAGAGGCGGTGCTCGAGCGCGTCATCGAGACGCTTCAGGGCAACCTGGCCTACGCCCTCAACACCGGCTTTGACCCCGAGGGCTTGCAGATGTTCCAGGGCTGGCTGCCGCTGGGCGAGGCGCTGGGCAGGCTGCTGCCGCAGATCACCCAGGGCCGCCCGCAGGCGCTCGAGGTCACCTTCTACGGCGAGTTCGAGAAGAACCCCGACCCCATCGCTTCGGCGGTGGCCAAGGGCCTGCTGGGGAGCGTGCTCGAGGAGGGCGCGGTCAACCTGGTCTCGGCGCGGCCCCTGCTGCGCGACCGGGGCATTCACCTCAGCACCCGCCACGTCGAGCAGCCGCAGGACTACCTCCAGGTCATCGAGGTGACCCTGGAGACCGACAAGGAGACCCGCAAGGCCCGTGGAGCCGTGCTGGGTGGCAAACCCCGCATCGTGGGCATCGACGGTCACAGCCTCGAGGCCCTGCCCGAGGGCTACATGCTCATCTGCGTCAACCGCGACCAGCCCGGCGTGGTGGGCAAGGTGGGCACCCTGCTGGGCAACGCGGGCGTGAACATCGCCGGGATGCAGCTTGGCCGCGACCACCCCGGCGGCCACGCGCTATTCGTGCTCCTGATCGACGAGCGCCCCAGCGAAGCGACGCTGGAGACCCTGCGCGGGCTGGACGTGCTGGAGCGCGTTGACCTGGCGGCGCTGTGATCGGCTAGACTTGGTGCCATGTCGGTCTACCGCCGCCGCCTGCTGACCCCTGGCCCGGTCGAGCTTCACCCAAAAGCGATCGAAGCCCTGGCCCGGCCCCAGTTGCACCACCGCACCGACGAAGCCCGCAGCCTGTTCAAGGCCGCCAGAGAGGGCCTCAAGCAAGCCTGGAATACCCAAGGCGAGGTGCTGATCCTCACCGGATCGGGCACCGCGGCCATGGAGGCGCTGGTGCTCAACCTCTTCGCGCCGGGCGAGCGGGTGTGGGTGCCCGTGCACGGCAAGTTCAGCGAGCGCTGGGCCGAGATCGCCCAGGCCATGGGCCTGGAGGTGGAGCGGCTCGACCTCGAGTACGGCAAGAGCGTGGAGCCGGGCCTGCTCGAGGGGCTCGAGGGGCCTTTCCACGGGGCTTTGCTGACCCACTCGGAAAGCTCGACCGGAGCCCTCAACGACGTCAAGGAGCTGGCGAAGGCTTTCAAGGCCCGCTTCCCCGAGGCGTTGGTGGTGGCCGACATGGTCACCAGCTTGCTGGTGAGCCCGGTGGCGCTGGAGCTGTGGGGCGTGGACGCCGCCGCCTCGGGGTCGCAGAAGGGGACCATGTGCCCGCCGGGGCTGGGCTATGCCGCGCTTTCGCCCAGGGCCCTGGAGCGCCTCAAGCCCAGGGGGTACTACCTCAACCTCGCCAAGGAACTCAAGGTGCAGAAGGAGGGGGAGTCGGCCTGGACACCCGCGATCAACCTGGTCGCGGCGGTGGCCGGAGTGCTGGGTGAGGTGCTGCCCCAGCTCGAGGACCACCTCTGCCTAAAGGCCAAGCAAAACGCCCTGCTCTACGAAGCGGGCGAAGCCGCTGGCTTCAAGCCCGTCCCCGAGGTCAGAAGCCCCGCCACCACAGCTTTCTACCTGCCCGAGGGGGTGACGTACGCTAGGCTCAAGGAGGCCTTCGCGCTGCGTGGGGCTACCATCATCGGTGGGCAGGGGGCGCTCAAGGGCAAGATTTTCCGCGTCTCGCTGATGGGCTACAGCGACATTTACGATGCCTACGCGGTGGCCGAGCTCATTGGCGAGGTGGCGGCTTCGCTGTAGGGGCATGTCGGCGGAAACCTGACGGAATTACTGCTTTCTTGCAAAAATCCGTTAGACTTTATTCATGCTCAGCAGCGCACTCAAGCCCGAGGACCGGGACAACCCGACCTTCAAGCAGAACAAGGACGCCTGGGTCGAGCGCATCGCCGACTTCAGGAGCAGCCTCGAGGTCGTCCGGCGAGGTGGGGGCAGGAAGGCCATCGAACGGCAGCACGCCCGCAAGCGGCTCACTGCCCGCGAGCGCATCGCCCGGCTGATCGATCCGCAGAGCGAGTTTCAGGAAATCCTGAGCTATGCCGGCTGGCACATGTACGAGGAGTGGGGTGGGGCTCCTGGTGGGGGCGTGGTCACGGGCATCGGCAAGATCGCCGGGCGCGACTGGATGATCGTTGCCAACGACGCCACCGTGAAGGCCGGGGCTTTTTTCCCCATCACCGCCAAGAAGGTCATCCGGGCGCAGACCATTGCGCTCGAGAACCGCATCCCCACCGTCTACCTCGTCGACTCCGCCGGGGTCTTCCTGCCCCTGCAGGACGAGGTTTTCCCCGACCAGGACGACTTCGGGCGCATCTTCTACCTCAATGCTCGCATGTCAGGTCTGGGCATCCCCCAGATCTCGGCCATCATGGGCAACTGCGTGGCGGGCGGGGCCTACCTGCCGCTGATGACCGACGCGCTGATCATGACCGAGGGCTCGGGGCTCTACTTGGCCGGGCCCGCGCTGGTCAAAGCCGCCATCGGGCAGGAAGTCAGCTCGGAGGAACTGGGTGGGGCCCGCATGCACGCCGAAATCTCGGGCACCGTGGACTTCTACGAGCCCAGCGACGAGGCCGCCATCGAGCGCATCCGCGCCCTGGCGGCGCTGTACTCTGCCCCCGAGCTCGCTCCCTGGGCCCGTGAGCGCATCCCTCCAGTGGAACCGGCCTACGCTGCCGAAGACCTCTACGGCCTGGTTTCGCCCGATAGCACCCGCCCCTACGACGTGCGCGAGGTGATCGCCCGGCTGGTGGATGGCTCGGAGTTCCACGAGTTCAAGGGCGGTTACGGCGAGACCCTGGTCTGTGGCTACGCCCGCTTGGGCGGCTTCCCGGTGGGCATCGTCGCCAACCAACGCACCATCATCAAAAAACCTGCCCCTCCCGGCGGGTCGGGGAAGATCGAAGTCGGAGGCGTGATCTACGCCGAGGCCGCCGACAAGGCCGCCCGCTTCATCCTCGAGGTCAACCAGCGCTTCATCCCCTTGCTGTTCCTCATGGACGTTACCGGCTTCATGGTGGGCAAGGAGTCCGAGCAGCAGGGCATCATCCGGCGGGGAGCCAAGCTGGTCAACGCGGTGAGCAACTCGGTGGTGCCCAAGATCACCCTCATCACCGGCGGCTCCTTCGGCGCGGGCAACTACGCCATGGCCGGGAAAGCCTACGCCCCGCGCTTCATCTACGCCTGGCCAAGCGCCAAGTACGCCGTGATGGGCGGGGCGCAGGCCGCCAAGACCTTGCTGGAGATCGAGGTCGCCAAGCTCGAGCGCGAGGGCAAAACCCCCACCGACCAGGACCTCAAGGAGCTCTACGAGCGCATCAAGGGCCGCTACGAGGAAACCCTCGACCCGCGCTATGCGGCGGCGCGGTTGTGGGTAGACGAAGTGATCTTCCCTCACGAGACGCGCGAGCGGTTGGTGAGGAGCCTCGAGGCCTGTGCGCTCAATCCCGTGCGTGAGCAGATGAACGTGGGGGTGTTTCAGGTATGAGCCGATGGCTAAGGTGCGCCAAACACAAAACGCCCCCAACGTGACCCGCGGCGTTTGGCGTACGACGTACGACCCCTTCGTGACCTTTTCCCGCATTCTCTTGCAGTTTTCGGGTATCCTGAAGCCAGACGACCCCAAAGCAGGCTTTTATGGCTAGGGGTTCTCGGATATAGCGCGACGGAGAGCCGTTTCCCACGCTACAACCGAGGACCTGCCGGTGCTTTGCGGGGAGGAGAGGGGAGGCCATCTTGAAACTCAGCGCCCGGTCTCACGACGCTTTGCTCTCCCGCATCAACTCCAACCCCCACGTGCTGCGTGGTCGGCCCCGCATCAGGGGGACCCGCATCGCCGTGCACACGATCCTGGAGTTGCTGGCTTGTGGCCTGTCGGTGCAGGAGGTGCTCGAGGAGTACCCTGCCCTGACCCGTGAGGACGTGCAGGCCGCGCTGCTTTACGGCGCGCGCATGAGCAACTACGAGTGGATCGAACTCAACGTCTATGACGACCCTGAAGATCTTGCTGGATGAGAACATCCCCCTGACCGTCTCGTGGTGGCTGCTCACCGAGGGCCACGACGTGCTGACGGTGCGCGACGTGGGGTTGTCGGGCCGCTCGGACGAGACCCTCAACGCCTATTTGCACCGCGAGGGCCGCATTCTACTCACCCTGGACCTCGACTTCAGCGACCCCATCAAGCTGCCGGTAGCTGCCGGGCGCATCGTGCTGCACCCCGACGTGACCGACGGCGAGCTCATATGCCGGATGCTGCGGCGCTTCTTCGCGCTGGGGTTGCCCCGCTTCGGCGAACTCTACGTAGTGCAACCCGACGGCATCGCGCGGTACGATTACCGAGCATGAAATGGGTGGAATGTCCCAGGGATTCCTGGCAGGGCTTCAAGGGATTCATCCCTACCGCGCAAAAGGTCGCCTACCTCAAGCGACTGCTCGAGGCTGGCTTTCGCCATCTCGACCTCACCAGTTTCGTCTCGCCCAAATGGGTGCCCCAGCACGCCGATGCCGAGGCCGTGCTGGCCGAGCTGCCTCCGCCTGGGGGCCGGGAATATTTGGTCATCGTTGCCAATGAAAAGGGCCTCGAGCGCGCCCTGCAAGCGCAGGGCGTGACCAGCGTGGGCTATCCCTTCTCCATCAGCGAGACCTTTCAGCTCAAGAACCTCAACAAGACCATCGCCGACTCCTGGGAGCAGGTGGCCCGCATGCGCGATATGGCCGGGAATGGGCTGAAGTTCGTCGTGTACCTCTCCATGGGCTTCGGCAACCCGTATGGCGACCCTTGGAGCCCCCAGCTTCCCGTGGAGTTCGTGGGCAGGCTGCGAGAAATGGGCGTTCAGGAGATCGCCCTGGCCGATACCTACGGCGTGGCGACCGCCGAAGTCATCGGAGAGACCCTGAGCGCGGTGGTCCGGGCTTTTGGTCCTGAGGAGATCGGGGCCCACCTGCACTCGAGGCCTGAGGGCACGCTAGAGAAGGTGGATGCCGTGCTGGCGAGCGGAGTGCGCTGGCTCGAGGGCGCGCTGGGCGGAATCGGGGGCTGCCCCTTCGCCGGGGACGACCTGGTGGGCAATTTGAGCACCGAGTTGGTATTGCCCTATCTGGCTCGGAAGGGGCTCGAGGTCGGGGTACGGCTGGAGTCCCTGGCCGAACTCGCCGGGGAAGCTGCGTTACTCCACACCCGCTATGCCTGAAAAGGGTGAGCCCAAAGGTTCGGCAGTAAGCGCTTCTCGCTTGAGCTTTGGACACAACCAGATTGCCAAGCTTTGCGCGGGAAGCTCTCCTACCCCCCTGGGTTGGCCTTCGGTGCTTTGCCTCTCAGGCGAGAGTGACTTTAGTCGAGCATTTCCAGGTAGCTGGTGGCCAAATCCAGCTCCAGCCCCTCTTGTTTGAGCTGCTCGAGGGTTTGTTTGTCGAAAACGCGGGAGAGTTGATGTAACCCCGCTTGTAATGTGGGTTGTTCGGCTGGGGTCACCACAACCTCGTTTTTTTGGCGTATAACCTGAGCCGCGCCAAACAGGCGCGCCGATTGGATCGGGTTGCTGTGCAAGAGTAAAAGGGCCAGAGTTTCCAGGTAGCGGACTATAGTGAGGTGGTCGGTGGTTTGATAGGCCATGGGAAAACCGCTGCGGAGATACTCTTTGGCTTCGGCGAGATTTCCTTCTCGCAGGGCCGTTTCGGCCAGGCCCAACAACCCATAGGCAACACCGGGTTTGAGTCCTAGGGAGTTGTGGGTTCTAAGGCCCTCCTCAAGTAACTGCCTTGCTGCGGCGAGGCGGCCTTTTTGCAGCATAACCGTGCCCAATTCGCTGCTAACAAAACCAATCTTGAGCCCATGCCCTAGCTCGCGGTAAATAGCCAGGCTTTGTTGCAGCTTTGCTTCAGCTTCGTCAAGCTGGCCCTGGTCTCGAGCGGTAAGACCCAGGCTTTGCAAGGCGTTGGCGAGACGCAGTCGGTCGCCTAGTTGCTCTGCGCGGCGCATAGCATCTTCGCCTAGGGTCTGGGCAGCCGGATAATCGCCCCTTAGCCGAGCCACCTCAGCCAGATTAACCACCACAAAGGGAAGGCCCAGCGCATCTCCCACTTCCGTATAGGCCGCTAAGCTTTCCAGATACAGGCTTTTAGCCTCAGATAACTTGCCCTCCACCAGTGCCAGATTGCCACGAGAGAAAAGGGCATCGGCCAGGTTGCTTTTTTCTCCAAGCCGTCGCCGAATCGAAAGGTTTTCGTCTTGGTAGGTGCGGGCCGATGCAAAATCGCCCAGATGCGTCGTTAGGTTGCCCAGATTTTGCAAGGCATTGGCGATGCCTTCCAGGTCGCCATGGGCTCGGCGGAGAGCCAGGGATTCTTCCATCAGTGGGCGGGCGGTGGTGTAGTTTCCTTGTCGCCAAAGCAAAACCCCCAGACCCATCAATGCGTTTGCGCGAATCAACGGAGGAACTTCTCCAGGTAGAGCCAGTGCGTCTTGCAGCCAGCGCCACCCCTCACTAAATTGGCCGCGTAAGTCCCAGAACCAGCGCAGGCTCGAGGCCAGACGCAGGGCTTCTGTGGCTTTTTGGTTTGCAATCAGCCAGGTTAGGGCTGCGCGGTGGTTGGCCTGCTCGAGGTCAAGCCGTTCCAGCCAACCTATCTGCTGGGGGCCGATACGCCCGGCATTGGCCGCCTCGGCCAACTCGAGGTAGTAGGCGGCGTGTATCTCGCGGCGCTTGGGGGCTTGTCCGGAAAGCTCGAGTTTTTCCAGGGCAAACTCGCGTATAGTCTCGAGCATCGAAAAGCGGGGCTCGAGGCTCGGTTGCGTTTGAACCACCAGGCTCTTTTCTACAAGACCAATGACCTCATCGAGTAAATCCAGATCGGTTTCATCATGACAGACTGCTTCAACGGCTTCCAAATTGCTTCCGGCCACAAATACCGCCATGCAGGTAAATAAGCGCTGCTCTTGAGCCGACAGCAACCGATAACTCCACTCGATGGCATCCCGCAGGGTGCGCTGGCGCTCAGGGAGGTCGCGAGGCCCATCGGTCAGCGTTTTAAGGCGGTTGGACAGGCGTTGCAGTAAAGCCTTGGGTTGCAACACCTTGATTCGCGCGGCGGCGAGTTCAATCGCCAGCGGCAAGCCGTCCAGGCGGCGGCAAATTTCTCCCACAATAGGGGCATTTTCGGCGGTTAACGAAAAGTTGGGATTGACTGCGGCGGCCCGCTCCACAAAAAGCCGCACCGCTTCGCTCTGGCTGAGCTGGGCAAAATCCGCGCCGCTGGGCGGGAGTTGCAGAGGGGAAACCGCAAAATCTCGTTCACCGAAAATCCGTAGCACCGCGCGGCTGGTGATCAGAATCTGAAGGCCTGGGGCTTTTCCCAAAAGCTCGCTGACCCATGGCGCCGCAGGCAATATACCTTCAAAACCATCCAACACCAGCAACAATTTCTTGGGATACAGGTATTCGAGCAGGCTCTCCATGAGCGGGCGACTACTCGACTCCAGCAGGCCGAAACTGCGGGCAATGGACGGTAACAACATAGCCGGGTCGCTCAGGGTTGTGAGGGAAATAAAGTGCACACCATCTGCTAACTGCAGCTCGAGCCCACGGGCTACCTCTGCGGCGATCCGGGTCTTGCCCACCCCGCCTGGACCCACCAGCGTTACCAATCTTTCCCCTTGCAACAATAGAGTCCGGACGGCTGCGATCTCGTCATCACGTCCGATGAGGGAGGTCAGAGCGGCTGGAAGCTGCGGTATCACCGCAGGCTTGGATTCTGATAGAGCGGGAGGGGGCTGTTGGTTTAGCTGAACCAGGTCGGCGTGCAACAGTTGACGCAATTCCTCGAGGGTCGAGAAGGTTTTGGGATGAGTAGCCGTGGCCCGGATGGTATCGAGCAACTGAGTCAAGCGAGGCTCTCGTCTGGGGGAGGGTTCCTTGATGTAGATCAGCTGGGGTAGGTGGGCGGCCAAGCGATACTCGTCCTCCAGACCCGAAAGGGTCATGTTGGGAGCAATCCAACCATAGCGCTGATAGTAAATCCCCACGAAGACCTGGCTCTGCTGAATATAGAACCGATACAGGCTTTGTGGGGGATGAGGCCTAGCTCCCATCTCGAACATCACACAAGCGTGACCCAGATTCTGGATTACACTTCGCGCAACCAGGCGTTCTTCGGTCAGTTCTTGTAAGCTGGCGCTGATAAAAAATCGCAAGCTTGGGGTAACTGACGAAGTGGTGAGGGTTTGAGCGGGTATCATCATCCCCTTAGATGCCAAAGCGCTCGAGCAGGCGCTGAGCGACCCACAAGAGAATGGGAACAAAAATCGCCGTTGCCAGTAGTCTAGGGGTCTCGACCGGCCAGGGCCAAGTAGAACTGCGCTCGAGCAATGCAGTCTCGGTTTGCAAGGCCACCAGCCCCTTAAAGACGCCGTCCATCTGCTGGTAGCTACCCATGTCGATCTCGACATAAAGCTGGGTTACCAGGCGCTCGATCTTCGAGTGCGCTTCGTCTTGCAAACGGCGCTTTTCCTTAAGAAGCACCCCGTGGATACCCCAAGCAGGCCAAATAAACGCCGCCAGCACCACCAACTCTGCTACCAAGCAGGTCAGGTAATCGCTGTATTGCAGGCTTTGCCGAGGGGCAAAATAAAGCCAGGCGTAGTTGATAAAAGTCACCCCGATGACGATTCGCAAGTTGAGCCGGGAAAACACATATAAAGCCTGAGGCCGCATCAGGTCAGCATTGCTTTTTCGGTGCATCTTTTCACTAGCCCGTAGATAGTGAATTAGCCAGTAAATCAACCCCCCTAGGGTCCACCAAAAAACCAACAGGATGATCATGTCTATCACGCTGGCGGGCAGGGAAGTAAACATCAGCGAGGTTTCTTTGGCCGGGGCAGTGTGATGCTGTAGCAGGGCCCACGAAACCCCTAGCAGGCTGGCCAGCAGGGCCCAGTGACTACGGGCCGTGGTGAGTTTGTAACATTCAATATCGCTGTCCTGGTCGTTCATGGGTAAGAAGGGTCGAAAATGCACAAAGGTTGCTCTAGCCGACTTACGCAGGTAGTGCACCAGTCCCAGGCCGATGGCAAACATGCTGCTGTTGATGAAATGAAACAGGTTTATGGTGCCCACCGGATAACTGCCGTCCCACCACTTGACCAGCGTCTCGGCAGTAAAAAACCACAAGCCCATTGCCACATAAAGCAACCCGAATGGGACGGGTTTTCGCTCTATCCAGTCGTAGAGCCAATCTACCCAACTGGGCGGATACGGTCTGAGAATGGTTTGCTGAATGACCATAGAGCGTCTCAGGTGAATAAACGGCTCAGGATTCGCTGTACCAACCAGATTAGGAGAGGAGCCGCTATGGCAGTGGAAAGGATGCGGAAGGTCTCAGGCTGCCAGGGCCAGGTGGAAACTCGATCTAAAACGGCTTGCTGAATCTGGATGCTGGAGAGGGCTTTTTGCACCGGGTCAATTTTCTCGAGCATCCCTGCGTCTATGGTCTGGTGCAAGTCGGTAGTGACCTTTCGTAAACGCTCATTGAGTAGGCCTTGCAGGCGATGTTTCTCTTCTAGCAGCAAAATATGAATGCTCCACAGTGGAAGTACGAATACCATCACGATTATGGCTTCTATCCCTAACGAAACCGCGATGATGGCGGGGGGAGGGTGGGTGATGGTCAGGCTGAGTACGGCGAACCAGACATAGTTGATTAGGGTGCCGCCCACGGCGGCTACCAAAGTGTGGTTGGAAAGGGCATATAAGGGTTGGGGTAGCATTAGATTGATCTGTTCGATGCGGCTATAAATCTGCTGGAGGGTTCGGCTCTGGCGCAAGGCAATAAAAAACAGCGTACCGAGTACTGCCCAGATCAAGAACGCAATCCCTAAATCAATCGCCAGGCTTAAACGGGAGGAACCCCACAAAATAAAAGGGTGAACCGGTTGCATAATGACCAGCCAGTAGAACATTCCAAAGCCCGCACCGATCAGGGTGGCAGCCAGCGTAGGCACAGCCGGGGCCACCGAGAGCTGATAGCGGAGTTCCTGATAGTCAGCCTCACTCGGCTCTAAGGTAGGCTGAATATTCTCGAGCGCTTCTTGTGCGGCTCGAATCAAGTAGCGAATCAGCAGCAATCCCCAAGGAACATAGCTCGCCGCCAGAATTTGTAGGGGTAAAAATTGTCCCACGGCCAAACTGCCGTCCCACCACTTGGCCAGGGTTACGGCAAGTGCGAGCAACACAAACAGCCCAAGATAGGGTAGCCAAAACAGCATGCCCAACGCATCCCATCTGGAGATCAGCCAGTTTGCCCAGGAGGCCGCATAGGCTTGAGTTTTTGGCATACAAACCTCAGACCGTGGATCTACTAAAGTCTAGCTCAAGTAGATCCCAAGTGCGAATGCGCTACCCTCCTTCATACCCTTTGGAGACCTTAGCGCCCTCTATCCCCACCAGATGCCATTCATGCGAGGTGGCGCTCTTTACAAACGAGCCGGTGAATAGTCAAGAAGACACAAAGTAGCCGGATACCACTAAAGAAGCAAGGGCGACCTACGGGTCGCCCTTGGGGTTGCTGGTAGGGATTAGCCCAGCTTGGCCCGCACCAACTCCACGATCTCGTCGATGGTGTCGGCTACGGGCACGCCGGCGGCGGCGAAGGCGGCCAGCTTCGACTCGGGGGTGCCCACGTTGCCCATGATGATAGCCCCGGCGTGGCCCATCTTCTTGCCCTTGGGGGCGCTGCGCCCGCCAATGAAGCCCACCACGGGCTTCTTCATGTGGGCCTTGATGTATTCGGCGGCGTCTTCCTCGTCGGAGCCGCCGATTTCACCGCAGATCACCACGGCCTCGGTCTCGGGGTCGTCGTTGAACATGGGCAGCAGGTCCTTGAAGGTGGTGCCGATGATGGGGTCGCCGCCGATGCCGATGCAGGTCGAGATGCCGTAGCCCGCGTCGGAGAGGGCCTTGGCGGTCTCGTAGGTCACGGTGCCCGAGCGGCTGATGAGGCCCACCTTGCCGCGCTTGAACACGTTGGCGGGCATGATGCCCAGTTTGCACTCGCCGGGGGTGATCAGGCCGGGACAGTTGCCGCCGATGAGGCGCACGTTACCCATGGCTTTGATCTCGGCTACGGCCTTGACCATGTCCATGGTGGGGATGCCCTCGGTAATCAGCACCACCAGCGGGATTCCGGCGTGAGCAGCCTCGAGCGCCGCGTCCGCCGCACCCGGTGCGGGCACGAAGATGATCGAAGCGTCGATGCGGTGGTGGTGGGTGGCCTCCTTGACGGTGTCGTAGACCGGAACCCCCTGGGCCATCTGCCCGCCCTTGCCGGGCGTCATCCCGGCGACGATCTTGGTCCCGGCTTTCATCATCTGCTCGGCGTGGAAAGCCCCCTCGCGCCCGGTGATGCCCTGCACGAGGACTTGGGTGTTTTTGTTGACGAGGATGCTCATTGGGCACCTCCGGTCATCGCGACGATGGCTTTGGCAGCTTCGATAGAGGTCGGATACATATAGATGGGGCGGCCCTCGAGCAGCTTCTTGGCCTCCTCCTCGGCAGTCCCGGCGACCCGCATGGCCACGGGCTTGGTCAGGATGCCCTCGTCCATGGCCCGCAGTACGCCCTTGGCTACCTCGTCGGCGCGGGTGATTCCGCCGAAGATGTTGATGAACACGCCTTTGACGTCGGGGTCTTTGAGCACCACCTTGAGCGCGTTGTACACGATATCGGCCTTGGCCCCGCCGCCGATGTCGAGGAAGTTGGCGGCCTTGCCCCCCACCCGCTGCACCAGGTCGAGGGTGTACATCACCAAGCCCGCGCCGTTGCCGATGATGCCCACGTTGCCCTCGAGCTTGACGTAGGCGAAGCCGTAGTTGGAGGCCTCGACCTCGAGGGGGTGTTCGGCTTCTTCCTCGCGCAGGCGGGAAAGTTCAGGGTGGCGGTAGAGGGCGTTGTCGTCGAGGACGATTTTGGCATCGGCGGCGACGACGTCGCCGCTGGCCGTCACCACCAGCGGGTTGATCTCGGCGGTCGAGGCGTCGATGCCCTCGTAGGCGTGGTAGAGCTGCACGAGGATCTGTGCCAGCTTGTTGAGGTTGCCCTCCATCCCGGCCCGCTTGACCAGTTCCCTGGCCTCGAAGGGCCTGAGGCCCTTGTGCGGGTCGATGGCGTGCTTGATGATCGCCTCGGGGCGCTCAGCGGCCACCTCCTCGATGTCCACCCCGCCTTCTTTAGAGAGCATCAACACCACGCGCTGGGTCACGCGGTCGAGGATGAGGCCGGCGTAGTACTCCTTGGCGATGTCCACAGCCTTGGCCACCAGGACTTTCTTGGTGATGAAGCCCTTGATGTTGAGCCCTAGGATCTGGCCGGCCTTCTCGCGGGCTTCCTCGGGCGTCTTGGCCAGCTTCACGCCGCCTGCCTTGCCTCGGCCACCGGTGTGAACCTGGGCCTTGATCACCACTGTGTCGCCAAACTCGGTAGCGATCTGCTTGGCTTCATCGGCGGTGTAGGCGATCCTGCCGGGGGGAACCGGTATGCCGTACTTCGCCAGGATTTCTTTGGCCTGATACTCGTGTAAGTTCACCGTTGCCTCCTAAAGCGTTGTGAGGATATAGCCTCAGCCGTGGCGTATTATACGTTTTCACCTGCGGGCTCAAAAAAAGCGTTGGAGTTTGCGTGAGGACGCCGATCCAGGGCTTTTGCGGGTGGGCCGGGCGACGCGGGAGGCCCGTCATGACAAAAGTCAGGCCCCGGCTATGACTTTAGCTGGAGGAAAGTCCTGGCCGAAAGGATCTAGTATGGGCCTAAAGGAGGTCGGTATGTCAAACGACAATTCCAGACCGATCATCGGGCTCGTGCTGTTGGGCCTAGGCATCTTGTTCTTGTTGCACAACCTTGGCGTCAACATCGGCGAGACTTTCATTGCCCTGGTATTTGCCGGGGCGGGGCTGGGTTTCCTGGCCTTTTTCTTCCAGGACCGCACCCGGCCCTGGCCCCTTATTCCCGGCCTCGTGTTGCTGGCCATCGCTGGCCTGATCGCTTTTGGCGACCAGTTAGGGGAGCTGGGCGGCTCGCTGTTTTTAGGAGCCATCGGCCTGGGCTTCCTGGGCGTCTACTTGTACCGACGGGAAAACTGGTGGGCGATCATCCCAGGGGGTACCCTGCTCACCCTGGCGCTGGTGGCGGGCCTCGAGGGCGTCTGGGGGATTGACGGGGGAACGTTGTTTTTCCTGGGCCTGACCGTTACCTTCGCGGCGGTGTTCGCCACCGGCCAGCGCTGGGCCATCTTCCCGGCTATCGCTACGGCCCTCCTGGTCTTGCTGACGATAGGCTGGTTTAGGGGAGCGCTCGAGGTGCTGCTCCCTCTGGCGATGATCACGGTAGGGGCCTACCTGCTGTGGCGCGAGCAGAACAGGAAATCCCTGGAGAAGTGATGCGTGAATCCGGGGCTGCTCGCGGATTTTCTTTACGGGAGGGCATTCGATGAACGAACCGCGCAGGCTGTACCGCAGCGAGAAGGACCAGGTGATCGCGGGGGTGTGTGGTGGTCTGGCCGAATACTTCGCCATCGACCCCGTCTTAGTGCGAGCCCTGTTCGTATTGCTGGCCCTGTTCGGCGGGGGTGGCTTCGTGCTGTACATCATCTTGTGGATTGTCATCCCCAAGGCCGGCTCCACCGCGACCGGCTCTGAGGAGAGCTTGCGTCAGGGGCTCGAGGAGGTGCAGGGCAAGGCCCGCCAACTGGTTGAGGAAGTGCGTCGGGGCGGGAGCGGGAGCAGCGTGTTGGGATGGATTCTCCTGCTGGTCGGAGCGTGGTTGCTGCTCGACAACCTGGGCTGGATCCGCATTAACGGAGACCTGCTGTGGCCGTTGCTCCTGATTGGCCTGGGTGTGGTGTTGCTGCTGCGCGAGCGTAACCGTTAGGAGCGCTCAACCTCTACGAGAGCCCCGACTATAGCCAGGCTCCCAGCCGTATCGGCCTCAAGGTGGACGGCGGAGGGGGGCGCATTCAGATTCGGCGGTAGTCAGCAGCAGCCATCAGCGCTTCTATGGCCTTTTGCCAGTTGCCGCTGCGGGCTAGACGGGTGCCCACCAGCACGGCGTCGAAGCGGCCCACGAGCGAGCGCACCTCCTCGGGGGTACTGTAGCCGGATTCGGCGACCAGCAAGCCCTCGAAGCTCCTCGAGCGGGCCAGTTCGCCCAGGCGGGGGGCAGTGTCCATGTTGACCTTCAGGCTCACCAGGTCGCGGTTGTTGATCCCCACGATGGAGGCCCCGGCCTCCAGGGCGATGTCGAGTTCGCGCTCGTCGTGGATCTCCACCAGGGCCTCGAGGCCGTTTTTCCGGCTGAGCTCGAGGTAAGCCCCCGTCAGCTCGCCTAGCGCCGCCACGATCAAGAGCACCGCCGAGGCTCCCAGGGCGCGGGCTTCGGGGATTTGCGAAGGGTGCACGATGAAGTCCTTGCGCAACAGGGGCAGCCCCACCGCCTGCCGCACCGCCCGCAGGTCCTCCTCGGAACCGGCGAAGTAGTGAGGTTCGGTGAGCACGCTGATGGCACGGGCTCCGCCTTGCTCGTAGGCGCGGGCCACGGCGGGGGCATCCAGCGCGGCGATGTCGCCCTGCGAAGGGCTCTTGCGCTTGACCTCGGCGATCAGGGAGAGGCCCGGCAGAGCCAGGGCCTGGGAAAACGAGGGAATGGGCCGGCTCAGGTCGGGGCTGAAGTGGTAAGGCCGCGCCGACACCTCGGCCAGACGACGGCGGCAGATTTCGCCCAGCACGCCGGGGACATCGTGAAGGCGTGGTATCACCGCACCATGCTACCAAAATGCCTCGGGCAATGGTCGATAGCCCATAGCCATTGAGACGTCTGAGGACTGGGGGCTCGTGAATATCCCCCTTTGCTCCTGAAAGGCTGTCCGGCGTCTTGCCTTGAACCTACGACGTACGACCACAATGGTAAGCGCAAAGTGGAATAAGCTCTCATTCTAAACCGAAGGAGTGGCTCTACTCTAAAAATATGGGTGTCGTGCTTGCGCTTGGCGGGGGTGGTGTGCGAGGAGTAGCCCATCTGGGGCTGCTCAAAGTTTTGCGCGAAGAGGGCATTCCCGTCGCAGGTATCGCGGGCAGCTCGGCGGGTTCGCTGGCTGCGGCCATCTATGCTTTAGACCTGCCGCTAGAGCCCAGCTTCGTCCTGCACACCCTCTACGACCCCGAACTCGAGCGCCTGCAAAAAAGCGGCAAGTTGCGCCAGATGGTGCGGGTGATGGAGTTCTTGCGCAAGCCCACCCTGGCCGAAGGGCGTTACTACCAGGAAGGGCTCTTCAGGCTCTTCGGCACCAAGCAGATCGAGGATAGCCCCCTCCCGTTGGTGATCCAGGCCGCCGACTTCAACACCGGCGAGCTTGTTGCCCTGCGCTCGGGGCCGCTGGCTGAGGCCATCCGGGCCAGCAGCGCGATCCCCAGCATCTTCCCACCGGTGCGCTGGAATGGGCGGGTGCTGGTCGATGGCGACGTGGCCGAAAAGGTCCCGGTCACTGCGGCGCTGAGCCTGGGGCTAGGGCCGGTGGTGGCCTTCGATGTCTCCAACCCCTACATCTGGAGCGAGCCCAAGACCGCTCTCGAGGCCGCCTTGCAGGCAGGGGAAGCCTCGCGCCGCCGCCTGGTTGAACTGGCGCTAGGCCAGGCCGATCTGGTGGTGCGGCTCAACCCGCCTCATCCCATCGACACCTTCGACGCCTCGCAGGCTGGGGCGCTCTTCGAACTCGGACAGGAGCGGGCCAGGGAGGCTCTGAGCGAAATCCGGCGCCTGATCCAGCCGCCGCGGGAGCGGAACGCTCCTGCACCGCACTGGTGGTCACGGCTGTTCAAGCTGACGCAGAAGGCCAGCTAGCCCGGCTGCGTAGGCGGCGAGGGCAAAACCCACGATCAGCAAGGCCCACAGCGGCAATTCAGCCCGCAGGCCGATCGTCGCGAGCAGCAAGCTCGTGGAGAGACCGGCCACGTCCAGCAGCGCGCTGGCGGCGTGGCGGGTTCTTTGCTTGCTGAGCCTGGCGAGTTGCTTGCGCCGCAGCAGCCAGGCCCAGGCGGTCAGGGCGATGCCCAGATACACCGCCCCCACCCAGCCGGGTACCGCGCCCAGCGGCTCGAGCAGTGCGAACACCAGTGCGGCCAGCAGCAATTGGGCCACCCCACTCACGGCGTAGAGCAGCACGTAGCCGTGCCTGCGGTGCGGCAGGGGTGTTTGCGGCTCGAGCAGGGCCTCGAGCCAGCGCTGTAAGGATGGGGCGGGCATTGCTTCAGGTTTGCACGGGCCTGCGGCTCAGCACGAAGCGCTGCCAGGCGTAGGTGGTGGCGAAGAGGGCGATGCCGACGAGGTCGCTGACGAAGCCGCTGGAGACCAGCAGCAGCGCCGAGGCCAGCATCACCAGCCGCAGCAGCCAGTTCACGTTCCCCGCCAGGTAGCCAATCGTCGCCACTGCGAAGGCCGTCATGCCCAGCAGGGCCGTCACCGCGATCCACACACCCTCGCCGAAGCTGCTCACTCCGATGAGCAGGATCTTGGGGTCGAAGACGATCATGTAGGCCAAAAGCGCGGTGCGCAGCTCATAGACGAAGCCCTGCACCCCGGTCTTGAAGGGGTCGCCCTTGGAGATGGCGGCGGCGGCGTAGGCTGCCAGCGCCACGGGTGGCGTGGAGTCGGCCATGATGCCGAAGTAGAAGGCGAAGAAATTGATGCAGATAAGCAGGATGGCGATTTCGTTGGTGCCGAAGGTGAGGCTGCCGTAGTCCAGGCCCGCTTCGCCGCCCAGCCTGAACAGCGTGGGTGCGATCAGCGTGGCCATGATGACGTAGTTGGCGGTGGTGGGCACGCCCATGCCCAGGAAGAGGCTGATGAGCTGAGCCAGCACCAGTGCGGCGATGAAATTGCCAAAGGACAGCGTGCGCATGATGTCGGCCAGGCCGGTGCCGACGTTGGTGATGAGCACCACGCCCACGATGATCCCGGCCACCGCGGTGGCGATGGCGATGCCCACCATGTTGCGCGCGCCGTTCTCGAGCCCCTCCACGATCATCTGTGCCCCCGAGCGCAGGCCCATGACCAGGTTGCCTCTGCGCCAGCCCAGGTAAAGCTCTTGCACCAGGACCACCAGCATCAGTGCGAACACCGTGTACAGCGCTGAGGTGTTGGGGGTGAGAGGACCGTTGATCCCGGCGCGGAAGGGATCGTCGAAGAGCAGGCAATACAGCAGGAAGCCCAGCACCAGCAGATAGTGCAGCCCGCTGCGCAAGGTCTTGCCGAAGTCGGGGAGTTCGCTGCGCGCCATCCCACGCAGACCCAGCTTGGCGGCCTCGAGGTCAGCCACCACCAGCAGCGAGCCGTAGGCCAGGATGGCAGGCAGGATGGCGAAGATGATGATCTGGGGATAGGGCACGCCCAGCAGGTCGGCCATGATGAAGGCGGCGGCGCCCATCACCGGGGGCATGAGCTGACCGTTGGAGGAAGAGGCCACCTCGATGGCCCCGGCCTTCTCGCGGGTGTAGCCCGCGCGGATCATGGTCGAGATGGTGAAGTGGCCGCCGGTCACCACGTTGGACACCGAAGACCCCGAGACGATCCCGTTGAGCGCGGAAGCGATGATGGAGGCCTTGGCTGGGCCGCCGCGCACCCCGCCTAGGAGGCTGTAGGCCAGGTCGGTGAAGAACTGCCCAGCCCCCGCGCGGTCGAGGATGGCCCCGAAGAGCACGAACACGAACACCGTCTCCGCCGAAACCGCGATGGGCGTGCCCCAGATGGAGTCGTTGGTGTTCATGAAAAGCTGGTTCATCAGCGAGCGCCAGCTAGCTCCCGCGTGCAGGTCGCCCAGGATGCCGGGCAGCTCGAGCTTGATCAGCCCTGCCGGGCCCGAGAGGGCAAAGAGCATGAAAACTCCGGCGATGATGGGCATGGCCGGACCGATGGCCCGCCAGGCGGCCAGCAGCAGCATGACCACCGTGGAAGAGGCGACCCAGATATCGGTGCGGTTGCCGAAACCGCCGCGCTCTTCGAGGATGCCCCGGTACTCGAACACCGCGTACAGCGCCGAGCCCACGGCCACGACCCCCAGAACCCAGTCGAACCAGGGGATCCGGCTCCTCGAGCTGCGCTTGCCAAAGGGATACACCAGGAACACCAGGGCGAAGGCGAAGGCCAGGTGGGTGGCCCGCCAGACCAGATCATTCAAGGTGCCCACATAGGTCGCGTACATCTGGAACAGGCTCCAGCCCACTGCCAGCCCCAGAACCAGCCAGCGCACCCAGCCCCTGGGTTTGCGCCCGCCAAACTCGACCTCCTCCAGGAGGTGTTGAGCCTTATCTACTTCGCTCATTGCGACTCCTTCAGGGATAACGCCAAAAAGATACGTCAATATACAACCGAAAAAAACAGGGACGGCAGCGCCATCCCTGCCTGAGGTCACGCCCTCACTTCAGCACGCCGATTTCCTTGTAGAAGCGCTCAGCACCGGGGTGCAGCGGCACCGGCAGGCCCCTCACCGCACCCTTGAGGCTGAAGTAGCGGGCCAGGTTGGGGTGGATCTCCTTGAAGGCCTTCTCGTTGCCGATGGTGGCTTTGAGCACGTTGTACACGGCGTCGGCGCTGAGGGAATCGGCGGCGATCCACATCGACTTCACTGCGGCGGTGATGGTGCTCACGGCTTCGCCCTTGTAGGTGTTGCCGGGGACGACCACCTGGTCGTAGAAGGGGTACTTTCGCTGCATGGCCTTGATCTTGTCGGGCTCGATGGGCACCAGGTTGACCTGGGTGGTCAGAGCCAGGTTCTGGATGGCGGAAGCGCCCAGGCCCACGGTGTAAAACATCGCGTCGGCCTTGCCCTCCTGGAGCTGGGTGATGCCCGCCGAGGCGCTGGCCCGGATGGTCTGGCCCAGATCTGAGAAGCTCAGGCCGTAGGCCTCGAGCACGTGGCGGGTGTTCTGCTCGGTGCCCGAGCCCACGTCGCCCACGATCACCCGCTTGCCCTTGAGGTCGCTGATGGAGGCGATCTTGGAGTCGCGGCGGGTCACCACGTGGATGACTTCGGGGTAGAGGATCGCCACGCTGCGGATGGACTTCACCGGTTTGCCTTCGAAGGCCGGGATGGTGCTGCCGTTGTAGGCGTAGAAGGCGATGTCGTTCTGCACCAGCGCCATCTGGAGTTCGCCCGAGGCGATGGCGTTGATGTTGAACACGCTGCCGCCGGTGGAGCGGGCGTTGGCCCGAATGTCGATGTTGGCATCGTTGATGAGCTTGGAGATGCCGGTGGCTACGGGGAAGTACACCCCGGTGGTGGAGCCCGAGCCGAAGGTGATGAAATCAGCGGCCAGGGCGGACGCAGCCAAAACAGCCGCACCGATTATGCTCAACACAGCAGGTTTGCGCATGTTTTTCCTCCTTCGCGCGAACATTATACTTAAGCCCTCCCGATACGGCCAGCGTATGATCGCCAGCAATAACGTTCGTAACGCGAATCTTTTGTGATCATCCCGGTATTTGGCCGACCAATATCGTAAGCTTTGAGATCGAGCACCGGATTGCTCGTGCGTAACGTGAGGCGGATCAGGTTAGGTCCAGGGCGGCTCGAGCCGCCTGGGCGTCGCGGGCGATCTGGGCCTTGAGTTCGTCGAGCGAACCGAACTTCATCTCGTCGCGAATCTTGTGCATGAACTCCACGGTGAGCTCCTGACCGTACAGGTCGCCCTCGAAGTCGAACAGGTGTACCTCAAAGCGCAGGACCCGGCCACCCAGGGTAGGCCGGTGGCCCACATTGGCGACGGCTCCGTACTCCCCTTCGTGGGTTCGTACCCGCACCGCGTACACCCCCAGCGGTAGTACCTTCATGGCCGAGACCTGCAAGTTGGCGGTGGGAAAGCCCAGCGTGCGCCCCAGATGGTCGCCCTCGACCACGATGCCCCTAGCCGAGTAGGGCCGCCCCAGGAGCCCCCTGGCCCCTTCCACATCACCTGCTTTGAGCAACTCGCGTATCCGGCTGGATTTGACCGGCCCGTTGGCCAGGTCGGGCCGCAAGGCGATGTCTCGAGGCAGCTCGAGCAGGGGCAGGACGCGGATAGGAGCCACGCTCGCCAGGTCTTCGAGGCCCCCGGCCCGGCCCCGGCCAAAGCGGAAATCCTCCCCCACGTAGATCAGGCGGGCCTCGAGGCCGCGCAGGTCGCCGAGGAACTCGCTCTTGTCGCGGCGGGCGAACTCCTCGTTGAAAGGCACGATCAGGGCGATTTCGACTCCGAGGCCGCGCAGCAGCTCGGTCTTCTCGGAGAGGTCGGTGAGGAAGCCCTCGCCCTTCATGAAGACCTTGCTGGGGGGGTCGAAGGTGTAGACCAGCAGCGGCATGTGGTGGGCATGGGCGTCCTGGAGGGCCTGCCGTAGCAGGTGCTGATGGCCCAGGTGCAGGCCATCGAAGCTGCCCACCGCCACTACCTTGGGGCCAGGAGGGGCGTCCTGGGGGTCATTGATCAGCAGCATAGTCGCTGAGGTAGAACAAAATCCCGGCCATGGCCGAAGCCGAGATCTGCGTCCGGTTCTCCCGCGCGGCCTTGAGCACCTCGCGGGGGTCGTGCCACTCCACTACGATATCCTCGTCATCGTCGGGGATGCCAGAGGCGGGGCGCAGGTTGCGGACCCTGAAGACGTGGAGTTTCTCGTCGCAGAAGCCGGGGCTGACGTAGAAACTGTTGAGGTACTCGAAATCCCCCGTGAGCTGGGCCTCCTCGGCGAACTCGCGCCGGGCGGCCTCGAGCGCCTCCTCGCCTTCTTCGATGAGCCCGGCGGGGATCTCGAGGGTCTCGCTGGCGACGGCGGGCCGATACTGCCGCACGAAGAGGATTTTCCCCTCCCGTTCGGCCAGGATGCACACGGCGTGCTTGTGCTCGACGATCTCGAATCTCTCGTCCTCGATGGCTAAGTTGAGGATGCGTCCGTGGTAGAGGTAGCGCCGCTGGGGCATGGGGAAAGTATATGGCGCTGGGAGGGGTGGGTCGTAGGTCCTTGGGCGGAGGGGGGATAGCTGATGGCCGAACGCCCAACGCTGAACGCCGATAGCTGATAGCCGGTGGCCGGGCGCGGGGCGTGCGTCGTACGTCTTACGTCGTACGCAAAACGCCAAACGCAAGACGCCTTGTTCCCCCCTTAGCAAGGGGGGTTAGGGGGGATAAACCCTCCCCGCGTGCGGGGAGGGAAGGTGGGGTTACCAGAGGCCACGGGCCTCCCGCTGATGGCTGACGGCTGACCGCTGACGGTTTACCGCTTCCCGTCACCCGATAAACTGATCCCCATGCTACTCATCGCAGACGTCTGGACCATGACCGAGGTGGGGCGGGCGCAGGCGGTGTACCTCGAGGGCGACCGCATCGCCGACGTGGGGCTGGAGCACGACCTCTCGGCCCGTTACCCCAGGGCCAAAAAATCCCGCTTCGAGCGCATCACGCCGGGCCTGCATGATGCACATACGCACCCGCTGGGTTGGGGGGAGCAGTTGGAACGCCTCGACCTGTCGGGCGTTCACGACCCCCGTGAGGTGGCCCGCAGGGTGGCCGAGCGTGCTCGAAGCCTGCCGCCGGGGACCTGGATTCGCGGGGCGGGCTATCTCTTCGACCACTACCCGCATAGGTCGATCCTGGATGAGCTGGTTCCCGATCACCCGGTCTTCGTGCGCAGCCGCGACCTGCACTCGGGCTGGGCCAACACCCGCGCCCTCGAGCTAGCCGGGGTGAGCCGGGACAGCGCTGATCCCGAGGGGGGAGCCATCGTGCGCGACGGGGTAGGAGAGCCCACGGGGTATCTGCTCGAGACCGCCCAGGGCTACATCCAGCGCATCCTGCCGCCGGGGACCGTGGCCGACCTCGAGCGCGGCCTGCGCGACCTGGCCCGCCGGGGGTACACCGCTACCCACCACATGGGCTGGTGCCCGCTGGAGTACGCCGAGGAACTGGCCCGTTCCGGACGGCTGCCGCTGCGACTGTGGTGGGCTATGGACAAGGACAACTGGCAGGGGGTGAAGCCGGGCTGGCGCGGGGATTCGCTCGAGGTGGCCGCGGTCAAGTTCTTCGCCGACGGGGCGCTGGGCAGCCGCACGGCCTGGATGATCGAGCCCTACCCCGACGGCACCCACGGCATCGTCCTGGACCCGCTCGAGTTCATCCGTGAGCAGGGCGAGGCCGTGCTCAGGGCGGGTTTTGGCGTGGTGACCCACGCCATCGGGACGCAGGCGGTGAGGGGGTTGCTGGAGGTGTACGAGCAACTCGCCCCGCTGGTCTCGCCCGCTCGTCCGCTCCGCATGGAACACGCCCAGCACGTGCGCGACGAGGAACTGCCCCGCTTCAAGGGCCTGCCCCTGGCCCTTTCCATGCAGCCCATCCACGCGCTCGAGGACGCCGACCTCGTGCGCCACCACCTCCCTGGCAAGGAGCACGAAGCCTTCCGCCTGCGTGACCTGTGGAACACCGGCCTCCCCCTAGCCTTCGGCTCCGATGCCCCAGTCGCTCTGCCCGACGTGCTGGCTGGAATCCAGGCTTCCCTCCACAATCCCCTCAACCCCACCCAGTCGCTCAACGAGGCTGAAACCTTGTGGGCCTTCACCCGTGGCGCCGCGCTGGCGGCAGGCTGGCTCGAGCACGGCCTCATCCGCCCCGATGCCCCCGCCGACCTGACCCTTTGGGAAGGCGGAAAGCCGGTGGGGCGGGTGTTCCGGGGGGAGGTGGAGCTGGGGTAGGTGGAATGCTGATAGTCGATGGTCGATAGCCGCTAGCTGATAGCCGAACGCCCAACGCCGAGCGCGGGTCGTACGTCCTACGTCGTACGCCGTACGCAAAACACCCAACGCCGAACGCTAACCGCATGACGTAGGGGCGGGCCCACGTGCCCGCCCTCGCTCTTTCCCCCGCATTTTGGTACACCAAAGCGTGTAAACTTATGCACAAGTTGCCCTTGGGCAACCGTTCCCTATGATTCAACCTGTCGTTGATCCTCTGTACGACCAGCTCAAGCGCGAGGTGGATTTGCTGGGCCGGGCCCTGGGCCGGGCCATCGTGGATCTCTCGGGCCAGAAACTATTTGACCTCGAGGAGGACGTTCGCGCCCTCAGCAAGCATTTGCGCCAGCATCCGGGCGATAGCGAAGCGAGGCAGAAGGTGCGCGACCTCATCGCCCAGCTCAACCTCGCCAGCCTCGAGGGGTTGGTGCGGGCCTTCTCGACCTATTTCCACCTGGTCAACCTGGCCGAGGAGCGGCACCGGGTACGGGTCAACCGCTCGAGGGAGCAGGCTTCCACCCCCGACAGGCCCCGCTCGGAGTCCTTCCGGGCACTTGTAAAGCAGCTCAAGGCGCAGGGGCTGAGCTTCGAGCAGGTCAGCGATCTGCTGCGGCACCTGCGGCTGCACCTGACCTTCACCGCCCACCCAACCGAGACCCGCCGCCGCACCGTGCGCCACCACCTGGCCGAGGCCGAGCGGCTTCTGGAGGGCCTGGAGCGGGGTGAGGCCGGTGAGGAGGACATCCAGGCCCGCGCGGCCCTGCTGTGGGGCACCCTCGAGTTGCGCCACAGCCGCCCCACCGTGCAGGACGAGGTCAAGGGGGGGCTGTACTATCTGCCCGCCACCCTCTGGCAGGTGCTGCCCCGGCTGGTAGAGGGGCTCGAGGCCGCCGTCGAGGCCGAGTACGGCCAGCGTCCCGACCTCAGCGTGCCCATCGTGTTCCGCAGCTGGATCGGGGGCGACCGCGACGGCAACCCCAACGTCACCCCCGACACCACGGCCTGGGCGCAACACTACGCCCGCGAGCTGCTGTTGGCCCGCTACGTGGAGGCGGTGGACGCGCTCATCCGCGATCTCTCTCTCTCCGATGAGCGCCTGCCCGTACCCCGCGAGGTGCGCGAGGAAGCCGAGCTGGCCATGCGGCAACTGGGCCTGCCCGACCGCTTTGCCGCAGAAACATACCGCCGCTATTTGATGAGCCTGCGTTACAAGCTGCGGGCCATGCTGGGGGAGCAGCCCGGCGAGGGCTACAGGCTGCCCGGTGAGTGGCTGTCGGATTTGCGCCGGGTCGAGCAGGGCTTGAATCAGGTGGGCCTGGGGACCGCCGCCCGCCGTATTGTTCGCCCGCTACGCCTGCGGGCCGAGGCGCTGGGGCTGGATTTGGTGGCCCTGGACCTGCGCGAGGAGTCGCGCCAGCACACCGAGGCCGTGGCCGAGCTGCTGCGAATCGCCGGGGTGGAGGAGAACTACGCCGCCCTCGAGCCCTCCGCCCGCGCTGCCCTGCTCACGCGTGAGCTGGCCACTCCCCGTCCGCTGGCCCCGGTGGGCTACAAGCCCCAAGGCCGCGCGCTCGAGGTGGCGCTGGGCGCGCTGACGGTCTGGAAGGCGCGGGGGGCCTACGTGGTGAGCATGACCCACTACCCCAGCGACCTGCTCGAGGTCTTCACCCTGGCCCGTGAGGTCGGGCTGTACCGGGTGGGCAAGGCCCTGCCCTTCGACGTAGTGCCCCTGTTTGAGACCCTCTCCGACCTGCAAGCGGCCCCACAGGTAGTTGAGGAACTCCTGCGCAATCCGGTGTTCAAGGCCCACGCCCAGGGGCGGGGGGTGCTCGAGATCATGATCGGCTACTCTGACTCCAACAAGGACGCGGGCTTCCTGGCGGCCAACTGGGCGCTCTACCGGGCCCAGGAGGCCATCACCGAGGCGGCGGCACGCCACGGGGTGCGGGTGAGCTTCTTCCACGGGCGCGGCACCAGCACCGCGCGGGGCGGGGGGAGCGCGGGCCGGGCGCTGGCCAGCCTACCGCCGGGCACGGTGGGCGCCCGCATGCGCCTGACCGAGCAGGGCGAGGCCCTGGCCGACCGCTACAGCCACCCCGACCTGGCCTACCGCAACCTCGAGCAACTGCTCTACCACCTGGGCCTGGCCGCCGCCCGCGACGCCTACGGCGGGGAAGCGCCGGTGAAGCCCCTCTGGCGCGAAGCGCTCGAGCACGCCGCCGAGGTCTCGACCCAGGCCTACCGCGAGCTATTGGCCCGCCCCGGCTTCTTCGAGTTCTACGAACACCTCACCCCCATCCGCGAAATTGCGGCGCTCAACATCGCCAGCCGCCCGGTCTATCGCTCGGGCCGGGTGCGCGAGATCAAGGACCTGCGGGCCATCCCCTGGGTGATGTCCTGGACCCAGGTGCGCTTGCTGCTCCCCGGCTGGTACGGCTTGCAGGCGGGCCTGCGGGCCATCGAGCCCGAGCTGCGCCGCGAGATGTACCGCGAGTGGCCCTTCTTTAAGAGCACCCTCGAGGCCGCCGCCCAGGCCATGTCGGTCGCCGACTTGGGCATCGCCCAGGAATACCTGCGTCTGGTGCCCCCACGACTCGCCCAGAGCTTCTTCCCCGACATTGCCGCCGCCTTCGAGGAGGCCAGGGTCTTGCTGGAGGAGACCTTCGAGGGCCCCCTGCTGCACAACCGCCCCATCCTGGCCCGCCAGACCGAGCTGAGAAACCCCTACGTAGACCCCATCAGCTACGTGCAGGTCGAACTCCTGGCCCGTTACCGCCAAACCCCGCCGGAGGCCCCGGAGCGCACGGGGCTCGAGCGGGCTTTGCTCTTCTCCCTGCTGGGCATCGCTGCCGGGCTGCGCAACGCAGGCTGACCTCCTCAAGCCACTCTGCCTCTGGCATAATGGCTAGGGGAGCGCCCTACCTTTTAGAGGAGACAAAACATGAACAATTTTCCGGGCTGGAGCCCTGCTCAGCGTGTGGGCCTGTTTGTAGATACTCAAAACCTCTACCACTCGGCGCGCGATTACTACGACAAGAACGTCAACTTCGAGAGCCTCTTGAAGTACGCCACTGCACAGCGGCAACTGGTGCGGGCTACGGCCTACGTAGTCGAGCGCGAGGGCGACACCTCGGCGTGGCCCTTCATCTACAAGCTCTCCACCATCGGCTACCGGGTGCGCCGCATGAACCTGCACGTCAAGGAGACCACCGATGAGGGCAAGCCCATCTACGAGGGCAACTGGGACATGGGCATCGCCGCCGACATGGTGCGTCTGATGCACACCCTCGACGTGGTGGTGCTGGGCTCGGGCGACGGCGACTTCGTCGACATCGTGGAAGTCCTGATGGAGCGCGGCATCCGCGTGGAGGTCATCGCCTTCAAGGAAACCACCTCCCAGCGGCTCATCGACGCCGTGGACCGCTTCGTGCACCTGGCGGATATCCCCGACCCCTTCATGCCCAACCGGGAGCGGGCCAGCGCCCTGCCACCCCAGCCCTGAGCCGATAGGGCAGCCAAGGGTGAGGTCCCGCCTCGCCCCAAGCTCTGCCGTGAACATGAACCGACTGGACGACTACGACTACCACCTCCCTCCCGAGCTCATCGCTCAGGCGGGCGTCGAGCCCCGCGATGCCTCGCGCCTGATGGTGCTGCACCGCGACGACGGGGGGCTCGAGCACCGCGTCTTCCGTGACGTGGTGGAGTATCTGCGCGAGGGGGACGTGCTGGTGCTCAACCAGAGCAAGGTCATCCCGGCCCGGCTCTTCGCCACCAACCCCCACGGCACGCCCATCGAGGTGCTGCTGGTGCGGGAGCTATCCCTCCTTGCCGAGGGGCGGGGAAGCGTCTGGGAGGCCATGCTCAAGCCCGCCAAGCGGGCCAAGGGCGGGCTGCGCTTCGCCGACGGCCTGGAGGCCGAGGTCATCGCCGTCGAGGAGGACGGAACCCGCGTGCTGCGCTTCTCTGACAACGTGTGGGAGCACCTGGAGGCCCTGGGCCAAACCCCGCTGCCGCCCTACATCCACGCCTCCGTAGATCCCCGGCGCTACCAGACCGTCTACGCCCGCACGCCGGGCTCGGTGGCGGCCCCCACGGCGGGGTTGCACTTCACGCCGGAGCTGCTCGAGCGCATCCGCGCCATGGGCGTCGAGACCCGCTACGTCACACTGCACGTGGGCCCCGGCACCTTCAAGCCGGTCAAGGACGACCCCGAGCGCCACACCATGCACGCCGAGCCCTACGAGGTGCCGCTCGAGACCGCCGAGGCCGTGGGCCGCGCCAAGGCCGAGGGCCGCCGGGTGGTCGCGGTGGGGACGACGGTGGTCCGCACGCTCGAGTCGGCCTGGCAAGAGGGGAAGCTTCGCGCAGGCCAGGGAGAGACCCAGCTTTTCATCCGCCCCGGCTTCACCTTCAACGTCGTGGACGCTCTCATCACCAACTTTCACCTGCCCAGGTCCACCCTGCTGATGCTGGTCTCGGCCTTCGCGGGCCACGAACTGACCATGCGGGCCTACCGCACTGCCGTCGAGCAGCGCTACCGCTTCTATAGCCTGGGCGACGCGATGTTGATCTTGTAGGGGTGTAGCGGTATCCGGCTAGCGGGGGATCTGGTCCTCGGTGAGGAAGCGGGGCCTGACCCAGCGTACCTTTTCCACCTCGCCATCAAAGCACACCAGCGCAGCCACGCGGGCCCTGGAGTACACCCGGTGTGGCTCGCGGGGGATGAAGGCGGTCACGATGTCCACCCAGCGAGGCTGGGCGTACTCGAGCACCACGTGCAAGGGCAGCCGCAGCCTCGGGGGGAAGGCCATGTAACCCAGCACCAGCATGCGCTGGTCTTCGGGGTAGACGGCCAGCTCACGGCCCCACTGGGTCGCCTGGATCACGTCCAGCTCGGTAAAACCCTCCTGGACCATGTGCTTGGCTACGTGAGGACCGATTCTGTAGCGGCCTTCCTTGAGGTGGGTGAGCAACTCCTCGAGCCTGCGAATCTTCGCACCTTTCACAGCCCGCCTCCTGTCAAGCCGCAGACGCAAGAGCGCCAGGGTTGCGGGCATTATAGCGATATATCCCTCAGAACATTGGGATTTCGCACGCTAATACACGCGCCGTAGACCTTCTGGGCACCGGCTTCGAGCAGCGCAGCACGAGCGCGGCGGTAGGTGCTGCCGCTGGTGATCACGTCGTCCACCAGCAGCCAGCGGCCCTGGAGGGGGCCTCGAGGTCGGAAGGTGTCCTCGGGCAGCTCTGCCCGTTCGCTGAGGCGACGCCGGGTCTGGGAGGGGGTGTAGCGCTGGCGGGTCAGGGTTTCTTGGTAGGGCAGCTCGAGGGCCCTTGCCAGCGCCCGACCCAGCAACTCGGCCTGGTTGTAGCCTCGCACCAGCTTGCGATAGGGAAGGGTAGGCACGGCGGTGACCCCGTGCAGGCTCCACCAGCTCTGCTGCACCCCCACGGTCAGAGGCGGAATAAGGGCCTCGAGCAGGTCCCGCTTGCCCCCGTACTTCAGCGCCCGTACCACCCGCCCCCAGCGCTGGTAGTGGCCAAGGTAAACCAGGTTAGAGCCGTGCCGGGGCCTCAACTCCTCGCGACAAGCCCTACAGAGCCCGGCCAGATCGAGCTTTCCCCCGCAGCCAGGGCAGCGCACGCCTAGCAGGGTCTCCAGGAAGGCAGACATTCTGGATTTATTCTGCCACAAATGAGCGGTCAGCTATCAGCGGTCAGCCCTCAGCCGTCAGTTTGTGGCTCGTGTGGGTATCCCCCCGGCCCCCCTTGCTAAGGGGGGAGCAAGGTGTTTTGCGTAGGACGTACGACGTAAGACGTAAGACCCACGCCCAGCGTCTGGCGTTTAGCGTTCGGCTATTAGCTATCAGCTACCGACGCTTGCCGTCCCGCGCCCCTCGCCAGCGCCCGCGGCAGCGACTCGTCGAAGGGCGGGTACAACACGCCTTTCTCGGTCACGATGCCCGTGATGAGGTGGTGTGGGGTCACGTCGAAGGCGGGGTGAGCGGCGGGGAAGCCCTCGGGGGCGATGGGAACCCCCCGTATGGTGGTGACCTCGAGCGCGCTGCGCTCCTCGATGGGGATGTCCTTGCCGCTATTGAGCTTGGGGTCCACCGAGGACAGCGGCAGCGCGGGGTAGAAGGGGATGCCATGGTAGTGGCAGAGCACGGCCAGGGCGTAGGTGCCGATCTTGTTGGCGAAGTCGCCGTTGGTGGCCATGCGGTCGGTGCCCACGATCACCGCGTCCACCTGGCCCTTGCTCATGAGGTGGGCGGCCATGTTGTCGGTGACGAGGGTGGCGGGAACCCCGGCCTTGCACAGTTCGTACGCCGTCAGGCGCGCGCCCTGGAGGTAGGGGCGGGTCTCGTCCACCCAGACGTGACTCACCCGACCCTGGCGGTGAGCCTCCACGATGGCCCCCAGCGCCGTGCCGTAGCCGCCGGTGGCCAGCGGGCCGGTGTTGCAGTGGGTCAGCACCTGGCCTTTCAGAAGCGCTGCGCCGTGCTGACTGATGGCCTGCTCGGTCCGCTCCACCTCCTCCCAGATGGCCCTGGCTTCAGCTAGGCTGGCTTCTGGATTGCCCCAGTGGGGCTTCATGCGCTCGAGGGCGTAGAAGAGGTTGACGGCGGTGGGGCGGCTGTGGCGCAGAACGCGGTCGGCCTCGGCAGGGTCCTCGCCGCTGAGGTGGGCCAGGACCATGCCGTAAGCGGCGGTCACGCCGATGGCCGGGGCGCCCCGCACCACCATGTCGCGGATGCCCGCGGCGGCTTCGGCCGCGGTGCGGCAGGGCACCCACACCTCCTCGAAGGGCAGCTTGCGCTGGTCGAGGAGCCAGAGGGTCTGCTCACCCTGGTCGAAGCGAAAGGGCAATAGGCGTGTCATGGGGTAAGCCTACCAAGCTCGAGGACTGCATGACTATCGAGTCATCGGGCGAAGTGCAGATGATCAGGCGCACTTTCGAAGTTTGCCACATGCTCCCCCCGCACGGGAAAGCCTTCCTCCATTTGTGGGCAATGGCCTCCCTTAACACGGCACCATCGGTTGTAGCGCCCCGGGAGGGAAGCAGCCAGGAAGAAGTTTGGATGGTCCTGGACCTGAAAGTGCAAATGGGGTTCGGTGGAGTGCCCGGAGTTACCGCACTCTCCAACCACCTGTCCCTGTAGCACCCGCTCCCCAGGGCGTACCCTCAGGCTTCCCCGACGCAGGTGAGCGAGGAGGCTGTACTCGTTATCCGCATGGCGTATCACCACGTAATTGCCAAGAATGCTCCAGGCTAAAGGGTCAATTATGCCTGGCCATGGGCAGTCGCGGTGGCGATTTTGGACCGCTACCACGATACCATCTGCCGGTGCCAACACCGCAGCCCCGAAGGCGTGGTAATCCTCGACTCGTCGCCCGTCATGGCGATAGCTCTTCCCGCCGTCATCAGCAATGGTGAAATCATAGGCATAGCGCTGGCCTATGAGATCCCAGGAGTGCGAAGTAGACGCGTCTGGTCCACCATTGGCGACCCACCACACCCCCTTGAAAGGAAGGATGTAGCTAACCTTCTGCTTGTATGTATCTGCGTTAGGTGGGTGGAAGCGGTAGCGGGCTAAGGCTACGAATCCACCAATAAGCTGGAGGAGGCCCGTTGCAAGGATAGGTGGGGAGATGAGGCTCAACGCCAAGCTTATAGCCGCCCTAGGATGCTGTCGCACTCGGCCTAGCCACTGTAGTAGCCATGTCAGGAGGCACAGCAACATGAACCCGGTTGCAAGGGATAGGCCGAGTTTTGTTGCCCACACGCTTTGAAGCCCAGGGACAAGGAATTCAAGTAGGAAGAAGTACAGCAGCGCTAGATAGAAAACCTTTTCCAACCACGGTGACGATTGCATAGCTCTACGTTCGACCCCTGATAGAGCAGGATTCACCCTGACAGCTTCCTGTCGTGACCAACACTCGGTGGTCTGCCAGCCAGCGATACAGCTTCGACCCAAGGCCAGACACTTGAAGTAGAACAGCTATCGGCAGAATCGGCCAAGGTTAAACCACCGGCCAACAACACCCCAGAAAGAGCAATCGCCTTCAACTTGCGCATGTATTAGTCTCCTTCTGACGATAAATTGTAAACACACCTAAAATACGTATTTACGTAAAATCTAATACCACAACCATCATTTGATGTCAAGCCAAGTAGGCTCCGGCTGATGTGTGGGAGGAGTATAGCGGGGTGTAGAAAACTTTTTCCGGGACTCGAGCTGTACGGCGAGCCAGTAGACCGCCTAAACACCCCCATATGCCTAATGGATCTAGGTAAAATGTCCCGCCAGTTCTTTAGATGTCGTGTTGGGGAGGTTTTTTGTGAGAAACCCGTTGTGTGCTTAGCTTAGCTTGAGGCGATGGCTATTATTACCAATAAAGGCACAATTCGATCCTTCGGAATAGCGTAATGATTGCGGCGCTCCTGATGTATCCAACCGGTTGCTTGGAGCTCGCGAAGATGGTGATATAGCTGTCCACTAGTGCCCAAGCCAGGGATTTCCAAGAGTTCTTGAATGGTCTGCGAACCCATGAGCAGGGATTTCAGGATTGCTAGTCGTATAGGGTGGCCTAGTGCCCCAAGCACTGGGGCTTCCTGTGTCCAATCCGCCTTGAGTAACTCAGCAACCGCAGCTTCTTTTTGCCAGGCTACCCGTCCAGCCTTCGGGGTTTCTAAAACACCGGCGTAGACAATCCTCCCCCCACCGTCATCGTCCTGTGTGAGAGCATGTAGAGCCCAGAACTTGTCCGGCGGGAGCGACGTTGCGCCTTGGATCATTCTCTCGAGCTTATGAACGCGGTCAGCTAGTGATTGAACTTGTGATATTAAGTCTGTACAGTTGGGTGTACCCACGTGTCTACGTTACTACGTTTTTCAACATGCTTTGAGGGATAGAGTGGTACCTCTATCGAAGCCTTGGCCTTCGCTCATCAGCGCGGGAGTGCCAACGGAAGCATGGGTGAAGAGCCTGCGCTGGAATGTTCATTATCCGGAGAAAACACCTGCTGCCGTAGCCGGGGTTCGCGGGTGCGTCTTTGCTTGAGTACTGGCCTGGCCGGACCGTTCGCACGGCTTCACCGGGACCGACAAGTGTTTATTAAAACGCGATCATTAGCCCCTCGAGGGCACCTCAGACTCGCAGATAGGCGCCTGTGGGAGGGGCGTCGGAGGGCGGAAGGGTCGGCCGGGGTGACTTTTGATGGGGTCACCCCGGAGACGTCTAGCGGTGAGCGTACTCGGGGTGGGGGACTTCGCCCGCCCAGCGCACGAACTCAATCTCGCTCTGGTTGGGATGTACCGCCACTGCCCGCACGCCGTAGACGTAGGAGCCGGGGCGGGTGGGAGAGTAGGTGCCGCTGTAGATCAGCGCCTCGCGCTCACGGCCCTGGGGTCGGAGGGGCACGACCTCGAGCTCCCCCGTACCCCGGCGCACCACCAGCTCGACGCGCAGGGTGTCCTCGGGCAGCCCTTCGGCGGCGAGGTAAGCCTTGATCGACATGCCCTCGCCGTTGGCCATGGTGTCGCCGGGGTTGTCCACCCACAGCCGCACGTTGCCCCACACCCGCTCGACCTGGCTCTTCCAGGCCGCCAGCTCCTTGAGCTTCTGGGCACCGTTGGCCTCGAGGGCCCTGGCTCGCTCGGCGAGGGGGGTGTAGAACTTCAGGTCGTACTCGTGCACCATGCGGGCGGCTGAGTAGGTGGGGCCGCAGCTTTTGATGCTCTCGCGCACCATGGTCAGCCAGCCGGTAGGGGTGCCCTCGGCGCCCCGTGCGTAAAACAGCGGCAGGATCTCGAACTCGAGGGTGTCGTAGAGGCTTTGCGCGTCGGCGATGTCCTGGGCCTCATCACTGGCATAAGCCCGGTCGTCACCGATGGCCCAGCCGTTGCGGGTGTTGAAGCCCTCGGCCCACCAGCCGTCGAGGATGGAGAAGTTGAGTGCGCCGTTGAGCGCGGCCTTCATGCCCGAGGTGCCCGAGGCCTCCATGGGGCGGCGGGGGGTGTTGAGCCACACGTCCACACCCTGCACCAGGGTGCGGGCCATGCCCATGTCGTAATTCTCCAGCAGGATCATGCGGTCCTCGAGGCCCAGCTCCTTGATCTTGGCCACGAGTTCCTTGATGAAGGCCTTGCCGGGGTCGTCCTTGGGGTGAGCCTTGCCAGCGAAGACGAACTGGAGGGGGTAGGGGCCGTTCATGATCTTGAGCAGGCGCTCGGGGTCCTTGAACAGCAGCACCGCCCGCTTGTAGGTGGCGAAGCGGCGAGCAAAGCCGATGGTGAGGGCGTTGGGGTCGAGCACCTTCTCGGTGGCCCGCAGCCGGGCCGGAATCTCGCCGTTGCGGCGGCGGGTTTCGTAGAGCCGCTGGCGCACGTCGCTTACCAGGCGGGCCCGCAGCTTGTTGCGGATGCGCCACAATTCGGCCTCACCCAGCAGTTCGGCCTTCCACAAGCTCGCCTCCCAGGGCCGTTCGCGCCACTCTTTGGGGAAGACCCGGTCGTAGAGCTCGGCCAGTTCGGGGTGGAGGAAGGTCCAGGTGTGGACCCCGTTGGTGATGTGGGAGATGGGCACCTCCTCGACCTCTAGCCCCTTCCAGATATCGTGGAACATCTCGCGCGAGACCGCGCCGTGCAGCTTGGAAACCCCACCGGCGGCCCTCGAGGTCGCCAGCGCCAGGTGCGACATCGAAAACACCGGGCCGTATTCCTTCTGCTCCAGGCCCAGCGCCAGGAACTGCTCGCGGCTGATGGAAAGGCGGCTCCACCAGCCGTCGAGGTAACGGTCGATGAGCTCGAGGGGGAAGGTGTCGTGCCCCGCAGGTACGGGGGTGTGGGTGGTGAAGAGGGAAGAGGCGGCGACGAGCTCGAACGCCTCGCGGAAGGGCATCCCGGCTGCGATGCGCTCGCGTATGCGCTCGAGGCCCTGGAAGGCGGCGTGCCCCTCGTTCATGTGGAACACCGTGGGGGCCAGGCCCAGCGCCCGCAGCACCCGCACCCCGCCGATGCCAAGGATCAGCTCCTGCTGGATGCGGGCTTCCTGGCCGGGATCGTAGAGGCGGGCGGTGATCCGGCGGTCCTCGGGGGAGTTTTCAGGGATGTTGGTGCTCATGAGGTAGACCGGAACCGTGCCCACCTGGGCCTTGTAGGCCGTGACCTGCACGGTGCGACCGGGGAACTCCACCCCCACCCGCAGGGGCCTGCCTTCACCGTCATGTACGGGAACCAGCGGAAGCTCGGTGGCGCTGTACTCGTCGTAGGCTTCGGTCTGCTGTCCCTCGGCGGTGAGCACCTGGCGGAAGTAGCCCTGATGATAGAAGATGCCCACCCCCACCAGGCTCAACCCCAGGTCGCTGGCCGACTTGATGTGGTCGCCGGCCAGGATGCCCAGACCACCCGAGTAGATCGACAGCGACTCGTGAAAGCCGTACTCCATGGAGAAATAGGCCACCTGGTGCTGGTTTTCGGGGCGGCTGGAGAGGTATTTCTGGAAGGCCGAGACCACCGCCTCCACCTCACCCCTGAACGAGGCATCCTGGGCGAGGCTCTCCAGGCGCTCGGGCTGGACCTCGAGCAGCACCTTGACCGGGTTACCGCGGAAGCGCTTCCAAAGCAAAGGATCGAGGCGCTCGAATACCTGCTGTGCCGACGGGTTCCAGCTCCACCAGAAGTTGTAAGCCACCTCGCGCAGCCCCTTGATGGGCTCGGGCAGGGTTGGCATAGCAGTGATGCGACCCAGTACGTTCATGACTGTGGGATTGTACCACCTCCGCTCGTGATCGATGCCGTTAAACGTCGAAAAACGGGGATATTGCTGTTGGGGACGCATAATTGGCCATCGTATGCCGAACGCCAGGGGTCCTACAGTTCTACGTCAAATGCAAAACGCTGGATGCCTGAGCCCTTTTAACGAGGGGGCAAGGAGGGACAGCCACGACGCGCCCGACTGGCGACTTCGGAAAAAGTCTAGGAACGCTACGCCGGGGGCGGCGGGCCTTAAACTTTGGGAAGATGCGAACCCTCGAGCAGCTCGTAGCCCAGGCTCACCGCACCCAGGACGCGCGGACCCGGCGTTACCTCGAGCATGCAGGCTTGCGGGTGAGCTGCCGGGCGGGCTGCGCCTTCTGTTGCCACGCCCTGGTGACGGTGGGCCTGGCCGAGGCCCAGTACCTGCGCAAGCGGCTCGAGCCCGGCGGGCTCGAGCGCCTCGAGACCGAGGGGGTGGCCCGGCTGCGACGCATCCGGCGGGAAAAGCACAGCGCGGATTTTCCGGGGCGTTACTTCGCCGAGGCCAACCCCTGCCTGCTGCTGACCCCTGAGGCCACTTGCTCGGCCTACTCCGCCCGCCCACTGGCCTGTCGGGGTGTCCTGACCGACCTTGAAGCTCACTACTGCGCTCCGGGCGCCGTTCCGGAGCTGAAGGGAGAGGAACTGGCCCACTACCGGCGACAGCTCGGGGCCCACCACGGACCCGAGCACTACCTCAAGCGGCCCTGGCAAAGCTCAGAGCGCCTGGCTCACAGCCTTTGGGAGCAGGAGCAAGCCTTGCGGGGCTTCACGGTAGTGGGGGAGTTGGCTTCGATGCTCTACCTCCTTGGGCAAGAAGGGTTCCAAGCTGCCCTCGCCCAGGGAAAAAGGGCCGTCCGGGATTACCTCAAAGGCCTGGGCGTGCTGGGCGGGAAGTGGGGGTTTTGGGTAGACTGAAGTTCGTGCGCTGGCTGGCCTTGTTGCTCGGGCTGCTCCTGCTTTTGACCCCTGGAATCTGGGTCAGGGGTGCGGGGGGAGGCGCGCCGCACTACATCGTGGTGCTGGGGGCTGCGCAGTACAACGGCAAGCCTTCTCCCATCTTCAGGAATCGGCTCGAGGCCGCCCTGGAGCTGTTCCGGCAGGGGATCGCCCCAGCCGTCATCGTGACGGGAGGCAAGCGACCCGGAGACCGTTATAGCGAAGGGGGCGTGGGGTGCGACTACCTGCAGGCGCGGGGTGTGCCGCGCGAGGCCCTCACCTGCGAGGAGCAAAGCCGCAGCACCTGGCAGAACCTCAAGAACATCCTGCCCGTGGTCAGGGATCAGGCCATCCTCATCGTGACCGACGACCCCCACCTGCCCCGCGCGATGCTGCTGGCCGAAAGGCTGGGCCTCAAAGCCAGGGGATACCCCGTCAAGGGTAGCTTCTCACCGGCTTATTACCAGCGCGAAATCCTGCTCACGCTGTTGGCACGGCTAGGGTTCACGGACGCTTATAGCGATCCAGCGAGGTAAGGTAGCCCTCGAGCAAAGCGCGGAACTGGTTGATGAAGAGGTCGCGTTCCTGCCGCAGGGATTCGATATCCCCGCGGATGCGTTTCATCTCGGCGACAATCTCCTGCATGGTCTGTTCGCGGGCTGCTTCGGCTTCGCGCTTGATCAGCTCAGCTTCGCGCTCGGCCTGCTGCTTGATGTCGCGGGCGATGCGCTCGGCGGCCACCACCGCCCGCTTGAGGTCGGCCTCGCCTTCGCGGGCCTGGCTCAGCTCGCTCTCGAGGACGCGAATGCGCTCCCGCAAGCTCTCGTTTTCCTCGGTGAGGGCGGTGAGGCGGTCGGCTACTTGGGCCAGGTACTCACGCACCTCAGCTACGGCATAGCCCCGCAGCCCTTGCTTGAACTCCTGATAGCGAACGTCGAGGGGCGTCAGGTCCATAGCGGTCTCTGATTCCAAGGCTAATGGTGCGACCATCGGTTTGGCAATGGATGAGACTGAATGCCCAACGCAGGACACAAAACGCAGTGGGGTCGTGGCTTTGGGCGTTCTGCTTTTCGCAAGCGGCTATCCTTCAATCCGGCTCGAAGATGGCCGTGCCCACCCGTACCAGCGTCGCCCCCTCCTGCACGGCGACCTCGAGGTCGCCCGACATGCCCATGCTGCGCTCGGGGAGGCCGTAGCGGTCGGCCAGGCGGGAGAGTTGGGCGAAGACGGGGCGCACGGTCTGGGGTTCTTCGGTGTAGGGGGCCACGGTCATCAGCCCGCGCAGCTCGAGGCCCTCCAGGGCGCGAAGCTGAGCGATGGCCTCGGGGAGTTCTTCCTCGAGGAAGCCGTGCTTCTGCGGCTCGCGCCCCAGGTTGACCTCGGCCAGGATGGGCAGCACCCTTCCCTTCTCGCGGGCCTTCTGGTCGAGGGTCTGGGCTAGCCGCAGCGAATCGACCGAATGGATGAGAGCGAAGTCGAGCACGAACTTGGCCTTGTTGCGCTGTAGGGGTCCGATGAAGTGCCACTCCACCCCCTCGAGTTCGGCCATCTTGGGCAAAGCCTCCTGCACCCGCGACTCGCCCAGGGGGTAATTGCCGTAGACCAGCACCTGCTGGCGGATCTCCTGAGGGGAATGGCCTTTGGTCACCGCGACCAGCCTGACCGAGGCCGGGTCGCGCCCCGCCCGGCGGGCGGCTTGCTCGATGCGCTGCAATACCTTCGCCAGGCCCATTGCTCACATCGCGGCCAGGATGCCGCGCACGAACTTGCGGAAGGTGGCCCCGCTGCGGGCGGCGACCTCGAGCACCTCCTGTTCGGTGGCGTGGTGGTCGCGGTCGGGGATGGCCATGTCGGTGATGGTGGAAAGCCCCAGCACCCGCGCGCCCAGGTGGCGCAGGGCGATCACCTCGGGCACGGTGCTCATGCCGATGGCGTCGGCCCCGATCTGGCGCAGCAGGCGCAACTCGGCGCGGCTGGCAAACTGCGGTCCCGGCCACCAGGCGTACACCCCCTCGCGCAGGGTGATGTCCTGGGCGCGGGCGACTGCACGGGCTTTGGCGATGAGATCAGGGTCGTAGGCGTCGAAGGTCACCGGGAAGCGTGGCCCTAGGCGCTCGTCGTTGGGACCGCGCAGGGGGGAGAGCCCCGCGTAGTTGATGTAGTCGAGGTGGAGCATCAGGTCGCCCGCGTTCCAGTTGGGGTTGAGCCCCCCTGCCGCCGAGGTGACGAAGAAGGTGCGGGCTCCCAGGAAGAACCCGACCCGCTGGGGGAACACCACTGCGTCGGTCTCGTAGCCTTCGTAGTAGTGCACCCGACCCTTGTAGGCGAGCACCCGCTTGCCCTCGAGGTGCCCCAGGATCAGCTTGCCCTCGTGACCTGGGGCGGTGGAGTGGGGAAAGTGGGGTAGCTCGGCATAGGGCAGCACCGCTACCGGCTCGATTTCGTCGGCCAGGGGGCCCAGCCCTGAGCCCAGGATGATGCCAATCTCGGGGGTGAAGTCGGTGGTGGAGCGGATGTGTTGCACCGTCTCCTGGATCTGGTCGTAGCCTGCCATGAGGCCAAGATTACCATGCTGAAGGCAGGAAGCGGGGGCTCGTAGTGAACCGCCGTCGAGGATCAAGGGCCGAGGGCCAAGGGTATAGGCGTCTTGCGTTTTGCGTTTGGCTTTTGGCGTACGACGTAGGACGTACGACCCGCGTCCCGCGTTCGACATCCCCTCATCGGCCACCGGCAGTTCAATTCCCCTCTCACAAGGGGCTAAGATGGTGCGGGTATCTTTGCGCCATGAAGCAACTGGGGCTTTTTTTTCTTTTGCTGCTGAGCCTGGCCTGGGCTGCTCCCATCGAGGAAGTAGAAGTCCGCGGTGGGGACACGGTTTTGCAAGCCCTGGCCCGCATTGCCCTGCCCTTCGGGGTGGGGGACGAGCCGGGCGACCTCGAGGCTGCCCGCAAGGCCGTGCTGGACACTGGGTATTTCAAAGACGCCAGGGTGCGACTCGAAGGCAACAAGCTGATCGTGGAAGTCGTGCCCAACCCGCCCGTCGAGAGCGTAGCGGTGGAAAGCAAGGTATTCCCCCAGGCTACTTTGGTGCGTTTCCTCGAGACCCAGTTCGCCATCGGCCCAGAAGTCACTTACAACCCCAAGAAAGCCCGTGAGGCTGCCGACGGGCTGGCCCAGGCCTACCGCCAGCAGGGCTTCCCCTTCTTCCCGGTCGTGGGCGTCAAGGCTGAGGAGGGCAGCAAGGGCATCAAGCTCAGCTTCGGCGTCGAGGAGAATCCCGAGCTGAAGAAGGTCGAGCTTGGCGAAGTGAGCTACGTCTCGCGGGAGCGCCTGCAGGCCATCTTCAACAGCGTGCCCCAGGATGGCCGCTTCGACTTCCAGCGCTACATGGACGCCGTCAACCAGGCCAACCAGCTCTACAACGCCGCCGGCTACCGGGGCAGCGGGGTAGACAATGAGCAAACCCAGTTGCAAGAAGGCACGCTCAAGGTGGCCCTGCGCGAGCTGAAGATAGCCGAAATCCGCGCCGGCGACCTCGATGTCAGCAGTCTGGGCCTCAAGGCGGGCGATCCTTTCAACTACGACAAGCTTCTCGACGGGGTCAATGCCCTTTCGCGCCAGCTCGAGCGCAGCATCGAACCCCAGCTCGAGCTCACTCCCACTGGCGTGCGCATCACCCTGCGGCAGGGAGCCGAGCGCTACGGGCCCATCAAAGAGGTGCGCGTCGAGGGCAACACGGCCTTCCCCACCCAGAAGCTGCTCGAGCGCATCCGCCTCAAGCCCGGCGACATCTACAACCCGGCGCTGGCCCAGGAGGACTTTGGCCGTATCCTGGCGCTCTACCGCGAGGCCGGTTACGAGCTGGTGGCCCAGCCGCAGATTCGCTTTCAGGATGGGGTCTACACCCAGATCATCCAGGAAATCCGCATCGAGGGCTACGAGATCAATGCGGGCGAGAACCCTCGCACCCAGCGCGAAACCATCCTGCGCTACCTGCCCCAGCCGGGCAGCCTCTACTCCGTTCCCGCCCTGCGCTCGGGCCTGACGAGCATCGTGCGCAGCGGCATCCTGGCCGAGCCGCCGCAGGTCAGCCTCAAGCAGGGCTCGGCTCCCGAAAAGGTCGTCGTCGTGCTCGGGCTCAAGGAAGCCCGCACGCTGCAATTCCTGCCCTCTTTAGGCTGGAGCAGCCTCGAGGGCTGGTCGGGGAGCCTGCGCCTGGCCGACACCAACCTGTGGGGCCTGCTGCACAACGGCAGCCTGGACCTCTCCTTCGGCCAGAACGACGCCGGGGATCCCCTGTCCTTCAGCCTCTCCTACCAGATTCCCTGGCTCTACGCCGATTTCGCCGACTTCAAGGAGGTCAACACCTCGGTGGGTATCTCCATCTACACGGTACCCAGCCCCAACAACCCCCTGCTCGACGCCAATAACAGCAAGACCTACTGGGAATTCACCGAGCGAAAGACCGGCTTCCGCATTGGCATCAGCCGCCCCCTCTCCAAGGACTTGCAGAATCTACGGCTGGGTCTGGGGCTGCGCTATGAGTACGTGATCCCCAAGCTCGAGACCGGCAACGCCCCCCAGTCCTGCGACGACCCGAACGCTTCGAGTAGCAACTGCACCAACCTCAGCGAGGACGAGGCCCGTGCCCTGCTGGAAAAGCCCTATGGCACCTTCCGCCTCGAGGGCAGTGCCTCTTACAGCCAAATCAACAACCCGCGCTTCCCCACCCAGGGCTACAGCGCCGACCTCCAGAGCGCTTTCGGCATCTCCACGACCCAGGGTGAGTCGGCCAAGACCTTCGTCCCCTTCTCCATCACCGGCAAGACCTACTTCGCCCTCGACGACGTGGGCCGCCAGGTCCTGGCCCTGCGGCTTTCAACCGGCATCGTGCTGGGCAACCCGCCCGAGAGCCAGCGCTTCTACCTGGGCGGGGCGGTGGACGACGTCAGCACCCTGCGCGGCTATGACCCCCGCACCCTGGGCGGCATCTACCTGGTGTCGGGGGGCCTGGAGTACCGCTACGACTTCGGTCTGAGCCCAGGGGGCGGCACCAACATCTACGCCGTGGCCTTCACCGATTTCGGCAGCGCCTGGAACCCTGGTGATGCTTTTGGGCTGAAGCTGGGTTACGGCCTGGGCTTGGTGGTCGAGCTCGACGTGCTGGGTGCTTTGCTCCCTCCCTTCCGGGTCGAATACGGCTTCAGCCCCGACAACCCCGGTGGCAAGTTCTACTTCCGCTTTGGCTCGTGGTTCTAGGCTGAAGGTAAAACGCCAAACGCTGGGCGCAACACACCATGAGTGTTTGGCGTTTTGCGTTCGGTGTTCGGCGTACCCCCGAGGTTAACAAGCCCTCATACATTCCTTAAGAAAGCCTCAACATAGAGTGAGACTTCTCTTAGGAAGTAGGTATCATGAGGTCGATGAGCGTGCTTCCGTCGTCGCGGGGAATGGTCCTCGAGGATAGCGCTGAAGGCTTTTGGGAGCGCTTCTCGGCCTATGCCCAGGAGTGGCCCATCGCCCCCGAGCCCGTCGGGAGTCCGATCCTCGAGCTGCTGACCCCTGCGGGCATCCTCTACACCTTCGACCGGGGGCTCACCCCTACTCCCCGCAGCCCCCTGCGGGTGCTGCTGCACGGCGTGGTGGAGGCCGTCGAGGACACTGAAGCCACCGGCTTCAGCCACCTCGGAGGTGGACGCTACGAGCTGCGCGGCCAGGTAGTGCGCGGGCTAGAGCGGGGGTTCTACCTGTTCGCGGTGGGCCACCCCGAACTGCTCTTCGTGCTGGCCTCGAGCCAACCTCTGCCGCTTGGGCCTTTAGCGGTGCGGCTGGCTCCCCCTTTGATGGCCTTCCGACCTTAGTAACCCTAGCCATGGCCAGCAGCACCTGCCCCCGCTGTGCTCACCCCAATCCGCCGCAGGCGGATTTCTGCGTGCGTTGCGGCACCCCGCTGCATCCGGCTTATACCCAGGAGCGGCGCTGGGTGACGGTGCTGTTCTTCGACCTCTCGCGCTTCACCGAGTACTTGCTGGCTCACCCGCTCGAGGACACCTGGCGCACGGTGGACGGCGCGCTGCAGCAGGCTGCCCAGGAGGTGCGCAACCGGGGCGGCACGGTAGATAAGTTTTTCGGGGATGGGCTTCTGGCGGTATTCGGTGCCCAGCGCAGCCAGGACAACGATGCCGAGGCCGCCCTGGAGGCCGCGCGCAGCATGGTGACCTCCAGTCCCCTGCCCGCACGGGTGGGGGTGGCGAGCGGCTTAGTACTGCGCACCCCTCTGGGTGGGGGCATGGCGGGCGACCAGACCGTGCTGGGTCCTGCAGTCAACCTGGCCCAGCGCCTCTCGGCGGCAGCTCCGCCCGGCGAGGTGTGGTGCGACGAGGTGACCATACGGCTGGTGCCCCGCGCTCAGGTTGAGGCCATGCCGGCCCAGGTGCTCAAGGGCTACGCCGAGCCGCTGGCTCCGCTGAGCTATCTGGGCCTGCGCGCCGAGCCTCCCGAGATCGTGGGGCGGGAGTACGAGCTCGAGCAACTCGCAGCAGCCCTCGAGGCCGTGCAGCAGGGTCAGCCGCGCCGGGTGGTGATTCACGGTCCCATGGGTGTGGGCAAAACTCACCTGGTACAGCACTTCCTGCGGAGCCTACCCGAGGGGGTGCGAGGGCTCATTGCGCCTAGGGTGGGCAGCAGCACCGCGCTGCGGCAGGCCATCCGGCAGGGCCTCGAGCCCTTCGTCAAGGGTAGCCTCGCCCAGTGGGTGCAGAGTATGGACCTCAACGAGCCCAGCGAGGCGGCCCTGGCTTACACTCTGGGCCTCATTGACCAGCCCGACCTCGAGCCCGGCGACCTCGAGCGCTACCTCATCGAGGGCTGGCGGGCCGCGCTGGAGATGCTCTCCCAACAGTCGCCGCTGGTGTTGGTGCTCGAAGACCTGCACTTCACCGAGCCGGCCATCCTCGAGTTCACCCGCCAGGCCCCCGAGGGGCGGGTGTTGCTGGTGATGACCGCCCGCCGCAACCGCTGGTCGCGCGGTCCCGACCTGCAAATCCTCGAGCTCACCCCCCTGAGCCTGCAGGAGTCGCAGCGGCTGGTGCAGCTCTGGCAACCGGGGCTCGAGCCCCGGCGCTCACTCACCCTCGCGGGCCTGAGCGCGGGCTTTCCCCTGGTGCTGCGAGCTTTGGTCACCCATCCCCAGGGCGAGCCTGAGCCCACCCCCTTCTACCAGCCCCGCCTCGACAGCCTGCCCCGCCTGGTGCGGCAAGCCCTCTACGCCGTGGCGGTGCTGGGCGACGGCACTCCCAACGAGTTGGTGCGCTTCGTGCTGGGCGACGACATCGACCTCTCGCGTCTGGAGGCCGAGGGCTTCGTGGAGATGGGCGAGCAGGGGTTGGAGTTCGCAGTGCCCTTCCTGCGTGAGGCGGTGCTGGGTCACGTCAGCGCACAGCAGGCCAAGGACTGGCACCTGCAGGCGGCGCGCTGGTACCAGCAGAAGGGTCGGCTCTTCGAGAGCGCGCGGCACCTCGAGGCCGCTGGCGACAGTCTCTCGGCCTTCCGTTTCTGGCGGCTTGCCGCCCAGCGGGCCTGGGCCGAGATGCAGTACGACCGGGCCTTCGGGGCCTACCGCGAGGCCTTGCGGCTGGCCGAGGGGAACTTGCAGGCCACCACCGCGCTCGAGATGGCCGAACGCCTGCTGAGCCTGGGACGTTTTGCCGAGGCCAGCGAGATGCTCAATCCCCACGCCCCCCTCAACCCCCTGGCCGAAGCTTTGCGAGCTGAAGCCCTCTTCGAGCGCGGAATGGTGGACGAGGCGCTGGCGATCTTCCCGTCCTCGTGCGAGGAGCCTCGGGCCATCCTGACCAGAGCCCTCCTGATGCCCCAGCTGACCCAGGTCATCCCCGCCGAACTCCCCCAGAACCTCCAACCCCTGGCCTGCTTGCGGCAGGGTCAGGCTGCGCTGCGCCAGCAGAACTATGCCGAGGCCATCCCCTGGCTCCAGGCCTATCTGCAGACCCCCGAGCCCGCTCCCTACCGCGAGGCCCTGGGGCGGCTGGAACTGGCCCGGGCCCTGTGGCGTTGCTACCGTCCGGGCGAGGCCCTGCAGGTCTTGCAGGGTTTCACCCCTAACCCCGAACTTCCGGCTGGCCTGCAACTCGAGGGCCTGTGCGAGCTGGCCGCCTTGCAGATGGACAGTGCCCTCTACCGCCAGACCTACACCACCCTCGAGCTCATGGCCCGTCACCTCCAGGGCACCCCTCCCGCTGCCCGAGCCAGGGCCTATGGGGTGCGGCTGCGCTACTTGCTCGAGACTGGCTACGTCGAGGAGGCGGTGCAGTGGGGTGAGTGGGCTTGCAGCGAGAGCGGCGATGGTTGGCTGCTGGCCCACCTGGCCCTGGCCCACGCCCTGGCCCCCGGCGACGAGCACACCCGAGCGCTCGAGCGCCTGGCTCAGGGACTGCGCTACGACGACCACCCCGACACCCACGGCCTGATCCAACTGGCCATGGGAATGCGGGCGTGGCACCTGGGCTTCGACCCGCGCAAAGCCCTCAAGGCGGCCCTGGTCGCGGCCAGGCGGCACCCCAACCCCTGGGTCTATCACCGCAGCCTGCTCACGCTGGGCCTGTACCACAGCGAGCACAACCCCACCCGTGCTCTGCACCTCGCCCGACACCTGATGAACCACACCGGCAAAACAGGCTTCACCGCCCTGCACGAGCTGGCCCGGCTCCTGCGGGTTCAACTGGAGCTGAATCAGGGACGCGAGGTGCTGCACCTGCTGCAATTCCAGCCATCCAACGCTTTTTCCCACGCCTGGCGCACCGCCTTGCTGCGTCGCCTGGGGGAAACCGTGCCCGCCTCGCCCCTGCGTGCGGTGGAGGGGTATGGCATCCTCGGAGCCTGGCTCAGGCACTTCTGGCACGCGGGTTCCGCCCCGCCCCCATCGGCCTGAGCGCTTTGGGCGTATCATAGGGGTCTGACATCGCGGGGGTGGGGTAAGATCGAACCACACCGCCTCCTCGCCTGGATCCATCCGGGGTCGCCATTATGGACTTTGACAGCGCCCAAGCGGTCGAGCAGATTCGCTCCCGGCTCCCCATCGCCGAGCTGGTGGGCCGTTACGTGGCGCTCAAGCCAGCGGGCAAGGGGCGGTACAAGGGGCTGTGCCCCTTCCATCAGGAAAAGACCCCCTCCTTCCAGGTAGACGAGGCCAAGGGCCTGTTCTACTGCTTCGGCTGTAAGGCCGGGGGCGACCTCTTCGCCTTCTTGCAGAAGATCGAGGGCCTCGAGTTCCGTGAGGCGCTCCTTCGCCTCGCCCGCGAGACTGGCGTCGAGTTGCCTGAGTTCAGGTCCCAGGGCAAGAAGCGCGAGCTGTACGAGGTGCTGAGCCTGGCCCAGGACTACTTCCGCTCCCACCTCCCCGGCGTTGGACTGGAGTACCTCAAAGGGCGCGGCTTGAGCGAGGAGTCCATAGAGAAATTCGGCCTGGGCTATGCCCCGGCGGGCTGGGACGGCCTGCTGCGCTACCTGCAGAACAAGGGCGTCAGCCCCGAGGAAGCCAGTCAGGCCGGGGTGCTGGCCGAGCGCGACGGGCGTTTCTTCGACCGCTTTCGCAACCGCGTTACTTTCCCCATCCTCGACAGCTTGGGCCGCATCGTGGCCTTTACCGCCCGCGCCCTGGCCCCCGAGGACACCCCCAAATACCTCAACTCCCCCGAGACCAGCCTCTTCAAGAAGAGCCTGCTGCTCTACGGCTACCCCCAGGCCCGCCAGGCCATCCGGGAGAAGGCCCGCGCGATCGTGGTGGAGGGGCTCTTCGACGCCATCGCGCTGCACCAGTTGGGCTTCGCAGAGACGGTGGCGGTGCTGGGCAGCAGTCTCTCGAGCGAACAGGCCCACCTGCTCAAGCGTCTGGAGGTGCGCGAACTCTACCTCTCCTTCGACGCCGACGAGGCCGGGCGCAAGGCCACGCTGCAGAGCCTCGAGCTGGAGATCGTCAAGAGCTTTCTGGTTTACTCCGTGGGCCTGGAAGGCGGCAAAGACCCCGGCGACCTGCTGCTTCTTGAAGACGGAGCCCAGCGCTATGCCTTGGCCTTGCAAAACGCCCTCAGCGAGGTGGAGTTCCGCTTCCAGATCGCCGCGCGGGGGGTCAACCTGCAAACCCCCCAGGGCAAGCAGCAGGTGCTCGACGCCCTGTTGCCGCGCCTCGTTTCCCCCGACCCGCTGGACAAGGTGGTGAGTGCGCTCAAGGAGGTGCTGATGAGCCGGCTGCACCTCGAGCCGCGCGTCATCGACGATTACATCCGCAGCCGCGCCGCCCGACCGACCAGCCGCCGCACCCTCACCCCCAACCCGACTACCGCGCTGGGCCTCTCCCGCCCCGACCTCTCGGAAAAACGCTTGTTGCGTGAGCTGGACGTGATTTCGCTGCTGTACTCGGTCCCCGATTCCGAGTTCGTGGGCTGGTGCCAGTACGTCGAGGACCATACCTGGCCCCCCGAGGGCAGCCTGCTGTCCGACTTCATGGCGGTGGTCAAGAACGGCCAGAACAAGGCCAGGGTGATCCGGCACTTCCAGGAGCGTGGCGAGGGCGACCGGCTCTTCGATGCCCTGATGAAGCGTCCCGAGGAAGCTCCGCAGGACCTCGAGCACACCCTGCAAACCAGCATGGCCCGGCTGCGCGAGGTCTACTACGAGATGCGCCTGGACAAGCTCAAGGCCCAACTCAGGGCTGCCTCCGACCTCGAGGAGGTTCGCGCCCTCACCAAGGACATCCAGGAGGTGCTCCAGGCCATCGAGGCTGAACGCCGGGTATACCGCACCTGAAAACCAAAATCAGCAAGCTCCCCTCATGGCCAAGCTTCCACGGTAGGATAGGGCGGTGGAAAGCGAAATCCTCTCCCTCAACGCCGAAACCCTGCGGCTTTTGCTCGAGTTGCCCGGCATCCAGGCCGAGCGGATCGAGGAAGACCTCTTCAGCATCACCTACCCCACTGGCCTCAAAGCCCGCCTGATTACCTACGGTGACGACCCCCTGCGCAGCCTGCAGTTGCGGGCGGGGTTCTCGGGATTCAGCAAGATCGAACTCAAGCACATGAACCAGTGGAACAAGCGCTACCGCTTCTCCAAGGCCTACCTCGACGACGACGGTGACCCCTTGCTCGAGACCGATCTCGAGCTCACCGGCGTGACCCGCGAGACGGTGGTCAAGTTCGTGCAGAACTTCGACGACCAGTCCAACCTGTTCTTCTCCTACCTGCGCATGATCGACGCGGGGATCGTGGAGTGAGCTGTCGTGGCTGGGACGGTAGACCTCTGAACGTGCGGTAGGTCCAGGTGAGACCGGGTCGCGGTGCTATACTCGAGCCACCAGCTAATGGAGCAAATTTTCGGCAGAACCAACGGTCTCAAACCCAGCGAAAAGAAGCGGCTAGCCAACCTTTACCGGCGTCGGGTTCCGGCGGATCGCCTCCTGACGGCAGAACTCGCGGGCACCCTGGCGGGGCTTTCGGGGGAGCTCGAGAAGCCGATCAGCCTGCTCTTCGACCGTAGCGGGCACGTGATCCGGGTGGCAGTGGGGGATGCCAAGGAGGTGCCCATCCCCGAGCGGGCCTACGTCGAGACCCGGCTCTCGGGGTATCGCCTCGTACACACCCACCTGGGCGGTGGGGGCCTTTCGCGCCCCGACCTGTCCACCTTGTTCCTGCACCGTCTCGACGTGATCGCCGCGCTCGAGGTCGAGGGCGGCCAGCCCCGCGTGCTGCACCTTGCCCAGCTCTCCCCGCCCAAAGCCGAGCAGGAGGACTGGCAGATCCTGCCCTCCAGGCCCTACCACGAGTACCTCGAGTGGGACCTCGGGGGGGCGGTGAGCGCGCTGGAGGAAGAGCTCTCGCGCCAGGCGCGGGTGCTCGACCTGCAGGACGGCTCGGGGGAACGCGCGATTTTGGTGGGCGTGGACCGGGGCGAGGGCACCCAGGCCGAGGTCGATCTGGCCGAGTTGGCTGAGCTGGCCCGCACCGCTGGGGCCATTGTGGCCCACAAGGAGCTCGTCTACCGTCCGGTGCTCGATGCGCGCTACGTGGTGGGCCGTGGCAAGATCGAGGACTTGCAGAGCAAGGCCTACCACGAGAATGCCGCCACCCTGATCTTCGGCCTCGAGCTTTCCCCCGCGCAGGCCCGCGAGCTGGAGGCGGCCACCAGCCTCAAGGTGCTCGACCGCACCCAGCTCATCCTCGACATCTTCGCCCAACACGCGCGCACCCCCGAGGCCAAGGTGCAGGTCGAGCTGGCCCAGCTCAAGTACCTCTTGCCCCGCCTGGTGGGTCATGGCAAGGACCTCTCGCGCCTGGGGGGTGGTATCGGCACCCGTGGGCCGGGCGAGACCAAGCTCGAGGTCGACCGCCGCCGCCTGCAAGACCGCATTGCCGAACTCACCCGCAAGCTGCGGGAGATCTCAGGTCGCCGCCAGGAGACCCGGCGTCAGCGCGAGCGGGCCGGGCTGCCCGTCGTTTCGGTGGTGGGTTACACCAATGCGGGCAAGACCACGCTGATGCAAGCCCTGGCCAAGAAGGGCGAGCCGGGCGAGAACAAGCTCTTTGCCACCCTGCGCCCCCTCACCCGCCGGGGCTTCCTGCCCAATTTGGGCGAGGTGCTCTACACCGACACCGTCGGCTTCATCCGCCACATGCCCGACGAGCTGGTCGAAGCCTTCCGCTCGACGCTGGAGGAACTCCGCGACGCCGACGTGCTCGTGCACGTCTTGGACGCCTCGCAGGAGGGAGCTCTCGAGCGCTATGCGGTGGTCGAGCAAATCCTGGCGGAGCTCGAGGTGGAAGTGCCTAGGGTTCTGGTGCTCTCCAAGGCCGACCGGGCCGGTGGGTATGACCTCGAGTTCCTGCGTGAGCGCCTGGGTGGGCTTGTGGTCTCGGCACTGAGCGGGGCCGGTTTGCCCGAACTCAAGCAGGCCATCGCGGAAAAGCTCATCGCCAAGGGTATGCGCCCGGCAGTCTGGGCGCAAACGGGCTACGTGCCGGATTTCATACCCTAACTGAGGTTTTGCCCCTGGAGAGCAGGGTACAGCTCCTACATCTTGCGTTTGGCGTACGACCCCCTACTCAATACGTCAGAAACCCCCTGAGCCCCGTGGCTTCGCTCCACTGCACCTCGACCTGCTCGACTCTGGCGAGGCGAGGGCCTTGGCGCAGGAAGCGCAGGAACTGCTCGAGGTCTTCCTTGGGGCCTTCGGCTACGACTTCCACCCGGCCATCGCGGAGGTTTTCGGCGTAACCGCTCAGGCCGAGTTCCTGGGCTTTGCGCTGGGCGAAGGCTCGGTAGCCTACGCCCTGTACGTTTCCGCTGACCAGGGCCACAATACGGGTCATGAGGTCAGCCTAAGGTCTTGCCTGGGACTTTGACAAATGCGCCTATAACTTCCCTACAATCTGCGTTCACGTAGCACACAGAAGAAATTGGCTATCATGAGCGTTGGGTTCTCCGGCGGGAGCAACGCCAGCCGAACAAATCGCTGAAAGTTGGAGAAGGGTGGTCGAGAAGCGTACGGAACAAGCCAGGAAGCGGAGGGGACTGCGCCTTTGGCGTTTGATTCCGGCCCTTTTTCTTTTGGGAATCGTGCTGTTTCCGGCCTTGCCTCCTGTGCAATCGCTGGTGCTGGGCGAAATCCTCAAAGCGGCGGGTTTTCAGGGCGAGTGGAGGGGAACCGGGGGCTATCTCCTTACCGGACTCGAGGTGCGCGGGGTGCGGCTTCAGAAGCCGGGCATCAAGCTCGAAGGGGAGCGAATCCAGCTCGAGTACGGGCTTACCGGCCTGTTCCGCCGTGAGCTACCCATCCGCGTTCGCCTCAAAAACGGCAAGGCCCTGCTGGATTGGGAGGAGGTCTTCCGACCTCAGCCCCCCGCTGCCGAGCCCCAGATCAAGCTCAAGGTGGACGAGCTCAAGCTCGAGGGGGTCGAAGTTGGCTTCGATGAGGCCAAGAAGCTGGCTCTGCCACCGCTGAAGATCGTCATTCGGGGCGACGGTCCGACCTATACCTTCACTGCCACCTTGCCCGCGGGCTCGGCCCGCGGGCAACTGCGCCGCACCGGGCGGGAGTTCGAGGCCTGGGAGGTGCGGGCTGAGGGCGAGGTGCGGGCGCTGAGCTACTGGTACTCCGGCCTCGAGGGCGGAAGCTTCCAGACCCGCTGGACCCTTTCGCCACGGGGCATCGAAGGCCACAGCCGGCTCGAGGATGCCCAGGCCAGCATCGTGGGCCTGACCATCACCCACATCTCCGGTCCGGTGGACTTCAAGCACAACGTCGTCACCGCCAACCTCACCGGCTCAGCCCTGGGCGCTCCGGTGGTGGGCGATGCCACGGTGGACATCGACGCCCAGAACTACAGCTTCCGCGTGCAGGGCCGCCCTAAGCTGGCCGAGCTGGCCAGGAGCTACGGGTTGGTGCTGCCGGTGGAGGGGGGCGGGCCTTTGGTGCTGGAGGGCCGGGGTTGGGAGAGTCTGGTCATCACCGGTGAGTACGAGGGCCAGGGCCGCCTGGTGAACGAGCCGCTGAGCTACAAGGGCACCTTGGGCTTCGACAAGGTCTTTCGCCTCGACGCCGCCATCCAGGGGCGCTTCTTCGACCGTACCTACGTGGCGGGGGTCAAGCTGGTGGGCCAGGACTACACCGTGGACCTCAAGGACAGCCTGGGCAGCCTGCTGCAACTCACCGGGCAGGGCAACGCCACGCGGGGCCAGGGGCGGCTCACCCTGCCCAAGCCCCTGCTGGGCGAAGCCGGGGTGAGCTTCCGCAGCCAGGGGAGCCGCTGGAGCGCCGAGGTGCTGTCCAGACCGGTCAACCTGCCGCCAATCGCCAGGCCCTTCGACCTCTCGGGCCGCCTCACGGGGGACGGCAACCGGGTGCAGGGGTGGCTGGGCCAGGTGGGGTTGTCGGGTAGCTGGGACAACCTGGCGTTGGATTTGGGGCGCCTCGAGCTGCTCGTGGGCAGCCTCAGCGGCAAGGGCAGCCTCAAAGGTGGGCGCTTCAGCGCCGACTTGCTCTACGACTCCGACTACACCCGCTTTCCCCTGGCGGTGCGCCAGGAAGGGCGGGTGTGGCGCTTCTCCAACGACTACGCCAGCGGGCAGTTCGCCGAAGGGGTGCTCGACCTCAGCGTCAGCCGCCTGCCCCTGCGGCTGGGGACCGACTTCGTCCTGAGCGGCGAGGTTCGCTACGCCCGAAACCAGTTCTCGGGGGACTGGCGCCTGCTGGGCGACTGGGCCGAGGTGGCGGGGGTGCTCGAGGGCTTGGGCACGCGCTACAGCGGCGAGGTACGCACCCCGCTGGGCAGCCTCCCCTTGCAGGGCATGGCCGACGGGCGGGGGGTACGGGCTAGCCTGGACACCTTACAAATCCGGGCGGGGAGCGACGGGATGCGGGTACAGGGGCCGCTGAAGCTGGGGTTCATCCAGGCCAAGGCCGACCTCACCTACCAGGGTGGGCTCTTCGGTGGAACCGCCCAGGTCGCCACCCCCTGGCTCGAGGCCCGGCTCGAGGGGCGCGGCAGGAGCCTGTGGGCCGACACCAGCGGCTATGCTCGGCTCTCCGGCCCCCTCTGGCCCGGCACTGCCCTTCAGGGCCGCCTGACCCTGCCCGACTTCGGTCCCCTCAAGGTGGTCCAGGTGCCGGTTCGCCTTGACTTGAAGGAAGCCCGCATCGGCGAGGGACGGGTGCAGCTAGGCGGGAAGTTCCCCTTCGCGCTGGCCCTGCCGGTGGAGATCGCCGGGCAGGACTCTATCCTCAGCGCCCAGGGCGACCTCGAGCAGGGCAGCCTGCGCCTGCGGCACCCCTGGGGCGAGGTGCAGGGGCGCGGAGCCTGGAAAGCCCTGCAGGTGCGGGGCGGGTTCGAGGTGCCCTTGCTGGGCCAGGTGGGCCTGGCGGGAAGCGCCGACCTGTTCCGGGCGGCCTATTCGGGCCGGCTGGACTCGAGCCGGCTGGGCGGCGAGCTGCGCGTTTGGGGTCAGGGGGCCAACCTCAGCTACAGGGGCAATTTCCAGCGGGGAAAGCTGGTGCTGGACGGGGCTTACGCCAGGGAACTGCGCCTGCGGTTGGAGGCCAAGGGCTACGACCTCCAGCCGCTGGGGGTGCCGGGGAAGCTCGAGGGCACCTGGGGCGAACGGGGTGGCAGCCTGCGGCTGGACACTCCCTACGGCCAGCTCAGCGCCCAGGGCTCGAGCCTGCTGGGGCGGCTGTCCCTGAGCGGCGACACTCGCTGGGGCACGCTGCGGGCTTTTGCCGATGCCCGCGGTCTGAGCGCCGAAGCCAGGCTGGCCATCCCCCACCTCAGCGGCACGCTGCGCCTGGAAGGCCCCTGGAGCAATCTCCAGGCGCGGGGTTCGGGCGACTATGCGCTGCCCTACCTCGAGCCCGCCCAGTGGAGCCTGAGCGCCGACGTGCGTCGCCAGACCTGGAGCCTGGAGGGCCCGCTGCAACTGCGGGGCCAGGGACTGAAGTACCAGGGCCACCTGCGCTGGTCTTACGCTGCGCTGGGCCGGCAGGGGTTGCTGACCGGCGAGCTGAGCGGGGAGTCCACCGACCTCAAAGCCGAGTTGGCGGGGCACTTCGCCGGAGTCCCGCTGCGCCTGTCGGCCCAGCTCGACCAGCCCAGCCTCGAGGGGTTGCGGGCCCAGCTGACCCTCCCCGAGGGGCAGGCTACCCTGCGTCAGGGGCGGGTGAATTTCGACCTCGAGACCGCCCCCCTGGCCAAGCTCTTCGACCAGCCCATCCGGGGCCGCCTTAAGGGCGAGATTGGGCTGGACGCCACCGGGCAGGCCAGCGGGGAACTGGTGGCCTGGGATCGGCGGGTGCGGCTGGACTACCAGGACAGGCAGCTCACGGCCTTCCTACCCGAGCAGGCGCTGGGGGCCAGGCTTCGCCTGCCCACCGACTCTCAGATGGTGCTGGAGGGGCTGGGCGACCTGCGCGGCAGCGTTCAGGTGCTCCCGGTGCCCTCGGGAGAACTGCGCTACAGCCGCCAGGGCTGGGAACTGGAGGTCCGGGCGGCGGGCAGTCGGGAGCGGCCTAGCCTGGACCTCGAGGCCCACGGCCCCTGGGGCGACCTTCGGGGCCAGGCCGCCCTCGACGTGCGGGCCCAGACCAGCCAGGGCCGTCTGCGTCTGCACAGCGACTGGGCCCAGGCCGACTTGGGCTTCGCCACCGAGGGCACCCGCTACCGCCTGAGGGGGGGGCTCGAGCCCAGGCAGTACCTCAAGCAGCCCGGTACGCTGGAGGTTGAGGGCGAGGGAAGCCGCTGGAGCGCCAGTTGGTCGGGGGCGACCCTACGGCTGGTGGCCGCCGGAGTGGGAGCCAGGCTGGAGCAAGCCCGCTTGAGTGGGCAGGCCGAACTCGAGGCTCTCCAGCGCCGCTTCGCCCTCGACGGAGACCTGCTCTACACTGGCCGGGCCATCTCCGGGGCCCTCGGCATCAGGGCCGAGCAGGCCGCGTTGGTGCTGGAGGGCTTGGGGGAGGGCCTCGAGGCCAGAGGTGAGGTCTTCGGGGTGGCGGTGGACGCCAGGAGCGACCTGGAGGGCCGACTCTCGGGCAATTTGCGCTACCAGAAGGCTTTTGGCCGGGCCCGGCTCGAGGCCAGCGCCAGGCTCGCAGGCACCCTGAGTCACCCCGAGGCGGAGGGCACCGGGCAGGTGCTGGGCGAGGGGGCAGCGATCAGGTTGGGCTTTGGCTACCAGGGCCAGCCCTGGCTCGAGGCCCAGGGCTCTGGGGTCAGCCTGAGCTACCGAGCCGGGGTAGTGGGGGTGCGGCTCGACACCGACCTCGGGCCCTTCACCGGGCTTCCCGTGCGGGTGCATAGTCAGGGGGAGGGCCCACTCGAAAGCCTTGTTTTGCCGCTCAAGCTGAGTGGAGAGGGCCTGGAGGCCAGGGGGCAGCTCAGGCCGCTGGGCCTGCAGGCCAGCCTCGAGGGCAGCTACCGGAGCCAGCAATTCGCCCTGCGCTATGACAAACAGCTCCAGGCCGAACTCAAGGGTCCCTATCTGAGGGGTCAGGTGCGGCTGGAAGGCAACCGGCCCAGCGGGCTCCTGGACGTAGACCTCCCTATCCCCCACGGTCGGCTGGTGGGCGAGGCCGACCTGGAGCGGGGCACCGTGCGCCTGGAGGGCCGCGAGGGCTGGCGGGGGGAGCTGAGCGCCGAGCTGCTGGGTGGCTACTCGGCCAACCCCACCGTGCAGATCGACGGCGATCTCCAGGGCCTCTTCGGCCTCGAGGCCCGCCTCCGGGCTCGCCCGGCGCAGCGCGAGGTCGAGGGTGAGGCCAGGCTGAGCTTGCCGGAGTGGGGCGCGGTACGGCTGGTGGGGCGGGGCCAACAGGTGGAGGTGCAGGGTCTGGAACCCATCGCACCCCTGCGCGGCACCCTCGACCTGGGAGCGCTGAGTGCTCGCTGGAGCTACGACGGCGAGTTGCCGAAGGGCCTGGGTGAGCTGGAAGCCCGTGGGGTTTACCCCGGACAATGGCTGCAGGGCCGCTGGTCGCTTTATGGCAAGACTCTCGAGCTGCGCTCGCAGGATCGGCAGCTTCTCGCCCAGGGTGCAGGGCTGAGTGCCCGTGTTTCCCCGGCGGGTCTCGAGGGCAGGCTTCAGGGTTTCAGCTACGGCGAGGTAACGCTGGACGGCGAGGTGGAAGGCCCCTGGAGCAGGCTGGGCTTCGACCTGGGTTGGAAGGCCCTGGGGCGCAGCGGGAAGGTGCAGGGGAGCTATACGACAGGCCAACTCGAGGCCACCCTGCAGGGCGACCTGGCCGGCCAGGTGGCCTACGGCCAGGGTTGGAGCGGGGAGTTGAGGCTGCGCGAAGGCACCCTCACCCTCAGCGGGGAAAAGCCCATCCCCACAGTGCAGGCCAGGGCCCTGGGACTCACGGCCAGCCTGGAGTACCCCCGCCTGCGCCTGAGCACCAGCGGCGCGCCGGGCCTCGAGGTCGATCTGGCGACGCGCCGGGCTACCGGACGCCTGCGGCAGTGGGGGGTGAGTTTCGAGGGGCAGGAGCGGTCGGTGATCGCCAGCTATCCTCTGGGCGAGGGGCAGTTGCGTGCCGTGCTGGGCCTGGAGGACTTCGCCGTGGAGCTCATGGCTCCGGGGCTGGGGGAGGGGTTGCTCGAGTACCGCCACAGCCGCCTGAGCGGTCAGCTCGAGGCGGCGCTTTACGGTCTCGAGCTGCGCCTGGAGGGGAATGGAGACAAAGTGGCCCTCAGCGGCCAGCACGGGGCTACCGAGTGGCTCCCCTGGAAGCAGGGGAGGCTGGAGGGCAGCGTGAGCCTGGGCGGGGAGTGGCAACTGGATTACCGCGCGGTCCAGGGGGAAGAGGTGCTCAGGGCGCGGGGTAAGGGAGCCGAGGGGCGTCTGGAGGCCGAAGGGCGGTGGCTTCGCGGCAACCTGGCCTATGGCGGAGCCGACGCGGGTTGGAAGGGCGGGCTGGGCCTGGACCTGCCGTTGGAGCCCATCTCGGCGCGGCTGAAGCTCGACCTGCAGGCTCAGCAAGAGTTGCGGGCTAAGGGCAGCATGGTGGGCACTTCAGGGGAGATCGACCTCGAGGCCAGCCTGGGTCGGGAGGGTCCGGTGGCCCAGGCCACCCTGAAAGAGGTGCTGATCGAGGAGTTGCCCCTGCTCAGCGACCGGGTGCCCTTCCTGCGGGGCCGCATCACGGGGCGGGCCAGCTACCGGCCCGACCAGCTCGAGGTGGTGCTGCAGAGCCAGGGCCTCGAGGTGCGTAGTGAGAAAGACCCCCTCGACATCGACAGCCTCGAGCGCAAGACCCGCCAAGAGCGCCGGGGCCTGCCGCTCAAGCTCACCGCCCGCTACCAGGGCGGAGGGGTGGAGGGTGAGTTCGAGCTGGGCAACAGCCGGGCCAGCGTGCGCCGGGTGGGCGACGAACTCGATGTCCGGGTCAGGGCTTCGGCCTTCCCCCTGCACTGGCTGGTCTCGGCGTGGGCCGGAACCCTCGACGGCGAGGCTACCTGGACCGGTGAGGCCAACCTGCGCTACAACCTCAAGGACTTCTGGAAGAGCCAGGGCAGCCTGATCGGCCAGGCGCTGCACTTCAGCAGCAGCAAAGAATCCCTGCAAGGTCAGGCGGTGTTCCGCTTCGCCGGTGAACGCTTCTATGTCGAACGGCTCCAGCTCGATGGAGCAGGGAGCTGGCGGGGTCAGGGTTACTTGGGCCGCCGGGGCAGCGACTTCGAGCTGAGGTTGGAAGACACCACCTTTACCCCAGTGCTCCAGGTGGTCCCCCAACTGCGTCCCTACGTGCCCGAGGGCAGCGGCACGGTGCTGCTCACCGTTCGTGGCCAGGAGCTTAGCCTGGACCTGGAGAACTTCAAGTTCAAGCTGGGGCCAGTCGCCGCCGAGACCCCTCGCGCCCGGCTGCGCATTGGTGAAACCGCCCAGGCCGAGGGAAGGCTCAAGCTCACCGCTCCCTACCCCGCCGAGGCCGACTTGTCGGGCTCGGGCAGCCTCTCCAACTTCACCATCAACGCCAAGGGCCAGGCCAACCTCCCACTGCTGCCGCCCAACCAGCCTTTCACCCTGACCTTTGGCTACCCCGGTTACACCATCAACGCCGAGATGCCCAACCAGAGCGCGCGGCTTTACCTCTCGCTGTTCCCCAACCTGGCCGGGGCGCTGGTAGGGGAGCTTCCGGTTTCCTACCCCCGCTACTTCCTCAAGAGCGGTCAGGTCTACGCCGGGGTCAACATCCAGCAGGAACAGGGGGTCTACAAGCTCAACGGCACCATCGAGGTGCTGCGGGCCGAGTTGGGTCTGCCGCCGGGCGAGACTGAGGTTTCCATCCCTGCCACGACCGACCAGGCCTCGAGCACCGCCACCCGCTCGCCGGTGGAGTTCGTCAACCTGCAGGTGATGGCCAGCCGGGGCGTGCTGATCCAGGAGCCCCTGCTCAACGGCGAGCTGGCCGGGGATGTATACCTCAACGGCCCGCTGGGCAACCCCTACCTCACCGGGAGCGTGGTGCCCTTGCAGGGCAACATCCGTCTGTGGGACCGCAACTTCACCATCCTGAGCAGCTACCAGGACACCACCAGTGAAGCGGTCTTCAGCCCCGACAAGGGCATCCTGCCCGACGTGACCCTGGTAGCCCAGACCAAGGTGCCCACCGAGCGCGGCAACGTCGAGGTCACCGCGCTCTTGAAGAGCCACTTCGTGCGCGAGGACGGGCGCATCAAGGCCAGGCTCGAGCCCACCTTCAGCGCCACCCACCCCGAGGAAAACCGCCCGCTGACCCTGGCGGAAATTGCCGGCGTGCTGATCTTTGGCCGCATCGACGCCCAGACCGACGTGCAGAACCTGGCAACCTCGGCGGGGGTAGCCCTGACCAACTTCCTGGTGGGCCAGATCGAAGGCCAGCTTGCCCAGGCGCTGGGCCTGGACCGGGTGGTGGTGACGGTGCGGGGGCTGGGCGATGGGGAACGCTTCGAGGAAACCACCCTCACCTTCGGCAAGTACATCACCCCTGAGCTCTACCTCCAGACCCAGGTCGATTTCCAGTTCCGGGTCAACTTCCTGGCCGAATACCAGCTCGACGGCCTGCGCATCCGCTTCGGTCTGGACAACCTGGGCTCAGCCTACCCCAACCTCAACTTCGGCCTGGGCTACCTCTTCACCCCTAACTTCGGCCTCGACCTCTCGCTGCGCTCCGAGCAGCAGGGTGGACAGACCGATAACCGCTTCGGCATCGGCTTGCAGATTCGATTCTGAGACCTCCCGCACCGAACCCGTCTATCGGCTATTGGCTATAGTCATTTGCCCACGCAGAAGTTGCGAAACACCCGGTCGATGACCTCTTCCGGCACGTCCTTGCCCAGGATGTGGTTGAGGGCCTCGAGCGCGGCCTGGATGGAGAGCCCCATCAGGTCCTCGGGGGCGGCGAGCGCGTCCAGCAGGTGCTCTTTGGCCTCGGTGAGGGCCTGGGCGTGGCGTTCGTTGCTGATCCAGATCTCGCCCTCGGGGGCCTCGCCCAACAGCCGCCGGTGGATGGCCTCGAGCAAAGCGGGCATCCCCGTTCCCGTGAGGCCGGAAACCGGCAAAAAGGCGGGGTCGTGCCAGGCCGGAGGCAGGTCGGCCTTGGTCGCCAGGCGGATGACCCGCTCCTGGGGTAGCTGGGCGAGCAGTTCCGGCGGATCGGCCCTGGGTTGGCTTTGGTCGGCCAGGTAGAGCACCAGGTCGGCTTCCTGGGCGATGTTCAGGGCGCGCTCCACGCCGCTTCGCTCCACTACGTCGTCGGTTTGGCGCAGCCCTGCGGTGTCTATAGCCACGATGGGTACCCCGGCGATCTCGAGGGGGGCCTCGAGGTAGTCCCGCGTGGTGCCGGGGATGGGGGTTACGATGGCCCGCTCGTAGCCCACAAGCGCATTGAGCAGGCTGGACTTTCCGGCGTTGGGAGCGCCTACTAAGGCCAGCCGCGCACCCTTCTGGGCAATGCGCCCAGCAGGCGCGGTGGCGAGGAGGTGTTCGACCTCGAAGAGGACGTGCTCGAGGATCTTTCGGGCTTCGTGCGCTTCGACCCCTTCTTCGGGGTAGTCCAGCAGGGCTTGAATGTGCGCCAGCAGGTCGAGCAACTCCTGCGCCATCCCCTCGATGCGTGCGGAGAGTTCCTTGGAAAGCCCGCGCAGGGCCTGACGCCGGGCCGCGTCCGACTCCGACTCCACCAGCGCCAGCACCGACTCGGCCTGAGCCAGGTCCATGCGTCCGTTGAGGTAGGCCCGCAGGGTGAACTCCCCCGGCTGGGCGGGGCGGGCTCCGGCCCTCAGAAGGGCCTGGAGGACCTGCCGCAGCACCGCGGGTGAGCCATGGGTCTGAAATTCCACGGCATCCTGGCCAGTGTAGGAGCTGGGCGCGCGGAACACCAGCGCCAGAGCCTCGTCGAGCACCTCGCGGCTTTCGGGGTGCAGGATCAGGCCCAGGGTGAAGCGGCCTCCTTCCATCCCCCGCAGGTCGCGTCCTCGCCAGACCTTCTGGGCGATCTCGAGCGCCCCCACCCCTGAAAGCCGCACGATGCCGACGGCCCCCTTGCCCGGCGGGGTGGCAATGGCGGCGATGGGTTCGTTGAGCGATGGCAGGCCCATGTTTGACAGTTTAGGGGAGGCCGATGGTCGCTAGCCAAACGCCCCCTCACCCGTTCCCTCAGCTCGCCTCCAACCTCTCCAGCACCCACCCGATGAGACTCAGCGCGGCCTGGCCCCGCTCGAGCGCTCCCGCCGTGAACAGGTTGCGCAGTGCTAGCTTGTGGGCCTCGTCGAGGTGCAGGTCGCGCAGGTGGGCCCAGACCGCGCCGCTGGGGGGCATCGGCTTGTCGTGGGTAGCCCACAGCCCCTCGAGGATCCTCCAGGCGTTGGTGCTGGCCAAGTAGGCTGTCCGGAACTCGTCCTTGTTCCGCAGGGCGGCCTCGAGCTTGCGCTGGCTGCTTTGCAGCCATTGGCTGAGCGCTCGGCGTTCCTCGGCGGGCAGGCGGTAGGCGGCAAAGAGGGCTTGGGCCTCGGCCCGCAGTTCCTCCAGCTTGCCGTCGGGGTCATAGAGCGCCTTGCCGTCGAGGTGGCTGTAGAGCTCCACGGGGTTCTTGCGCATGAGTTCGCGGGCTTGCACCAGGTTGCGGTAGTGGTACTCTACCCACTTCCCGTCCAGCGTCTGCGAGCGGAAGGGGCGCTCGAGCACGCCTCCCAGCAGCACCCAGAAGTCGAGGTCCGACTCCTGCGTGGCGTCGCTCCGCGCGTGCGAGCCGGTGAGCAGGATGCCGCGCACGTGAGGGTCGGCGCTGAGGTCGTAGGCGATGCGGGCCACCAGAGGGTGCATACAAGGGCAATTCTACGCCCGGCCCCTCATGGCTCAGCCAGCACCACCGGTAATTGTCGGCTGAAAATCGTGACCATACCGAAGTATCGACGATGACCTTCATTTTCTCCGGCGCTGCTCCTTGTAGTCATAGTCATCGTCGTATTCGATCGTACCGAACAGCTCGACAATCTTGAGCTGTTTTCGACGCTGAACATATTCACGCAGCGCTTGCTCTACGACGGCCCGCTTGGTTTGATACCCCCCAGCTCGAGTGCCTCTCGAATGAGATCGGGGTCGATTTGCAGGTTGGTGGCCATGTGCAAATGGTCGCACAATGAATTGCACAAAACAAGCCCCACAGCCACAGGCGAATTGCCCTGGCAATTCAGTTGGGCTTTCGTGGTCGGTCGTAGCGGGTGACCAGCGCCTCGGCCAGCCAGAGGGCGGCGGCTTTGTCGAGGTACTGGTTGCCGTTGCCGCACTTGGGCGAGAGCACGCAGCGCGGGCAGCCGCCCTCGCAGGGGCAACGCTCCAGCAGGTCCCGCGTGGCTCTGATCCAGGCCGGGAACTGCCGCGCTGCGGCCCGCGCGTAGCCCACCCCGCCGGGGTAGCCGTCGTAGATGAAGACGGTGGGCCCCGCGCCCGAGGCCAGTGGGCGCGGGTAGAAGGGGTAGCTCACCCCGCCCACGTCGGCCCGCTCGGCCAGCACAAACAGGGGCAGCAGGCCGATCATGGTGTGCTCGAGGGCGTGGATGGCCGAGGGCACCAGCGCCTCCGACATGCCCGCCTCGTCAGGCCAGCGCCCGGTGATGCGGTCGGGCTCGCCGGGCAGGGGGGCGGGGTGGACGGCGGTCTCGGCCAGAGGGTGGAACCACACCGCCTCGGTCTGGAAGCTCAGCTCGGGCATCGTCAGCATGACTTCTTCCAGCACGGTCTCGCTCACGAAGCGCTTCTTGACGTAGCCCGTCACCCGCTCGCGCAGGATCACCGGCCCTATCCAGACCCCCGGCAACAGCTCCTCGCCGCTTAGCACCTCGATGTCAGTCTGGGCGCGGGGCTGGGTGTAGTAGTCCTCCAGGCCCGGCAGCAGCACGATCTCGCGCTTCTCCACGTCGAGGTTGCGCACCAGGTAGCTCTCGCCCTGGTGCAAGTAGACCGCGCCGGGATGGGCCTCCCAGTAAGCCTGCCGCTCGTCGAGGGTGCCCAGGGTGTGACCCTGGTTGTCCTTGAGGGTGAAGGTGGTGCCCAGCCCGCGCAGGATGAGGTCGCGGTGGGGATTGCGCCGGGGGGTGTAGAGCCTGCCGTGCTTCTCGAGCAGCCCGTTCGCCAGCCAGGGCAGATAGAGGGGCTCGCTGGGCTCGATGGGCAACTCCCGAGCGGCGCAGTGCAGGTGCAGGGGGTAGAGCACGGGGTTGGCGGGGTCGGCCACCGCCGACTCGGGCGGGCTGCCCAGAAGCAACTCGGGGCGCTCGCGGAAGTACTCGTCCAGGGGATCCTCGCGGGGAATCCAGACCACCAAAGCGCGGCGGCTGCCTCGCCCGGCCCGCCCGGCCCGCTGCCAGAAAGCGCTCAAGGAGCCGGGATAGCCCAGCAAAAACACCGCGTCCAACTCCCCGATGTCCAGGCCCAGCTCGAGCGCACTGGTGCTCACCAGCACCCGGATTTCCCCGCCCTTGAGGCCCTGCTCGAGGGCGCGGCGCTCCTTAGCGGTGTAGCCCGCGCGGTAGGGCTTGACCGCCTCGTGCGCGGCGTAGCGGGCTACCAGCTCGGCGGTGCGCCGAGCGTTGGTGAACACCAGCGCCCTGATGCCGCTCTCGGCGGTGTGGCGGGCCAGGAGTGCTGCCTCGATGTTGGGGCTGCGCCGGGTTCGGCCCTCCTTGTCCAGGGCCTTAGGGGTCCACACCACAAACTCCCGCTCGGCCCTCGCCACGTTGGCCCGCACCGCCCGGACAGGCTGGCCGGTCAGGTTCTCAGCGTGCTCGTCGGGGTTGGCGATGGTGGCGCTGGCGGCGATCACCTGAGGGTTGGCCCCGTAGTGTCGGGCGAGGCGCAGCAGCCGCCGCAGGATGAGCGCGGTGTGGGTGCCGAAGACGCCCCGATAGGCGTGCAACTCGTCGATGACCACGTAGCGTAACCGGCTGAGGAACTCGGCCCACTCCGCGTGGCGCGGCAGCAGGCCAAAGTGCAGCATGTCGGGGTTGGTCAGAATCGCCAGTCCTCGAGACCTCGCCAATCGGCGCTCTTTGTCCTGGGTGTCGCCGTCGTAGGGGAAGATGCGCTCGGTAAGCTCCAGCGCCTCGCCCATGGCCCGCAGGCGGCCCAACTGGTCGTGGGCCAGGGCCTTGGTGGGGTACATCAGGATGGCCGTATCCCCTTCGAGCAGCGCCCTCAGCACCGGCACCTGAAACACCAGGCTCTTGCCCGAGGCGGTCGAGGTCGCCAGCACGACGGATCCCCCGCCTAGAGCCTCCAGGGCCTCGGCCTGGTGGGCGAAGGGCTTCAGGCCCAGCGCCTCGAGCACCCCCGCGAACTCGCCCGCGTAGTCCACCTTCCTCGGCGGGTCAGCCCCCAGCAAGCGCACGAAGCCCAGCTGGCCCGCGTAGCCTTCGATGTTGCGAAGCCACTGGGCGTAGCTGTCGTAGCCGGCGAGTTCTTTGGGAAGCATGGCTCAGCTATCAACCCCCGACGGCTTCTGTGAGGGGCCTAATTCCGTGAGGAAGCGATCTTGTGGTCGCGCGGCCCCGAGAGCACCCGGTCGAAGCTCGCGCTGGCCCGGCTTTTCATCTCCTCAATCGCCCCCCAGTCGGGCTGGACGTTGTGCTCCACCATCCGCACGAAGTAGTCAGCCTCGCCGGGGATCTCCTGGAATGGAGCCCTGGCGTCGCGGCAGAACCCGGCGACCTTGGGGTCGTAGGACAGCCCGGCGAAGGGGGTTCCGGCGGCGGCGGCCAGGATCACCCCGTGCAGCCGGATCGAGACCACGTAGGCTGCCTGGGCCAGCACGTAGAACACCCGGCGGGGGTCCCAGGCCAACTCGGCGGTGAAGCCGGGGAAGAACTCCAGCGCCTCCTCGTCGTGCCCCGGCTGCATCGCCAGGATCACCACCTCGTAGCCTAGGTCCCGCAGCCGCTCGGCAGTCTGGGCCAGGGTGCGGTTGGCCTCGTCGAAACCCGCCCTGGGCACCAGCGCCACCATCTTCGGTTCCCGCTCTACGGGAGGCGGGTTCAGCAGCATCGCGCAGTCGGCCCCCAATTCGGCCTGCAAGCCCAGTCGCCGGGCGTACTCGAGCGAGTCGCGGTCGCGCATGAAGAGCTGAACCCCCTTGAGCGCCCGCCGGACAGCCCGTTCGCCCTTGGGGGAGAGGGGGCCGAGCGATTGGTTGAACACGTGAACCGGCTTGCCCCGCATCCTCGCCATGCGAATGATGGTGAGGTAGTACCAAAGGCTGGCCGAGGAAGTCTTGTCCTGCAGGAGGGTTCCGCCCCCCGATAAAAGCAGGTCGGCCTCGCCCAGCGCCCGCCAGACCTCGAGGGGGTGGGTGCGCCTGACCGCCCGCACCCCGTAGAGCTGCTGGGTTTCCGCCGGGTTCTTAGAGAGGACCAGGGGGGTGTGCCCTCTCGCCTTGAGTTCCTGCACGATGGCTTCCAGGAGGGCTTCGTCCCCCGCGTTGTGAAAACCGTAATACCCGCTTAGCGCGACCACCATTGCCAGACCCTCCGGACCACCCACACCAGGGCAAACCCTAGGATAAGCCCGATGACCATGCCGTTTAGTACCCGAAACAACGATATGGTGAGGGGTGTGTGAAAGTGCGAGAAGGTGTTGAGGATTGAACCCATTCCCACCACCACTACCAGCAGCAGGCTGTTGCGCAACCACAGGGGCCAGGGCAGTAGCAGGGCTAGGGGGGCTACTGCATGGGCGAAGATCTCCTTGAAGCGAGGTCGTACCATGGCGTCTTGCAGGATGGCCCGCAGCTGCAACTCCCAGTCGGGCACGAGCGAAGGCGCCGCTTCGTTGCCCCGGCGCAGGAGGGCCAGAGCCAGCAACGCCAGCCCCACCAAAGCCACTGCAACCTCGCCCAGCTTGATGGGGTAGCCCCACAGCCTGGCGATGGCGCTCTTCCAGTCCTGCGGCAGATACGACAGTCCCACCAGCAGCGGTGGCACCAGCAGCGTGAGCGAGACACCCTTAAAGGGGGTCAGGCCCAGCACGCTCTGCGGGTCGCTGCCCAGCGCGGCCAGAAAGACCACCCCCACCAGCGAGTAGACGGCCGCCGCCAGCCAGACCGCCATGCCCCTGCGCGGCTCGAGGAAGCCCAGCGCGGGGAAGACCAGCGCCGCCAGCAAGGCCCCGAAGTCCCCGCGCACGTAGGCCAGCGCGAAGAGCAGCAGGCCCAGCGCGATGATGGGACCGAAGGGCCGCGGGTAGCCCAGGGCCAGCAGCCCCAGCCCCGCCAGCACGCCCACCAGCGCCGCGTAGCGCAGGGGGGAGGGATCGAAGTCACGGGGGATGGGGGTGCCAAAGGCGATGCGGGCGTTCTCGAGCCCCCCCTTGAGCCGGGCGACGAACTCCTGGGTGTCGGCGAAGTCCTGGAAGGGCCGGATGTACAGGAGCTGATGCCCCCGCTCCCGCGCCGCCAGCACGAACTTGTCGGCTACTTCGTCGGGTTTGAGCTTGGCCTGCCACTCCGGGCGGATAGAGAACAGCCGCAGTACCGGCAGAGAAGCGGCCAGCCGCGAGAAGCCTTCCTGCGGTGTGCCCTCGATCCAGGCGATAGGCCTGCCGCCCAGCATGGCCTGGGCTTCCCTGAGCTTTTTGGGGTTCCCCGGCACGTCCACCCCCGCGAAGACGATGGCGTCGGCCTGGGGCGGGATGGCCTGGGGGAGGTAGGTGCGGTAGGGGTGGTTGTAAGGGCGATAGACGACGAAGTAGCCCTCGGCCTTCAGGCGCTCGAGCAGCGCCGGGTCGTAGCCGGCGGGAAAGCCGCTGACGTTGACCGGGGCGCCGTACCAACTCACGCCGCCGACTTTGAGGGTCTGGAGGGGAATCGTCCAGTTGCGCCGGATTTGTTGGAGGAGCCAGTCGGGCCCGCTGAAGTAGAACCAGCCGCTTTTGAAGCCGGCCTGCGGGTAGAGCAGGCCGAGTTCGCCCCCGCTCTTCAAGATGGCCGTGCCCTGCTCGGCTAAGCTGCCCAGCCCGCGCTCGTAGATCGCTACCCCGGCCACTCCCAGGGCCCTGTACTTTGCCAGTTGCTCCTCGAAGGGGACGTTGGCGACACGGGCTTCTTCCTCCACGTCCGAGCCGTCCACCACCAGCATCACCGGGCCGGGATGCTCGGCCTGCACGCGCGGCAGCAGGGCAGGTAGCGAGAGCAGGGCGGTCAGCGCGATGACGGCCCGCAGCAGGGTGAGGAAACTCACGCTACCCCTCCGGCGGTGAGGAGGCTGTGGATGCGGGCGGTGAGCATGTCCAGCGCCGCGCTGTTCTTGCCCCCGTGGGGGATGATCACGTCGGCGTAGCGCTTGGAGGGCTCGACGAAGGAGAGGTGCATGGGCCGCACCCGCTCCATGTACTGCTCCACCACGCTCTCCACCGTGCGGCCCCGCTCGAGGATGTCGCGCTGCAGCCGCCGGATGAAGCGTACGTCCGCGTCGGCATCTACGAAGATGCGCAGGTCCATCAGCTCGCGCAGGCGCTCGTCGAAGAGCACCAGGATGCCCTCGAGCACCACCACCGGAGCCGGCTCGACCCGGATGGTTTCCTTCAGGCGGGTGTACTCCTCGAAGGAGTACAGCGGCATCTCGACCGAGCGCCCCTGTCGGAGCTGGGCGATGTGGGCGAGGTAGAGCTCGAGGTCGAAAGCCGCCGGGTGATCGTAGTTGACACGGATGCGCTCTTCGAAGGGCAGGTCGGACTGGTCTTTGTAATAGTTGTCCATCGGCAGCACCGCCACGCGCTCGGGCAGGGCCGCGGCCAGCACGGCGTCGGCCACGGTGCTCTTGCCACTGCCCGTCCCCCCGGCGATGCCAATGACGAAGGGTCGGCGAGAGTTCACCTCCCAATCATATGCAAGAGCGGGGAAGAGGGACAGGGGAGCCGAGAGCCAAATGTCGAAGGCCCCTTAACAAGGATCGGTCATCGACAACACAAGGGGTGGGTCCAATGAACCCACCCCTGCATAGCCGTCGGATCAGACCTTGGCCTGGCTGCGGCTTTGGGTTTCCTTGAGCGTGGCGTGGCCGATAGCCTTTTCGGAGCCTTCGGTCTCGAAGGCGTGCAGCTTGCTGGTGTCTATGAGCAACTCCACCGTGTCGCCAGGGAGCACCACGGCGTGCCCGTCCACCTTGGCCGTGACCATCGCGCCTCCTACCTCGGCGTGGATTTCCGTGTCGGCTCCCAGGGGCTCGACCACCTCGACCTGGCCCTTGACCACGTTGTTGTCCTCGGGGATGGTAGTCCAGCCTTTGAGCCCGATGTGCTCGGGGCGGACGCCCATCCAGACCTCCCTGCCGTTGTAGGCTTTGAGGCTGGCGGAGAGGGTGGGGTTGGCCTTGATCTTCTGGCCATCGATCGAGAAGTAGGCGTCGCTTCCCTGCACCTCTACCCTGGCCCGGACGAAGTTCATGGAGGGCGAGCCGATGAAGCCAGCGACGAACTTGTTCTCGGGGAAGTCGTAGAGGTTGAGGGGGGTGTCGGTCTGCTGGATTTCGCCGTCCTTCATCACCACGATGCGGTGACCGAGGGTCATGGCCTCTACCTGGTCGTGGGTTACGTAGACCGTGGTTACGCCCAGGCGGCGGGTCAACTTGGCGATCTCAGCCCGCATCTCCACGCGCAGCTTGGCATCGAGGTTGGAAAGGGGCTCGTCGAAGAGGAAGACCTTGGGCTCGCGCACGATGGCGCGCCCCATCGCCACGCGCTGGCGCTGGCCGCCGGAAAGCTCGCGGGGCTTGCGTTGCAGCAGGTGGTCGATTTTGATGATGCGGGCGGCTTCCTTGACCCGCCGGTCGATCTCGTCGCGGGGCACCCTGCGCAGCTTGAGACCAAAGGCCATGTTGTCGTAGACGTTCATGTGGGGGTAGAGCGCGTAGTTCTGGAAGACCATCGCGATGTCGCGGTCCTTGGGCGGAACGTCGTTGACCAGCCGGTCTCCGATGTAGATCTTGCCCTCGGTGATGTCCTCCAGGCCCGCGATCATGCGCAGCGTGGTGGTCTTGCCGCAGCCCGAAGGCCCCACGAACACCACGAACTCGCCGTCTTCGGTCTCGAGGTTGAAGTCCTTAACCGCCGTGACCTTGGTGCCATACCGCTTGTATACGTTCTCCAGCCTGATTTTTGCCATGAACCGGCCTCCTCTTTTGTACCCTGGGTCCCGCGCTGTGAGCCTGTAGCCCATCGGGGAGTTGGTAGGGGGTACACGCTCAGTTTATAGGCCCATCCGTCGGAGAATCAATGCTGACTCGAGGCCGCCCGCCCGGCTTTTTCACTCACCCCAGTACTTGAAAAACCCGATGAATCGGGGTGTCTCTCACCCTGGGGGGCTCGAGGCCCTGCGTTGGACTTGTACTGAAATCAGATTGTGGCCTCGCCGGGGTTGCTTCAATCGGGGCTGATCTTGAGGTGTCCAAGCTTGACGGGGTTCTGTCGCCGCAACTATGCTCACCTCGGTCAGACTTCCTGGTAAAAACGCAAAGAACTTCGCCTGGCCAAGCTGTTTGACCACTTTGGATGTGCTCGAGGAGGTTGACATATGCTCAGTGGCTTCAGGGACTTCATCTTGCGCGGCAACGTGGTGGATCTGGCGGTAGCGGTAGTCATCGGCGCGGCCTTTGGCGCGGTGGTGGATTCGATGGTCAAGGACATCATCACCCCCCTCATCGGCCTGGTCGGCGGCCAGCCCGACTTCTCGGCGATCCGCATCGGCGCCAATACCCAGGGACAGGGTGGTATCGCTATCGGTAACTTCCTCAACGCCCTGGTTTCCTTCTTGATCAAAGCCGCGGTGATCTACTTCGTGATCGTGCAGCCCATGAGGCGTGTGATGGAAATGATGAAGCGCAACGAGGCCCCTGCCACCCCTGCTACCCCGGAGGACATCGTGCTGCTGCGTGAGATTCGCGACGTGCTCAAGAGCCGCAATCCGTGAGCTTACATATTCTCGATCAAAGCCTGTCCGAACTCGCTGCACTTCAGCAGCGTGGCCTGGCGGCCTTCGGCCACCATCAGGCGGTGGAAGTCGTAGGTGACGCGACCCTGGGCGATGGTCCTGGTCATGGCGTTGATGATCAGATCGGCGGCTTCGGTCCAGCCCATGTAGCGCAGCATCATCTCGCCGGAGAGGATCACCGAGGAGGGATTGACCTGATCCTTGCCCGCGTACTTGGGAGCGGTGCCGTGGGTGGCCTCGAAGACCGCGTGGCCGGTGTAGTAGTTGACGTTCGAGCCCGGCGCGATCCCAATCCCGCCGACCTGGGCAGCCAGGGCGTCGGAGAGGTAATCGCCGTTGAGGTTCAACGTCGCTACCACACTGTACTCGGCTGGGCGCAGCAGGATCTGCTGCAGGAAGTTGTCGGCGATCATGTCCTTGATGACGATGTCCCTGCCGGTGCGGGGGTTCTTGAGGATTTGCCAGGGACCGCCATCGAGGTCCCGTGCTCCGTACTTCTCTTTGGCCAGCTGGTAGCCCCAATCCCGGAAGGCCCCTTCGGTGAACTTCATGATGTTGCCCTTGTGCACCAGGGTCACGCTGGGAAGGTCGTTGGCGATGGCGTAGTTGATCGCGGCCTCGACCAGGCGATGAGTACCCTCCTGCGAGACGGGTTTGATGCCGATACCGGCGGTGTTGGGAAAGCGGATTTTGCTGTAGGGTTTGGGGAATTCGCGCTGGAACCACTCGAGGAACTTCCTGACTTCGGGGCTGTCTTTGGCAAACTCGATACCCGCGTAGATATCCTCGGTGTTCTCGCGGAAGATCACCATGTTGACCAGCTCGGGGTGGCGCACGGGGCTGGGCACCCCCTCGAACCACTGCACCGGGCGTACGCAGGCGTAGAGGTCGAGTTCCTGCCGTAGCGCCACGTTGATGCTGCGGATGCCGCCGCCCACGGGCGTGGTCAGCGGGCCTTTGATGGCGACGCGGTACTCGCGGATGAACTCGAGGGTCTCATCCGGCAGCCAAAGTACCTCACCGTATACCTCGTTGGCCTTTTCGCCTGCGTAGATTTCGGCCCAGGCGATCTTTCTGCGGCCACCGTAGGCTTTGGCCACGGCGGCGTCAAGCACGGGCTGAGCAGCTCGCCAGATGTCGGGTCCGGTGCCGTCGCCTTCGATAAAGCCGATGATGGGCCGGTCAGGCACCTGCAATACGCCATCCCGGATGGTGATCTTGTCGCCCGCAGGCACCTTGATGCGTTGATAGGACATGCTTTTCCTCCTGACTCAAGAGCATAAGCCACGGCTGGTATACCATGCAAAAGTACGTTGATAGCTGATGGCCAAGCGCAAAAACCGGTTGTAGGGGCGGGCCCTGTGGCTGCCCTTTACCCCTGAACCCGTCACCCCCTCACCCGATCCCCGCTCTCCGCCGATGGTTGAGCCCTCCCGCTACCCGTTCTCGCGGCGCTCGAGCCGCCTGGCTTCGTCGAGTAACTGGTAAAACCCTTTGGCGTTGTTGAGGTAATGGGCCAGGATGCCGGGGATCAGGCTGCCGGTGAGGAAATAAGCTGCCCCGAAGGACAGCCCGGCGATGAAGATGAACAGCGGGTAGCTCCAGGCCCGGCGGTCGGGGACCGGGTGGAAGGCGGCGAAGATGACGGCCTGGATCACCACGCCTGGCCAGCCCAGGCCCAGGGTGCTCGCCAGCAGGCTTTGCAGCGCTCCGCGAAAGAGCACCTCCTCGGCCAGGCCCGAGATCATGCCCAGTTGCAGGGCGTGGTTGTAGCCAAGCTGCTGGTTGCGAAAGGCCCGCCCGATCTGGGAGTGGAGCTGCTGCACCACTCCAAAGGAAGATGGGAATAGCCGGGAAAAGACCAGTTCGAGGCCCATCAACCCCAGGTAAAGCGCCAGGAAGACCAGGGTGTCGCGCAGGGGGTCGGGGTCTCGCACCAGCGGATACCCTCCCAAGACCATACCGACCACCCCGATCAGCAGGATCAGGGCCTGGATGCTCAATAGAACCCGAAACACTACTCCAGCTCCGAGCCGATATTGAAGCCCTGCTCCAGCAGCTTCTTGGGGTAGGCCCTGAAGGCCAGCAGGGTCTGGGTGCGCTCGATCCCCGAGAGTTTGCGCAGGCCCAGGGTCACGATATCGTCGAGTTGCTCGAAGTCCTGAAAGGAGAGCTTGGCCACTAGGTCCCATTCTCCCGTCACCGAGTAGACCTCGGCCACGCCAGGGATCTCGGCCACGGCCTCGGCGGTTTCGGCGGTGGATTCGCGCTTGGTTTGGATGAGCACGAAAGCGGTGATCATGCTACTCGATGATACCGCGAGGGTGGTGACGTTGTACGCAAGACGCCAAACGCATGTCTTACGTCGTACGTCGTACGCCCGGCCCTCGACCCTAGACTCTTGACCCTCGACAGATCACGAATTGACAGCTTATGGCTTATCCCTTTCCTCCCCCGTTGTCTCGAGGATCAGCTTGGGCCTGAAGCGGATCATGTCGGCTGAAACGAAGTGCAGCGGGATGCCGTCCCAGGACTGGGGCAGCCGGTTGGGGTCGGCTCCGTGTAGGTGGCCGTAGACGACCATGTCCGGGCGGTATTCTTCGATCAGCTCGGTAAAACCGGTCGGTCCGCCGGTTACGGAGTAGGGAGGGTAGTGCAGGGCCAGGATCAGGTGGTCGTAGGGCTGGTTCTGTACGGTCTTGAGGCTCAGGCGCAGGCGCTCGAGTTCACGCTTGTAGATGCGCAGGTCTTCCTCGCTGAAGTCGCGGCTGCCTGGGGCATCCCAGCCCCGGCTTCCGGCGATGGCCACGCCGCCGATCATCAGCGAGTCGTGCTGCAAGGCGTGCATGCGTGGAGGCAGGACTTCACGCAGGCGGCTGATGGAGGGCCACCAGTAGTCGTGGTTGCCCCGCAGCAGCACCTTGGTGCCCGGCAACTCGCCCAGGTCGCGTAGGTCCACCAGGGCCTCGGGGAGCCTCATGGCCCAGGAGATATCGCCTGCAACGATCACTACGTCGTCCTCGCCCACTACCTTGCGCCATTCCTCGAACACCGCCTCGGGATGGCCTTCCCAGTTGGGACCGAAGATGGCCATGGGCTTGGGGAAGGCTCGGGAGAGGTGAAGGTCAGCGATGGCGAAGACGCGCACGACGAACAGTTTAACCCCTAGCACGGATTGGCGAGACACCTTGATCTGAGGCCAACACCGACGTTATGGTGCGGGAGACAACGATGCCCCAGGAAAGCAAAGCTGCCCACGAACTCTTCGAGTATGCCCTCAGGGTGCTCAACATGCGCCCTTACACCGAGTTTGCCCTGCGTCAGAAGCTCGCCCGAAGGGGCTCGGCAGAGGCGGTAGCCCAGGTCATCGAGCGGCTCAAGGCGCTGGGCTTCCTCGACGACCGCAAGTATGCTGAGGGCTATGCCCGGCTCTACCGGGGCAAGTGGGGCGCGGCCAAGATTCGCCGCTCGCTCGAGACCAAGGGCGTGCCCAGGGACGTCGTCGGGGAGGTTCTCGCAGCCCTCGAGCCCGAGAGTGATCCGCTGGCCGAGGCCCTGGCCCTGTTGGGGCGCTACAAAAGCCGCCACAAGGGCGACAAAGCTAAAGCCATCCGCTTCCTGGCCAACCGAGGTTTTTCCTTCGCGGTGGCGCTCGAGGCCTGGGCGCGTTACGAGACGGGGGAAAGCTGATCGCCAAATGCTAAGCGCGGGTCGTACGTCCTACGTCGTACGCAAAACGCCTTAGGCCCTCGACAAACCACCAGCCACAAGCTAAGTACCCCATTTCCCGGAATCCCCGGCCTCAATTCGCACACACGGGCTTGGGCGGCAGCACCTTGCTGTAGCTCACCGTGAGGCGACAGCCCAAGTCGGCGTACAGCGCCCGCAGGACTTCGCCCTCGAGGTCGAAGAGCCAGCGGCGCACCTCGGCGGGGGTGTTCTTGCTGATCCAGTCGCGGGCTTCGGCGGCCTGGCCGTTGATGAGGCCACGGGCGTAGTAGCCCAGCGCGGCGCTCCTGGCCCCCACGCCATCCCCCGTCTTGAGGGCGCTCTCGAGGCTTTGGCGGTAGAAGGAGAGGGTGCTGAAGCCCAGGGTGGGGTATCTGGCGGTCACGTCCACGTAGCGCACCCCGTCCCAGCCCAGCAGGTAGGTCAGGCGCGGGTAAACCGCGCGAGGCAGGCCGCCGAAGTCGGCGAAAACATCGGTTCCCACGATCACCTCGGGAATCTTATCGCCGTTCACGTCGCGCAGCTCGAGGATGCCGGTGCTCCTGCCGTAGTAGATGAGCATGTTGCGGAAGCTGCGCTCCTGGGTGAAAAAGTAGGCGGTGGTGCAGCAGTTCGTGCCCCCGCTGTTCTCGTTGATCCACAGTTCCCTGGGCTCCTGCCCGGTGAGTTCGACCAGTTGCGTCTCGAAGCGCACGCCCCTGATCTCGACTTGGGTGCGATCGGCCCGGATGATGCGCAGCAGACTCTCGGTGGGGGAGCGGCTCTCGATGCGGACGGTGTATTCCCCCCAACGCACGATCTGGGGCTGGGATTGGGCCAGGGCCAGCCCCAGTAGCATAGCCACAACGATAACGCCACGTTTCACGGGAACCTCCCGCAAGACTTTTACCATACCCTCCGCCAAAAAGAAACGCCGGACCCGCCGGGGTCCGGCATCAGGCCTCCTTGCTCAGGCAGGCTGGCCGACTTCGTAGGGCTCAACCACCGCTCGCACCTCTATCGGCACGTTGAGGCTGGCTGAAACCGAGCAGTATTTCTCGTGGGAGAGCTGGGCCGCACGCAGCAGAGCCTCCTGGGTCACATTGGGCCCGGCCCCGTAGTGGGTGATCACGATGTGGGTGTAGCGCTTGGGGTGCTCCTCGGCTCGCTCGCCCACTGCCTCAACACGGTAGCGCGCCAGGGGTTGGCGTTTCTTGCTCATGATATCCACCACGTCATACGCGGTGCACGCGGCCACAGCCGCCAGCAGCAACTCCATAGGACGCATCCCGCTGGCCGGCTTGTCGCCGTCGATCATGACCTTGTCACCCTGCTCGTTGATTCCCAAAAAGCGATGCCCGACGAGTTGATGGAGTACGACACGCTTCGTCGCCATGAGTTCAATTTACGTTGCCGCACGGAGGGCAAAAGTCACCCCATTGACACAGAGGAGTGCCGAACGCCAAAGGCATGGGGTTTTCGGCCTTAGACCCTCGACTCCCGTCTAATCCAGCAATCCCGTCCGACGCAGCAGGGCCTCGGGATTGGGGTCGCGCCCCATGAAGTTGCGGAAGAGTTGAGCGGGGTCGTCGGAGTTGCCCTTGGAGAGGATGTGCTCGAGGAAGTCCCGCCCGGTCTGTGGGTTGAAGATGCCCTCGGCCTGGAAGCGGGAGAAGGCGTCGGCATCGAGTACTTCGGCCCACTTGTAGGAGTAGTACCCTGCCGCATAGCCCACCGGGCTGCCGAAGAGGTGGCTGAAGGAGGCGATCATGCCGTACTCCTCGGGCAGGGGGGCGGGGGAGAAGGCGGCCATGATCTGGCGGGTGTAGCGCATTAGGTCGCCATTGTGGGGGGTGTAGTCGATGTGCATGGCCAGGTCTACGGTGCCGAAGGCGAGCTGGCGCATGGTGTTGTTGGCGGCGCGGTAGGTGCGGGCGCGCTGCATGCGCTGGAAGAGCTCGTCGGGGATGGGCTCACCGGTCTGGTAGTGGCGGGCGAAGAGGTCTAAGGCTTCGCGCTCCCAGCACCAGTTCTCCATGATCTGCGAGGGTAGCTCGACGAAGTCCCAGGGCACGTTGGTCCCGGCCAGGCTCTTTACCTCCACGTTGGAAAGCGCGTGGTGCAGCAGGTGGCCGAACTCGTGGAAAATCGTCTCGACCTCGCGGTGGGTGAGCAGGGCGGGCTGATCCCCCACGGGAGGGGTGAGGTTGGCGCACATCAGGGCCAGGTGGGGCTCGAAAACCCCGTCGCGGTTGCCGGTGATGAAGTAGTTCATCCAGGCTCCCCCGCGCTTGTCCTCGCGGGGAAACCAGTCGGTGTAGAAGCGGGCGGTGAAGCGGCCTTGGGGGTCGTAGAGGTTGTAGCTCTTCACCTCGGGGTGCCAGCCTTCGGCCTGGGCAGGCTCGACGCGGATGCCGAAGACCCGTCCGCACAGCTCGAACAGCCCCTCGAGCACCTTCTCCAGGGAGAAGTAAGGGCGCAGGGTCTCCTCGTCGAAGTCGTAGACCGCCTGGCGCTGCTTCTCGGCGTAGTAGGCCACGTCCCAGGGCTCCAGGGCGGGGGCATCGGGGCCCTCGAGCCGCCGCCGGAAAGCCTGCAACTCCGCATTCTCGCGCTCGAAGTAGGGCCGGTAACGCTCGGCCAAGTCGCGCTCGAAGGCCACGGCGGTGGCCCCGTTCTTCGCCATGCGCTCCTCCAGCACCAAGTCGGCGAAATGGGCGTAACCCAGCAGCTCGGCCTTCTCCTGCCTGAGGGCGAGGATCTCGCCGATGAGCGGGCGGTTGTCGCGCCCTTCCTCGGTGGCGCGGTTGTTGTAGGCCAGGTAGACCTGCTTGCGGATGGCGGGGTCGTCGAGGTAGGTCATGAGGGCCAGGTAGCTGGGGGCTTGCAAGGTGAAGCGCCAGCCCTCCCTGCCCTTGGCGATGGCCGCCTGGCGCGCGGCCTGGCGGGCACTCTGTGGCAACCCGGAGAGTTGGTGTTCTTCCAGGTACAGCTCGAAGGCGGCGGTGGAGTCGAGCACGTTCTGGCTGTACTTGCTGGTGAGCTCGGCCAGGCGGGTATTGATGGCCTCGAGGCGGGCCTTCTTCTCGGGGGGCAGATCGGCCCCCTCGCGACGGAAGGAATCGAGGGTGAGCTGGAGGAAGCGCCGCTTGGTGGGCGAGAGCCGCCGGGCTTCGGGCGTGGAGGCGTAGGCCTTGAGGGCCTCGTACAGCTCGCTGGAGAGTTGGATCTTGCTGTAGAAGGCGGTGACCTGGGGCAAGGTGGCGTTGTAGGCCCGGCGTAGCTCGGGCGTGGTGCGCACGCTCTCGAGGTGGGCCACCACCCTGAAAGCCCGCTGCAAGCGCTCGCCCAGCCGGTCCAGCGCTCCCAGCGTATTGGCGTAGGTGCGCTCGCCGCGGACGGTCAGAATGGCCTCGAACTCCCGTTGGGCCTCGGCGATGAGTGTGGTGACAGCCTCTTCGACGTGTTCGGGTCTTATGCGGCCAAAGGGGATTTCGAACCCCAGATCGAGCAGGGGATTTTCTGCCATAAACCGGAGTATACGTGCGGGCTATTCAGAAAGATGAGGGGCTATTTTGAGTAGGCCCGCACTGCCTCGATCACCTGCTCTGCCTGGAGGTCGGAGAGGAAAGGGTGCATGGGCAGCGAGAGCACCTCGCGGGCGGCTTGTTCGGCGTGGGGAAGCGAGCCCTCGGGGGCTAGCTCGCGGTAGGCCGGTTGCAGGTGCGCGGGCAGGGGGTAGTGGATGCTCGAGCCCACCCCGCGCTCCTTGAGGAAGGCTTGCAGGCGATCTCGCTCGGGGGTGCGGATGGTGTACTGGTGGTAGATGTGCAGCGCGTAAGGGGCCTGGGTGGGGGTCTGCACCACGCCTTTCAAGCCCTGGTCGTACATACGGGCGATCTGGCGGCGGCGCTGGTTCCAGCTTTCGAGGTGAGGCAGCTTGACCCGCAGGATGGCCGCCTGCAGGGTGTCCAGACGCGAGGTATAGCCCGCCGGGCGCACGTGGTGGTAGCGCGCCTTCTGGCCGTGAGAGGCCAGCAGCCGGGCCTCCTCGGCAACGGTGGGGTCGGCGGTGGTGATAAAACCTGCGTCGCCGTAGGCCCCGAGGTTTTTGGTGGGGTAGAGGCTGAACCCGGCGGCGTGGCCCAAGGCCCCGGCCATCGGGCTCTGCGATCCGTTCGCGCAGTAGCGGGCCCCGATGGCCTGCGCAGCGTCCTCGAGTACCTTCAGGCCGTGGCGCTCGGCGATGGCCCCGATCTCGCCCATAGGGGCCACCTGGCCGTAGAGGTGCACGGGCAGGATGGCCTTGGTGCGCTCGGTGATGGCGGCTTCGAGCAGCTTGGGGTCGAGGTTGAAGGTGGCGGGGTCGATGTCCACGAGCACCGGCTTCGCCCCGGCGATCTGGATGGCCTCGAGGGTGGCGATGAAGGTGAAGGGGGTGGTGATCACCTCGTCCCCCGGACCGATGCCTAAAGCCCGCAGCGCGATGAACAGCGCGTCGGTGCCCGAGCCCACCCCGATGACGTGGGGCACCCCGAGGTAGTCGGAGAGTTCGCGCTCGAGGGCGCTGACCTCCGTCCCTCCGACGAAGGCTCCCGCCTCCAGGACACGCCCCAAGGCGGTGTCTATCTCGCTTTTGAGCAGCCGATATTCACTTTGCAGATCGATGATGGGAACCATGTGCTTGTCCAGTCGTGTTTTGCCGCTTCGCTTCGAGCGTGTGGCTACGAGCCCTCTGCTACCGGCGATTCTATCGGTAGACCCCTCGCCCCAGTGTCCAACCTGCCCCAAGCGCCAGCAGGTTGGCGCTCCACATGGCGATCTCGGGCAGCCACACGCTGCTGCGGGACACCACCCCACCCAGCCCGAACAGCACGTAATATCCCACCGTAAGCACCAGCGCGAGCCCCAGGGCCACGCCGGGGCTGCTGGCCCGCTTGATGGCCACCGGCAGGGCCAGCCACAGCAGCACTAAGGGCGCGAAGGACTGGGCCAAAGCCGCGTGCAGGTTGGCCCTGGCCTCCACCTTTTCCCGGATGGAGGCGGTGGGGTTCAGCCAAAGCCTGAGCCAGTAGGAGGGGGGGTGAGAAGCATCCAGGGCGGTGCTGCTGTAGTTGGAGAACTGGGCTACGAGGTCGTCCTGGCTCAGCGGCAGCCGGATGATCAGGCTGTGTGTGATGTTTTGGGACTGGATGTAGCCCTGGAAGAAGGCTTCGACCTGCTCGAGGTCGCCAAAGTCGGGCGGGGGCAGGCGGTCCATGTCCAGCACGAAGCCCTTGACCTCACCCAGCCTTAGCGCGTAGCCCTCGAGCTTCCCCTTCTCGGCGAAGTAGACTGTCAGCCTGCGCTCCTCCCACTGCTGCACCCGCACCCGCAATAGCTCGTTGGTGGCGGGGTCGTAGCCTCCGAAGAACAGCCGCATCTTCCCCACCGGCAAATCCTGCCCCACCAGCCTGAAGACGCCCCCATTGCTGTCGAAGGAGCGCCACCAAGTCAGCACGGTCTGCTTGTTGCTCCAGGGGATCACCCACTCGGCCAGGGAGAAGGAAAGCGCAGCCAGCGCGATCCCCCCTGCCAGCAGCCAGCGGGCGGTGCGGCGGGGGGAGATGCCCCCGGCCTGCATCACCAGCAGCTCGTTTTCTCGTGCCAGTCGGCCATAACCTAGCAGCACCGCGAAGAGCACGGCCACGGGTAGGGTCTGGGCCAGGATGGCGGGCACCTGAAGCCCGAGCCAGGTTAAAAGCCCCCCCATGGGCATCTGGCCCACGTAGGCGCTGCGGGCCAGGACGTTGGAGAGCAGGCCCAACCCGATGTAGAGCACCAGCCCGAAGGCGAAGACGGGGAGGGTTTCGCGAAGGAGGTAACGGTCAAGGCGGGTCATACGCACCCCGTTTCTGCCCGCGAGAGGGACCTCTTCAGGCATCTCCGGCGCTTTTGCCGCGGACTGCGCCCAAGCGAGGCCCCCGCCAAAGGAACCCACCGCCGATAGGGCTTTCGAGACGTGGGGTGAATGGCCGGAGTCGGTGTCATGCGGTTGCCCAGTGTACTTGCTGTTTCAAGGGCCGCGAAAGAGCCGCGAGGTCGCTCATCTTAGCTCGAGGCCAAAGCTAAAACGCCCCGCCGCGACCTCGCCGGAAACCTGGGGAAGGAATACCTGCTGGTAGCCCACTTTCCAGATCAGGCAGCAGTCAGCGTAGCGCAGCTCGAGGCCCGCCCGGCTGAAGCCTCCCCGCCAGAAGTCGTAGCCGAGATTGGGGGCCAGGGCGAAGCTATAGGTGCAGTTCAAGGGGTTGGGTTCGAAGGCCAGCAGCAACTCACGCTGCTGGTCAAAGCCGTCGTTGTTAGGGACGAAGTCGTCGCGGTAGCGAAACTCGCCCGTGAGCACCCCGTCCGGAAGCTTGGGGCTGTAGCGCACGCTGGCCCCCAGCTCGCGGTCGAGGAAGTCGAAGCTGGAGCGCAAAGCCAGCTCGGAGAAGTCCAGTTCGCCCCAGACGCGGCTCACCGGCTCCCGGCGCTCGTAGAGGTAGCGGCTGGTGCGGTTCTGCAGACCGTAGTCGTAGGCGAGCCTGAGGGTGAAGTCACGGCTGTAGCGGCCCTCGAGCCTGAAGCCGGCGGCCAGGTAGGGGAGGTCGTTGTTGTAGGCGGCACCCAGCGTCCAGGGCTCGAAGCGCAGGGCCACCGCTCCCTCCTTCAGCTCCAGCGGGTAGCGCAGCTCGAGCCCCGCCGTAAGGCCACTGACGTAAGCATCAGCGGCGGAGTGGGGCTGCGGGTCGTTGTCGCTTGAGGTTTGCTCCTCGGCGATGCGCCCGAAAGGGGAGAGCAGGAGGCCCTCGAGCCTGAACGCCTGGCGCAGACCCATCTCGAAGAGGGACTTGCGCGAGGCGACTTCCGTCGCCTGATCGCGGTTGGTGTCGACGGTGAAGAAAAGCGGGCCGCTCTCGAGGCGGCTGTAGAGGTCGAACCACTGGCTGCGGAAGACCATGCGAAACCGCAGGCTGCTTCCGGACTCGGACACCGCTGCTCCAATGGTGACGGTGCGGCTGGCGGGGTTGCTCAGGTTGCTTCCCAGCAGGGTCAAGGTGGTGTTGACCCGGTCCTCCTCGCCAAGCAGGGGCAAGTCTTCGACGCCCAGCGTCGGGCCATCGCTGATGCTGTAGCCAAAGCGAAAAGGAACGTTGATCGAACCCCCCCCTCCCGCCGAGAGGCCGGGAATCGCAGTGGTGATGGGCTGGTCGATGGCGATCTGGAGCCGCTCGAGCCGGGCGAGCCCGATACCATAGCTCTCCAGCTCGCCCTGCTCCAGGATCAGCAGGCCGCTTTCGGTATTGAAAGCCGCTTCCTGGGCCACGATCCGCAGGTCTTCACCGCACTTGCAGGTCGTCAGCCCGATGCCCTTGGCTCTGAATATCCTGTCCCTGACCACGCCCTGCTGGGCCCGAAAGCGGTAGGCCCTTGTCTGGGCCGTGAGGCCCTGGATGCTGACTTCGTTCTGGTCCTGGTCGAAGCGAATTTCCCTGGCCCGAACCTGAAGGCCCTTCGATTCGAAGCAGGCCCCGTCGCTGAAGATGGCGATGCTCCCGTCGTACTCGACATTGACCCCGCCCACGATTCCATCGGGCGTCTCGGCCAGGTAGGGCGCGTCGGCGCACTTCTCGTAAGGCAGCGCGGGGTCGTTGGCTAGGGCCTGGGTCGTCGCGGTGCCGAAAAACACGAACAGCAATAGCTTGCGCACCATCACAGCTTGCTGGCATACGAGCGCAGGCGGCTGAGGACATCGGCGGGCACCTTGGTGGTGGCAGTGGTTCTGCTGCCCCTGAAGTCGATGAGCAGGGTGCTGTCCTCACGCTGCCCCCTGAAGCTGCTCTGGCTGTCCCTGTAGCTGAAGCTGCCCAGCACCAGCGCCTGGCTTCTGGCAGTGTCGATGACCAGGGTATTGGCCTCGAGCTGGGGATCCTGCGAGCGCACGTTGCCCTTGAGCACCACCACGCTCTCGGCCAGCAGCCCCAGGCCACTGGCGCTGCTCAGGCCCCTGACGTTGCTCGAGGAGTAGCGCACCCCCGAGAGCTTGAGCTGCTCGCCGTGGAACACGTACTCCAGGCTCGAGGCGTAGAAGGTGCCCTCGCTACCGCGCAGCGTGGCGTTGCGGGCTCGGATGAACTCCTCCTGCTTGAACTGAATGTAGCTGCCCTCGAGGCGCAGGTTGTTTTTGTTGTCCACCAGAACCCCGCCCCTGGGCATGGTGGTCACCCCGGTCCCCAGGTCGAGCTCTTGCTCCCCGCTTTCGACACTGAAGCTGGAGAAGCGGCCCGCCGTGAGCACCAGCACGCACAGCGCCAGAAGCACCAGCGAACTTTTGTTGATGGTGGGGGACAAAATGCCTGACATCATGCTCTAAATGCTACTGCCCCGGTCATTAGGGACATGAAGAGGCGGGCAAACCACGGCTTAATTGCCCCTGGTCAGTCTTAAGATGGAGATACCCTTCAATTGCCGCGAAATGCCCCTATACTGAACTACGAAATGCGATTGCTGGCGCTTGTGCTGCTGCTTGCGACTCAGGCATTGGCTTTCCCGCGCGTGGGATTGCATGAAAACTTCACCCGCCTGGTCTTTGACCTACCTCCGAGCGCTTCTTATGAGATGAGTACCGAGGGGCAGACCCTTGCCCTACGCTTTCGCGGGGTTAAGGCCGAAGCGCTCGATGAGAGCGTGAACTCCGATCAGGTAGCCTCCTATCAGGTGGTGGTCAGTGGCGCCGTGGTCGAGGTATTTGTGCGCTTGAAGGCGGGCATGCGGGTGCAGAGCAGCGTTCTGGAGGACCAGCAGAGCAAGCGCCTGATCGTGGACATTACCCCAGAAGAGGCCAGAGCCGATCCTAGCCCGCAGCCCAAGCCCGCCCCGGCCAAGTCCCCACCCAAACCGGCGCAGCCCAAGCTCGTAGTGGTGATCGATCCCGGCCACGGCGGGCGCGATCCGGGCGCGGTGGGCCTGTGCACCGGGATCACTGAGAAGCTCATCACCCTCGACGTTTCCCGGCGGATGGAGCGTTACCTCGAGGCCCAGGGGGTGCAGGTGGTGCTCACGCGCTCGGGCGACACCTACCCCACCCTCGACGATCGCGCGCAGATGGCCGACAGCAAGAAGAACCTCTTCATCTCGGTTCACGTCAACTCCAGCCAGGGTTGTCCGGGACAGGCCCAGGGCATCGAGACCTACTACTTTGGCGAGTTGCTCAACCCCAGCTTGCTCGAGCAGGTCATCCGCGAGAACGGTGGGGGAGCGGTGGGGCAGCAGCTTACCCGCGTCGCTCGTAGCGCGGCCCAACGGGCAGCGAGCGATATCCTGGCCCAGCTCAACCTCAGGTTTTCCCGCGAACTGGCCTATACTGTCCAAAGAAGGCTGGTCCAGGCTACCGGCGCCGTCGACCGGGGAGTGCAGCAAGCACCGTTCTACGTCCTTCGCAATGCCCGTATACCGGCCATTTTGGTCGAGATCGGCTTTGCCAACCATGCTACCGAGGGCCGCCGTCTGGCTGATCCGGCCTACCGCGAGACCATCGCTCGGGCGATGGGGCAGGCCGTGACCAGCTTCCTGGGCGTGGGATCCGTAGCCCAGCGGTAGGTGCCGGCAGCCATCGTGCTGCGGCACGGGGCCTTTGCTCAGTGACGGAAACACCCTGGAGACACCTGAGCATGGATGGGACAATCGTCCCGACCCCGGAGGACAAAAATAGCTCGACCCCCATCGAGGAGGGCTTTTTGTCATGATATCGCGCCGATTTACCCTCTATGCCTGGCTGACCCTGGCCTTTACCCTGCTGGTCATCGTCTGGGGCGACGTGGTGCAGGCCACGGGTTCTGGCGATGGCTGTGGAGCGCACTGGCCTACCTGCAACGGCGAGCCCATCCCCACCAGTCCGGGCTTGGCCACCCTCATCGAGTTCCTTCATCGCGCTTCGAGCGGGCTCTCGTTGCTGCTGACCCTGGGTTTGCTGGTGTGGTCATGGCGGGCTTTCCCTAAGGGGCATCTGGTGCGTCGGGGGGCCGGACTGGCCATGTTCTTCATGGTGCTCGAGAGCCTGGTGGGGGCGGCCCTGGTGCTCTTCCAGTGGGTAGGTACCGACGCCAGCCTGGCTCGAGCGGTGATCGCCCCTATCCACCTGGTCAACACGCTCTTTCTGGTGGGCTCGTTGGCCTTGACGGCCTGGTGGTCCAGCCATCCCCAACCCCCGGTGTTGCGCGGGCAGGGGAGCGTCGGGCTGGCGTTGGGGGTGGGCCTGCTGGGCCTGGTGCTGGTGGCAGCTTCGGGAGCCCTGACCTCGCTGGGTGATGCCCTGTTCCCGGTGCGCGATACCACCGAGGCCATCGCCCAAAGCCGCACGCCGGGGGAGAACTTCCTGGTGTACCTGCGTCTTTATCACCCCTTCATCGCCATCGTGGTGAGCCTGTATGCGGTGGTGGTGGTGGGCCTGGTGGCTGCTGCGCGTCCCAGCCAGCAGACAAGGCGGCTGTCGAGGCTGGTCGGGGTGCTCTTCCTGGCTCAACTGGCCATGGGCTACCTCAACGTCAGGGCTGCGGCGGCGCTCTACACCCAGTTGCCCCACCTGCTGCTTTCCGACTTGGTCTGGATTAGCTTCTTGCTCTTCACGGCGGTGACCCTGTCCCTCAAGCCTCAGCGGGCACGAACCCCGCTCGGTGAGGTAGGCTGATATGGTGCGATCTTCGTCTGTGAGCAAACCCCTCTCCGCCACCTGGCGCGATTACTTCTGGCTCACCAAGCCCAGGGTGATTAGCCTCCTGCTGTTTACCGCGATTATGGCGATGTTCATCGCGGCGGGTGGTTGGCCGGGGCTGGAGCTGTTTGCGGCGGTGTTCGTGGGCGGCTACATGTCGGCGGCCTCGGCCAACGTGTTCAACATGGTCGTCGATCGTGATATCGACGCACGCATGAAGCGCACGGCCGGGCGCCCTACCGTGACGCAGGCCATCGGAACCCGCGAGGCTCTGGTCTTCGCGGTGCTGCTGATGCTGGGGGCCTTCCTGATCCTGTGGCTGGGTGCCAACCTGTCGGCGGCGCTGCTGTCGATGGCTGGCCTGGGCTGGTACGTGCTGGTCTATACCCTCTACATGAAACGCCGCTTCTGGAGCAACATCGTTATCGGCGGGGCCGCAGGGGCTTTTCCGCCGCTGGTGGGCTGGGTGGCGGTGACGGGTGAGCTGGGGTGGCTGCCCTGGCTGCTGTTCGCGCTGATCTTCTACTGGACCCCGGTGCACTTCTGGGCGCTGGCCTTGATGATCAAGGAAGACTACCGCGCGGTGGGCATTCCCATGCTCCCAGTGGTGATGGGGGAGAGGGCTACGGCGGCCCAGATCGGCCTGTACGCGATTCTCACCGTGCTGATTTCCGTGCTGCCCTTGTTTTTTGGCCAGTTGCACGGGTTTTACCTGCTGAGCAGCCTGCCCCTGAATGCCTTGCTGCTGAAGCATAGCTGGGAGCTGTACCGTGCCCCCGAGCGGCCTAGGGCGGTTAGGCTGTACAAGTACTCCATGCTCTACCTGGCCCTGGCCTTTGCGGCGATGGCGGTGGACCGTGCGCTATGGATGTAAACTGGTCCTTCGTCTGTGGCGCGGCTGCGGCTCACGTGGGCCGGGCACTAGCCTAATCGAGGTAATGTACGGAATAATCACCCCCTAGGAGGAGCAATGCTGCGAGGAAGTATCGTCTTGTGGGTGGCGTTGTTGCTGGGCCTCGCCCTGGGACAGGACACCCGAGTCGTCAACATCCTGGATCCCTCGACCTCGTACAACCGCGAGGTGGGCCGACTGCTGGTGTGGGTCATGGCCTTTGCCGTGCTGATATTCGGCGTGGTCACCGGGGCTTTGACCTATACCGTGGTCAAGTTCCGCAAGCGGGGCAATGAGCAGGGCGAGCCACCACAGTTCCACGGGAACGACCGCCTCGAGATCCTCTGGACCATCATCCCCACCCTCATCATCGTCATCATCTTCGGGCTCACCGCTCAGAGCATGATCGCAAACGCCAAGCTGCCTGCCGGGGCCATGACCGTGAAGGTCACGGGGTATCAGTTCTGGTGGGACTATGAGTACGAGGGACTGGGCATCCGTAACTCCAACGAGCTGATCCTGCCGGTGGGCAAGCCGGTGATCGTGGAGATCACCTCCAAAGACATCATCCACTCCTGGTGGCCCGCCAGCTTGGTGGGCAAGCAGGATGCCATTCCTGGCGTGACCACCCGCTTGCACTTCACCCCGGAGAAAGAGGGCATCTACTATGGCCAGTGCGCTGAGCTATGCGGGGCCAGCCACGCCAACATGCGCTTCAGGGTGATCGTGGTCTCGCAAGAGGCCTTCGATCGCTTCGTGCGAGGAGCCCAAAATTATCGAGCCCCCGAGCCCCAGGATGCTTTGACCAGGCAGGGCCAGGGACTATTTCAGCAAAATTGCGCGGCCTGCCACGCTGTGAAGGGCACTGCGGCTCAGGGGGTCATCGGCCCCGACCTGAGCTACTTTGGAAACCGCACCACGGTGGGGAGCGGGTTGTGGGAGAACACCGATACCTACCTAATTCCCTGGATCAAAAACTCTCCAGGCGTCAAGCCCGGTTCCAAGATGCCCCCCTTCGCTCAGCTCTCCGATGACGATGCCAAGGCAATCGCGGCCTACATCAAGAGCCTCAGGATCGAGGGCCTGGATTTCCAGGGCCTGCCCCAGTTTTAGGAGGAACGCATAGATGGCAGTCCAAGCACCAACTCCCTCAAAACCCGGTGGCCTCTCCGGAACGCTGGCCCTGATCTGGGACCTGATGACCACCAGCGACCACAAGAAGGTGGGCCTGATCTACCTGGTCACCTCCTTCGTGATGTTCGGCGTGGCCGGTCTGATGGCAGTGGCCATCCGCTGGCAACTGGCTGGCCCTGACGGGCGCTTTTTGGTGGGCGATGCCTATAACCAGATGCTTACCCTGCACGGGGCCACGATGCTCTTCTTCTTCATCATCCCCGCGGGACTTTCCGGTTTTGGCAACTTCATCCTGCCCTTGATGCTGGGAGAGCGCGACGTGGCCCTTCCGCGCATCAACGCCTTCGCGGTCTGGCTGTTTTTATTTTCCGCCATTCTGATTTATACCTCGCTCTTCTTCGGGGGCGCTCCTGACGTAGGCTGGACCTTCTACTGGCCTTTCTCTGCCTCCCGTCCTGGACACGGTGTCGACTTCTTCATGCTGGGCGTGTTGCTGCTGGGTATCTCTTCCCTGCTGGGCTCGGCCAACTTTGCCGCGACCGTATATAACCTGCGGGCCAAGGGCATGAGCCTGTGGAAGATGCCCATTTTTGTCTGGAGCATCTTCGCCACTTCGCTGTTGTCGCTGTTTGCCCTGGCCGGGATCACTGCCGCTAGCCTGCTGGTCTTCATCGACCGCAAGCTGGGCTTCAGCCCCTTCAACGCCGCCATCGGGGGCGACCCGGTGTTGTTCCAGCAGTTTTTCTGGTTCTACTCCCACCCGGCGGTGTACATCATGCTGCTGCCCTATTTGGGCATCGCCGCCGAGGTGGCCTCCACCTTTGCCCGCAAGCCAGTCTTCGGCTACCGCTTCATGGTCTTCGCCCAGCTCGGCATCGCGGTGGTGGGCTTTTTGGTGTGGGCGCACCACATGTTCACGGTAGGCGAGAGCTTGCTGTTCCAGCTCGTCTTCGTGTTCTTCACCGCGCTGGTCGCCGTTCCTACGGGTGTGAAGATCTTCAGCCTGCTGGGAACGCTGTGGCGCGGCCACCTGGACATGCGGACCCCGCTGCTGTTCGTGCTAGGCTTCCTCTTCAACTTCCTGCTGGGGGGGATCACGGGTGTGATGCTGGCGGTGGTGCCCTTCGACTACTCGGTGCACGACACCTACTTCGTGGTGGGCCACTTCCACAACGTATTGATGGCGGGTTCGGGCTTCCTGGCCTTTGCCGGGCTCTACTACTGGTGGCCCAAGATCACCGGGCGCATGTACAGCGAGCGATGGGGCAAGCTGCATTTCTGGCTGTTCCTCGTGGGTTATCTGCTGACCTTTTTGCCCCAGTACGTGCTGGGTTTCCTGGGGATGCCCCGCCGCTACTACACCTACCCTGACGGCAACTACCTGTGGAATGAGATGAACCTCATCTCAACCATCGGGGCCATCACCCTGGCGCTGGGCGGGATTGCCTGGCTGATTGGGGTCATCGATAGCTTCCGCCGCAACCAGAAGGCCGGCGATAACCCCTGGGGAGGCTTCACCCTCGAGTGGGCTACTTCCTCCCCACCGCCTTCGTACAACTTCGCCGTGAACTTTCCCCGCTTTTTTGCCTCGGAGCGGCCTCTGTACGACTGGAACAAGGAGGGCCTCGAGACCACCCCCGTCGACGTCAGGGATATCCACCTGCCTGCGCCTACAGTCTGGCCCTTCATGACCGCGCTGGGCCTGCTGATCATGGGCGTGGGCATGGCCATCAGCCCCAATGCCCATCCCAGCGGCCTCTCCGGCGTGGCTGGCTGGCAGGGCTGGCTCGCGGTGGGCCTGATCACCTTCATCTATAGCCTCTTCCGCTGGGCCGGGAAGCTGGAGTACGACGTTCCGGTCGAACACCACACCGTCACCAACAAGTCCAACGCCTGGGTGGGGATGGCCTGGTTCATCGTCTCGGAAATCGCGCTGTTCGGCATCCTCATCGCAGGCTACCTCTACCTGCGCCTGTCTGGGGCTGCCCAGCCACCCGAAGAGCGCCCGGCTATTTGGCTTGCACTGCTCAACACTTTCTTCCTGGTGGCGAGTTCGTTCACGGTGCACTACGCCCACCACGACCTGCGCAGCCGCAAGATGTCGCCGCTGCGCTTCGGGCTTCTGATCAGCATCCTCTTGGGCACGGTGTTCTTCCTCTTCCAGGCCTATGAGTTCGTGGCTTTCCGGGGCCACGTTGACCCCGCCGAGCAATTGTGGGCGACCATGTTCTTCATCATCGTGGGCCTGCACGGCGCCCACGTGGTGATCGGGGGTACCGGCCTGGCGCTGGCCTACTATCAGGCCATCCAGAAGAAGCTCGACGACCACAACCACGGCACCCTCGAGGGCGCCAGCATGTACTGGCACCTCGTGGACGCGGTGTGGCTGTTCATCGTGAGCATCTTCTATATCTGGTGAACTCCCTGCCAAAGCCCTCCACCGCTAGCGGTGGAGGGCTTGTCGTATGTTGTACGCGAAACGCCCTTCAGGTCGCGGCTTCGCCCGTGGTGCTCAGCACACCGCTCAGCAGGCCGCCCAGCGCCCCGCCCGCCATGCCAATGAGCACTCCCCTGGCTGCGCCCACGTCGTGCAGGGCTCCGCCCAGCAAGACCCCCACGATGGCTCCGGCTGCAGCGCCGGCCAGGATGCCCGCACCCAGGCCGCCGAGGCGCTTGCGGCTGGCCTGGTGGGCCAGCACGCTGGCAAAGGCTCCCACCATCGCGCCGCCCAGGGTGCTCATCGCCCCTACCACGGTCCCGACGGCGCGGGCTGCGGCAGGGTCTGGGGTGGCCTGGGCCTCGGCGGCTACGAGGATCAGGCCCTGGATGATCTCTAAGCCTCCCATTGCGACCTCCTGTTGCGCCGGCTCGAGCGGTAGAGCAAGAAGGCAATCGCCCCCACCAGCAAGAAGGGCATGGGCAGCAGCAGCGCAATGCCCACCAGCTGGAGGATCGCCCGCTGTGGAGTGGCCTCGAGGCTGCTCCAGGCGTTGTTGCTGCACAGGTAGAAAGCTTCCAGGGGTAGTCCTTGGGGGCTGTAGAGGTTGGCGTGCGTGGCGGAATTGCCCAGTTGCAGGGCCAGCCAGAGGGCTCCACCGGCAATGACCAGCAGCAGAGCCGAAAGCATCACCAGGCCGCGCCAGCGGAGGCTTACCTCGACCCCTGTCCGCTCGATCCATCCGCCCATCGGATCACCTGCCAAAGAAGACTTCCCGCACCCTGAAGACGTAGGTGCCCTCGGGCAGGATGATCGCCACCAGGGCCATGAGCAGCAGGGGAGGCAGCAGGATGGCCAGCACTAAGCCCAGCCGCTCGAAGCGCATGTGCATGAAGTAGGCCACGATTAGCGCGGCCTTGATCAAGGCGAAAGCGGTGATCAGGAAGCGGCGCAGCGCGTCGGGATGTACGTCGAAGTAGTCCAGCAGGTAGGAGAGGGTGCTCAGCACGAAGAGCAGCCCCCACACCAGGATGTAGACCCGGATGGGCTGGTGCTGTTCACCCCTGCTGGTCACGGGCTCGGCGTGTTCCATATTTCCCCCTCAGAACAGGTAGAAGAAAGCGAAAATGAAGACCCACACTAAGTCCACGAAGTGCCAGTAGAGCCCGCAGATCTCCACCCCTACGTAGCTGCCTCGGTCGTAGGCTCCCTTCAGCACCCGCACCGCTACTGCAGTCAGGTAGATCACGCCGATGGTTACGTGCATGCCGTGGAAGCCGGTCAGCATGAAGAAGGAAGAGCCAAACTGCGGCGCGCCCATGGGGTTGGTCCAGGGCCTAAAGCCCAGGTCGCGGATCAGGTGGGTCCACTCGAAGGCTTGCATGCTCACGAAGGTCAGGCCCAGCAGGGCGGTGATCACCAGAAACAGCGCAGTCATGCGCTTGTTGCGCCCATAGGCGTGGTAGACGCCGATGGCCATGGTGCCGCTGCTGCTGATGAGCACCACGGTCATGATGGCGATGAGCAGCAGGGGGACTTCCTGCCCCCCGATCTCGAGCGCGAACACCTTGGCCGGGTCGGGCCAGGTGTTGGTGGCGCTGGCCGCCAGCCGGGCCGAGGCGTAGCTGGCGATGAAGGAGCCGAAGATGAAGGTGTCGGAGAGCAGGAAGATCCACATCATGGCCTTGCCCCAGACCACCTTGAAAGCCGAGAGGTCGGAGGCCCAGTCGCTCACGATCTGACTGGGGCCTTTGAGCGTTTGCTTGGGTTGTCTCTCCACGCTGCCTCCTGAGAAACGCTTATGGCGGGTAGCTGAGTATTGGCTATTGGCACATGTCGGCGCACACCGAAGGCGCATCGTCACGTCAGCAGCAGCAAGCCGTAGAGCACCAGCCACACCAGCAGCAGGAAGTGCCAGTAGGTCGTGCACAGCTCCACCGCCAGGGGAGTGGGGGGGGTCCTGGAACTCACAACCCCCCAGGCCACCAGCCCGCCCAGCAGGTGCAGGGCGTGCAGGGCAGTCATAAGGTAGAAAAAGCTGGAGGAGGGGTTGCTGACCAGGAAATAGCCCATCGCCTGAAGCTGGTTCCAGGCCAGAAGCTGGCCCACCACGAAGGCGAAGCCCAGCAGGCCCCCGAGCCACAGGTTGCGCCGGGTGGCCTCCAGGTGGAGCTGGCGACTGGCCCAGCTGGCCCGCTGGAGGAAGAGGCTCGACAGCCCCAGCAAGGCCGTGTTCAGCCACAGCAGCTTCGGTTCGGGCAATGACCTCCAGTCGGGCAGGTTCATCCGCACCAGGTAGGCGCTGATGAGCGCCGAGAACAGCACCGTAGCCACCGCCATGAACACCCACAGTCCCAGCCTGGCGGTGGGGATGGGGAAGGCCTCGAGCCCCCCCCGCCCTACCTGCTGCTGCTGCCCGGCTCG
>NZ_QWLA01000010.1 GCF_003574095.1 Calidithermus roseus
CTCCAACCCCCCTGCGGACCCGGTGACTGCTGCCAAAGGCCCGCTCTCGGCTCCAGCCCCAGCACCACGCCCCCAGAAACCCCAGCAGCCGACCATTGACCCCGACAGCCTGTGGCTTCAGGGGCTCCTGGAGCACCATCACCGCCTGGTCAAGCAGGCCCTGCGGGAGCTGCGGCCCGTCACGGCAGGGCTCGAGCTCACCGAGGCCGTGGCTCAGGGTCTGCTGCCGAGGATGGGCCACGCCGGAAACATCGAGTACGTCATCAAGGACAACGTGGCCCGCGCGCTGGTGCAGGGGTATTTCATCCACTGGGACATCCGCACGGGTGGGCTGGTTCCCGGCGCCGAGGCCCAGACGCTGTGGTACATGACCCGTGACCACAAGGAGCAGTTTGGCGACTCGAGCGAGCTGAAGGTGCTCGAGGAGCTGATCCAGCGCCTGCGCAAGGCGGGCAGGCTCGAGACCTTGCTGATCCAGGCCCGCACCCAGGCCGGCCTCTACGGCTCTGGCCTGCGCGGCTGAACCCAGCCGTGCCTGACATGGCCATCAGCCATCGACCATCGACTACTGGCGACTTCGGCAAGAGTTCATTCACGGGCGGTACGTGCCCGCCACGAACTCCCCCATGCCCCTGGCCTCGACGGGCTGCCCCTGCCAGCTTCCCCCGCCCTGCACCGGCCCTTCCCAGTAGGCCACCCCGGTGGAGGTGGTGAGGAGTTCCTGGTCCTGGCGTACGGGGTTTAGCTCGAGCTGTAGCCCCTCGGCTTCGACCTTCCAGGAAAGGGCGTAGCTGCGTCCGCTGGGCGAGGTCCAGCGCTTCAGCGGGGTCATGCGCAGGTCCTTCAGCTCTGCGATCCGGCCCTGTGGGTCGGTGCGGCTCCCCGCCAGTTGTACCACCTCACCCTCAGCCTGCCCGGCACTCGGTGGCTTCTTGACCCGGTAGAGCATGAGGTCGCTGCCGTCGGAGAGGTGCAGGCCGAACCAGTCCCACAAAGCTTCCCGCCCCGAAAGCTGCCCGCCCCACTGATGGTCCATCCAGGCCTCGCCCCACACCTCGCGCCCGTTGATGCGCCCCTCGAGGCCCAGCCGGGTGTAGGAGACGTAGTACATGCGCCCCACCTCCGCCGTGCCCGAGTAACCCGGCGGATGCACCACGGCAGGCTTCCTGGGGGTCAACCGCAGGTCGAGGGGTCCCGCCGTGAGACGGTAGCTGGCCCCCTGCTGGATCAGCTTCCAGTCCCCCTGCTCGATGCGTAAGGGCGGAAACTCAATGATGGCATCGCCCCTGGGAGCGTCCGGGCGAAAGTCGGAGCGCTCGTCGAAGAATTTGCGGCCCTCCCTCAGGTCGGTGACGGCCAGGTGCGAAGCGTGAAAAGGGCCAGGGTACAGCAGGCCGAGGAAGGCTGGCCCAATGCGAGGGGTGAAGTAGCCCTTGAAGATGGCCCAGTGGAAGGCAATTCCCGCCTCGGGCACATAGGCCGAGATGTACCACCACTCCACCGGCGAGGGATTGGGGCCCCAGTTGTCGGCTTGCGGTGCGCGGACGGGATCCACTTCCTGCAAGGCCGGAACACAGGCGGCCAGAAGCAGCATGAGGCTGAGCCATAGCGGCTTCATGGGGCCATTTTAGCGAGGAGCGGGTACCGGCCTCAGGGTGTCCCTACAACCGGCGTTTGGCGCGTTGCGTACGGCGTACGACCCCACGACCATCAGCGTACCTTTAGGCTATTGAGCGTGACCGACACCCACTGCCACCTCGACTACCTCGAGCCCTCCGAACTCGCCTTGGCCCTCGAGGCGGCCCAGGGCTTCCAAGCGATGCTGAGCATCGGCACCGAGCCCGCGAAGTCGCGCCATAACCTCGAGATCGCCCACTCCGCCCCCAACGTCTGGGTAGCGGTGGGCATCCACCCCACCGAGGCCGAGCGCTGGCGGGAGTTCAAGCAAGAAACCCTCGAGCTCGCCCGCCATGAGCGGGTGCGGGCCATCGGCGAGAGCGGGCTGGACTTCTACTGGACCCCCCAGACCCGCCCCCAGCAGTACCAGGCCCTCGACTGGCAGGCCGAGTTGGCCGCGGAGCTCGAGCTTCCCCTCATCCTGCACGTGCGCAGCGCTAAGGACGATGACCGGGCCGAGCGAGAGGTGGCCGAGTGGCTAAAGCTCAACCGTCCTCCCAGGGTCGTGCTGCACGCCTTCGGCGGGCATCCGGCGCTGGTGGAGGCGGGGCTCGAGCTTTCCGCCTACTTCGGCTTCGCCGGCCCCCTCACCTACAAGAAAAACACCCAGATGCGAGAAGTGGCGCGGCAACTGCCCCTGGAGCGCCTGCTGGTCGAGACCGACACCCCTTTCCTGCCCCCCGAGCCCCACCGGGGCAAGCGCAACCAGCCTGCCTACGTGCGGCACACACTCGAGAAGCTGGCCGAGGTGCGCGGGCTGAGCACTGTGGAGATGGAGCGAATCACCGACGCCAACGCCCGGCGCTGCTTTGCCTTCGCCTGAGGCCACGGCACGCTGGTGAGTTAGAATACCTCCATGCGTTGCCAAGCTTTCACCATCCGCCTCGACGAGCGGCAAAGCCTGGACCTGAGCCGGCTCAACGACTTCCTCGAGCGCGTCCAGCCCATCCAGGTTTCCAGCGCCCTGGTCTCGGGCTCCGCCCCGGTGTGGTCGGTCCTGGTGTTTTATGAGGGCGAAACCCCCAAGGCTAAGGAGGGGCTCGAGAAGCCCCTGCCCGAAGCATCTGCGAAACCCCGCCCCACCGCCACCAACGACGCGCTCTATCAGGCTTTGCGCGAGTGGCGCTGGCAAAAAGCCAAAGCCGAGGGCGTGCCCCCCTACGTCATCGCCCACGACGCCCAGCTCGCCGCCATCGCCGACGCCCTGCCCTCCACCCCCGAAGAGCTCACCCAGATCAAGGGCTTCGGGCCCCGCAAGACCGAACGCTACGGTGAGGAAATCCTGGCCTTGGTCAGGGAAAAGACGAAGTAAAAGTTTTGCGTAGGACGTACAGCGTATGACCCACAAAGGCCTCCTTGACCAGGCGAGAACAGCCACTTAGACTATCGGGCAAGATGTTGCGCCGTTGGGACGACAATCCATAGCGGGGGGAGCGATTCCGACCCCCCGGTGCCTTGTTGTACCGGGGGTTTTTTCAATGCCCGCCAGCGGCCTTTTAGGAGAAGCAGATGTCACGCACACTGGTCAAGGAAGTGCCAAACAAGATCGGCGAGAAAGTTACCCTGCAAGGCTGGCTGCACTGGAAGCGCGACCTAGGCGGCATCCAGTTCGCCCTGCTGCGCGACCGCACGGGCATCGTGCAGGTCGTGGTGGAAAAGGGCGTGGACCTACCTCTGGCCGAGTCCTGCCTGCGCGTTACGGGCCAGGTGGTGCACAACGCCAAGGCTCCGGGAGGTTACGAGGTGCTGGCCAACGGCCTCGAGGTGCTCACCCCGGCCCTCGAGCCCTCCCCCATCGAAATCCCCAAGGAGGAGTGGCGCGTCAACCCCGAGACCCTGCTCGAGTACCGCTACGTGAGCCTGCGGGGGGAAAAAGCCCGCGCCGCGCTCAAGGTGCAGGCCGCGCTGGTGCGGGGCTTCCGCAGCTTCCTCGACGCGCAGGGCTTCACCGAGATCTACACCCCCAAGATCGTCTCCGCCGGAGCCGAGGGCGGCAGCAACCTCTTCGCCATCGACTACTTCGAGCAGCGGGCCTACCTGGCGCAGTCGCCCCAGCTCTACAAGCAGATCATGGTGGGGGTGTACGAGCGGGTCTACGAGGTGGCCCCGGTCTTTAGGGCCGAGCAGCACGCCACCAGTCGCCACCTCAACGAGTACCTCTCCCTCGACGTGGAGATGGGCTTCATCGAAAGCGAGCACGACGTGATCGACCTCGAGGAACACCTGCTCAGGGCCATGCTCGACGAAGCCCGCGAGGCAGCGGCGGATGAAGCGACGATGCTGGAGGTAGCGTGGCCCAACACCGCCGAGATGCCGCGCCTGGAGCACTCCGAGGCCCGCCGCATCCTGCGCGAGGAGTTGGGCATGCCGGTGGGCGCCGACTTCAACGAGGAGGCCGAGCGGGCGCTGGGCCAGTGGGCTAAGGAACAGTGGGGCGTGGACTTCCTCTTCGTCACCAAGTACCCCCAGGCCGCGCGGCCCTTCTACGCCTACCCCGAGGAAGGGGGCGCTACCCGTGGCTACGACCTGCTATTCAGGGGCCTCGAGATCACCAGCGGCGGGCAGCGCATCCACCAGTACGACGTGCTGATCGAGGCCCTGAAGAAGAAGGGCAACGACCCGGCCAGCTTCGCGGGCTACCTCGAGGTCTTCAAGTACGGCATGCCTCCCCACGGCGGCTTCGCCATCGGGGCGGAGCGTCTGACCCAAAAGCTCCTGGGGCTGCCCAACGTCCGCTACGCAAGGGCTTTCCCCCGCGACCGTCACCGCCTGACGCCCTGAAGCGCCACCCTCCCCTGGCCAGGGGACGTGCACATTTGCGGGTTGTGGGTTAATGCTTTATTAGAATTGCGCCGTGCTAGGTCTGCGGCCCGGTCTTCACCCCTTGCTGCGTACTGCGCCGCGAGTGGTGGTCGCCCCTGTCGGAGTGGGCTTCGGGCAGCAGGCGCTGGCCCTGTGGGCAAGGCGCAACCATCGCGCGGTGGTAAGGGCTCCTTCCGACATTGGCCGGGAGGCGTGTTTGTTCATTCCCCAAAGGCGCCGCCAGATCGAGTCCGTCCACCTCGACGATCCGGAGGAGGGCCTGTTCTTACACGAGACCGACCTCGCCTACACCAGAGGTGAATGGCTCGCAGCCCTCGGCACGGCTCGCGAAGGTTACGCCGAAGAAAGCTACCACCTGAGCCAGGGCTGGCCCGAGGGCTTGCTGATCGCCGCGCAACTCTCCGAGCGCCAGGATGCCATTCCCTTGCTCCACCATCCCCTCGCCCAGGCCCACCTCGGGCGCTTCATCCCCAAGGACGTCAACCGCGACACCCTCAGCCGCCTGGCCTCGAGCCCCCTCCTCATCCCCGAACTCTACGACTTCCTCGACCTCACCCCCGGCCTCATCGCCGAGTTGTACGACCGGGGCCTGCTCTACGCTGCCGATCAGGGCTACCGCCTGCCTGCGCTGTTGCGCCGAGTCCTCCACCAGCCCATGTCGCCGGAGCGAGCGCTCGAGCTCGCCCAGCTTCTGGCCTCGAAGCACCTGCACGACCCCGCCCTGGAGATTCTCCGCGAGCACCAGCTGTGGGAAGCGTACCTCGAGCTCATCGTCGAAACCTACGCGCCCAGGACCGGAGTCCAGGTCCTGCGCGAGCGCTTGAGCCAGGTTCCGCTCAGCCACCGGGGCCTCGAGGCCTATGAATACCTCACGGCGCTGTTGCAGCGCTCCTCAGGAGACATCGAAGGCGCAGCCCGGCGACTGCAAAGCCTTCAGCAGAGAGCTTCTCCCAGGCTTCAAGCGTGGATCATCAACGCCCTGGGGGTCGCCTATGGAATGCAGGGAGACTGTGCCAGGGCCGCCAAATACTTCGAAAGAGGCCTGGCCCAGACCCAGGTCTCCCTCGTTCACGGGCGTCTGCTGCACAACCTGGGAATCGCGCGGCTACACCTGCACCGCTACCGCGAGGGGGCGGAGGCTTTAGCGAAAGCCGTATCCTTGTACCGCGAGCTCGGCAACCACGCAGAAGAAGCTCTGAGTGCTGAGAACCTGGCAAATGCCAAGGTATTCGAGGGGTATCCCCTCGTGGCTTTAGCCGAGTTCAGCCGTTTATCTCCCATCCACCTAAGCCCACTGGCCCAGGTCAACATGGGGCGGGCCTACATCCAGCTCGGCGAGCTCGAGAAAGCCAGGCAGGCCCTGCTGAGGGCAAGGTTGAAGGCAAGCGAGGCGGACAACCAACGCGCGGTCAAATATTCCGAGATCGTCCAGGCGCAGGTGGCGTTGCTGGAGGAGCAGCCAGAGCTGGCCTATGGCCTGGCCAGCGGCGTGCTCCACGCGACCCAGGAAGCCGACTTACGCGGAGAGGCCCACCTCGTGCGCAGCCAGGTCGAGTTCCGGCGCGGCAACCTCGAGGCCGCACGGGAAGAGCTGGCCCATGCCGCCAATATCACCTTCAGCCACAAAACCGAGGCCGTGCGCCAAGGCCTGAGACCGCTCGAGCCCACCCTCGAGGAAGCCCGCGAAGCCGGGGCGACGTTCGACGTAGCCCAGTTGCTCATGCTCAAAGGCGACCTGACCTCCCTGAGGGAAGCCCTCAGCCTCTGCCAGCAGAACGGCTACGGGCTGCTCCTGAAACATCCCTTCTACAGCCATCACTGGCTGCCCCTGATCAAGGCCGATCCGTCCTGCTGGGCTGCCTTCCCCCTCAGCATCCAGACCTTCGGGGGGTTCAGGGTCTCCTTCCTGGGCAAGACCCTCGACCTGTGTGGCTTTCCAACCAGGAAAATCGCCGCCCTGCTGCTGGCCCTAGCGCTGCACGCCCGGCCACAAAACCGCGAGGTGCTGGCTGAGCAATTGTGGGCAGAGCTGAACCACCCGCTCGATTCGCTCCAGAACGCCGTTTCCAAGCTGAGAAGCCTGCTTCTCCCCCAGCTCATCAGCTCGAGCAAAAGCCAGTTGTCGCTCAACTTCCCCGTCGTGCTCGACTACCTGGAGTTCGTCAAGCAGGCGAGGGCATTTTTGGAAACTTCTGAGCCGGGACTCGAGGACTTCATCCAGCGTCACAGCGAACCCTGGCTTCCTGAGCTGGCCGACCTCTTTCCCTTAGAGCGCTCCGAGGTCGAACGCTACCAGCACGAGCTGTGGGCGATGGTGGCCGAGCAGCAGGAGCAGAAGCATTCGCCTCTGGCAGTAGTGGCCTACCGACACGCCCTCGCCCTCGACCCGTACTCCGAGCGTGCCTGGCAGGGGCTCATCGCCGCGTACGAAAGGCTCGACAACCCGGAGATGGCAGCCAAGGCGCGGCGCAGCATGGCCGAAGCCCTGCGAGAACTCCGCGATTGAGTGGTTTTGGCTTCATTTTAGCCTCGAGCCATAGGCTCTAGGCGGGTAGCTCCACGACCCCCTGAACTACTGCTCTTGGAGGAGGCAATGGGTTCGGACCAAATAAGCTTCGTGATCTGCTTCGAGAATGCCGGTGCGTCGTTTGAGGTCTTGCTCTCACGCGGGGAAGCTCCTCGGCTTTCCAAAGCGCTGTGCCGTGCCGAACAGCTCTGCGAGAAGACGGGCTGGAGATTGCTTCGGGTCGAGGACCGCCTCAGCGGGGAAGTGCTCGAGCCCTGCCCCAAATGCCTGGAGGAAGAAGCCCAGGACCTCGTATGCAGCCACTGTCAGGGGAAAGCCTACGTGAGCGCCTCCCCTGCCGAACAGGCCGCCTGATCAGCGGCCCAAGCGCAGAGGCAGGCGCAGCAGGCGCGCAAACGCGACAAACACACCCGCTCCCACCAGCCCCCCCACCAGCAGGGGGGGCAGGTTGCTGAGGAAGAGTTCGGGCGTGCCGAAGGGACGGGCCACCAGATAGGCCAGCAGCCCTGCCGGAGCCGCCGCGCCCACAACCTTCAGCAGTAGCCTCAACAGCCAGTGCACCGAGAGGATCGAAAGCCGCTCGAGCCGCCCTACATAAGCCAGGAGGCCCACCAGACCGGCCACCGCCGTGGAGAGGTTGAGCCACAACAGCCCCGCGTCGCGCAGGAGCCAGTACCCCAGGGTATTGAGGGCGAAGATGACCGCCGAAACCTGCACCGCCCGCCGGATCTCGCCTGTGGCGTAGAAGGCCCGCAGCATGAGCTGGTTGATCCCCCAGGGGAGCAGGGCAAAGCCATAGGCCAGCAACACCGCCGCCGTGAACTTCCGCACCGTGGGGTCGAGCCCGCCAAAGGAGAAGACCGCCCCCACGATCCAGGGGGCCAGTGCCGCCAGCATGGCTCCGGCAAAACCCAGCAGAACGCCCAGGCGCTCGATCGAGCGCTCGAGCAGGCTCCTTATCCCCGCATAGTCCTGGGCATTGCCCATTTGGACCAGGCGGGGATAGAGGGCCATGGCCGGGGATACGGCCAGGATGCCCAGCGCCGTCTGGAAGATCACCTCCGCATTGATGAATGCGGTCTGGGCCCCCACCGCATAGCGGGTGAGGACATTGGTCAGCACCAGGTTGAGGAACTGGCGCAGGCTGGTGGTGAAGGCAAAGGGCCCCATGCGCCATAGAGCCTCCCGAACCGCCCTGTGCCCCTTCAACTCCAGCCGGAACCCCTTCAGCGAGGGCAGCAACACGACCGCCTGCACCATCGCCCCGAGGGTGTAGGACAGCGCCAGCGCGGTAGCGCTCCCCGGCCAGATGAGCATGATGATGATCGAAACCACGTTGAGCGCCAGAGGCGCGAAGGCTACCAGTCCAAAACGCTCCTGCGACTGCAAAAAGGCCGAAAACAGAGCGGCCATCGAAATGAACAGCAGAAACGGCATCACCAGGCGGATCTGGTAGACCAATAGTTCGAAGCCGGGCCCACGGGCGAAGGGACTCGAGGAATCCACCAGCAAATCCGCGATCCAGGGGGCTAGCAGCAGCCCCAGGCCCAGCAGCAACAGGTTGAGGGCAAACAGCAGCGCGGCAAAGCGCCGCTTGAAGACCTCGCCTTCGTCGGCTGGGAGGGCGCTCAGGACCGGCACCAAAGCGTTGGTAACCGCGCCCTCGGCCACGAGTTCGCGAAACAGGTTGGGAACGCGGGTGGCGATGTTGAAGGCATCGGTCAGCAGGGGTGCAAACAGGTTGTTGATGACGATCTGGCGCACCAGTCCCAGCACGCGGCTCGAGAAGGTGCCCAGCATGGTGATGGCAGCATTGCGCAGGATTCGGCTCGACAAGGCAGCACCAACCCAGGCGGCTATTCTAAGGCCACCCCAACAAAGCACAAATAGACCTGCGGGGACTTACCCATCAGTCATCCGACCAGCGAATCCTGCTCCCGGCAGGGCTCTTCTCCACCCTGAGCCTAGCGGGCAATCGCTCGGCGAGAGCTTCCACGTGGGTCACCACCCCCACCAGCCGACCCCGTGTGGGCAGGGCTTCCAGCACGCCTGCGACCTGCTCGAGGGTCTCTACATCCAGCGTGCCGAAGCCCTCGTCGAGGAACAGCGCGCCCATGCGGCCTTTGGAGAGGTGTTCAGAGAGGGAGAGCGCCAGCGATAAGGAGGCCAGGAAACTCTCGCCGCCCGAGAGCGTGCGTACCGTGCGCACCGACTCGGTCCAACGGTCTTCGACGGCGTACTCGCTGTCCTCCAGGCGGAAGGCATAGCGTCCTTGTGAAAGCTCGTTCATGAGTTCGCTGGCCCGCTGGAGCAGGCCCGACTGGTAGCGCTCGAGGAGGAAGTCCTGGAAGCGGTCGCCCCGCAGGTCGCGCTCGAGCCGCTCCCACACGTCCACCTCACGCACCAGCTTGGCTTGCTGGGCCTCGAGTTCGCGGCGGCGGCGGAGTTGGTCTTCGGCGCGCTTGAGGTCGGCCTTGAGCCCTTCGGCCCTGCCGTGAGCGGCGCGGGCTCCCTGGCGCAGGGCCTCCAGGGCTTCGCGCTGGAGGCGCACGCTCGCCTCGTCCACCGGCTCTAGCCCCTCCAGCTCCCGCTCCAGCCGCCTGAGCCCCTCGGCGATAGCGATGCCCTCGCGCTCGTGCTCCTGGCGGCGCTGCTGGAGGGCCTGACGCTCGGCGGCGCTCAGGCGGGCCGCGCGGACGGCCTCGAGCCCATCGAAACCGGTCTCGCCCAGGAGCAAAGCCAGGCTGGTCTCCAGGCGCTCGAGGGCACGCTGACGTTCCTGGAGCACTTGGGCCTGGGCCGTGAGCTGGCGCTCGGCCTCGGCCAGCCGGGCCTCGGCTTCAGCCAGGCGCTCCTGGGCGGCCTGGAGTTCGGCCACCCGCTTCTGCAGGCCCGCCTTGAAGCGCCCCACCCCCTCTCCTCCCGTGGCCTGGCGAATTTCCTCCGCCAGACCGGCCAGCATGCGGGTTCGCTCGTCCTCCAGGGCCTCCGGCGAGCCGGAAAGGCCGGACCTGAGCTGCTCAACCTCACCCGCCAGCCGCCCGCGCTCCCGCAAGCGCGCCGAAAGTCGCTCCTGCTCCTCGGGCAGGCTCTGTGCGAGGGTCTTGAGCGAACCCCGCTTCTCCTGGAAGGCGTTGCGAAGCTCCTGCAACTGCTGCTCAGCTCGAGCGAGTTCGAGGCCGAGCCGCTCCAGGTCGGGCATCTCCCTCGGCGGGGGGAGCACCGCCACCGCCTGCTCGCACAGCGGGCAGGCCTCGCCCGCACGGAGCAGGTGGCGGTGTGCGAGAACGCCGGCTTTGCGCTGGGCTTGCTCGAGCGCGGTCTTGGCCTGCTCGTGGAGCCGGGCGGCCTCCTGGCCCTCGTCCTTCAGGCGCTCGAGGTCGGCTTCGAGGCGGGTCTTTTCCGCCTGCCGCTCCTCCAGGCGGGACTGCTCCTTCGCCAGTTCTCCCTCCAGCCGGGCGAGCTGGGCCTCGAGCTTCTTCAGCTCTCCCCACCGCCGTTCGGACTCGCGCAGGGTCTCGAGCCGGTCTTCGTCGAAGGGCAGGGGATCGGGCCTCGACAGGCTCAGGCTCCCGCCGTAGCGGGTGAGCCGGGTTTCCATGGCCTCCAGCACCGGCAGCCGGGCGAGCTCGCCCTTAGCGGCCTCGAGCGCCGCCGGGTCGCAACGCTCGCGCAGCCCCTCCACCTCAGCCCGCAGGCGCTCGAGCCCCTTCTGCCATCGCGCCAGATCGGCCAGAGCGGTCTCGGCCTCCTTGCGGGCTACCTCTACGCCCTCCACCTGGGGCCACACCCGCTCGGCCTGATCGGCCCGCTCCAGCCGCTCCCGCAGGCGCCCCATCTCCTCCTGCTCGCCCTCCCAATTCCGCTGCCTTCGCCGCAGGCCATCCAGCTCGTTGAATTTCTCGTAGCGCTTCTCGGCCTCCGCCAGGGCCCTTTGGGCGCGCTCGGCCTCGCGGGTGAGCCGGACCTCCTCGGCCTCGAGCTGCCGAATCTCCTCGCGCATGGCCTCCAGGCGGCCTTCCTCGGCCTCACCGAGCCCCTGCAGCTCTCCCTCCAGCCGCCCCAGCTTCTCCCGGGCCTCCTTGAGGTGTTCTCCCACCCGCTCGCGCATATCCCGCAGGCGCTCGAGGCCGTAGAGTTTCATCAACAGCTCGCGCCGCTCCTTGGGCACCCCCCGCAGGAAGAGGTCAAACTGGCCCTGCGGCAGCAGGATGGCCCGGGTGAAGGTGGAGAAGTCCATCCCCCCCATCAGGACCAGCAGCTGGTTGTTGAGCGCACTCACCTTCTCCGAAGCAGGGTGGGTGCGCCAGTCTCCGCGCTCGAGGTACTCCAGGCGGCTTTGGTTCTCCTTGCCGATCACCCGCACGACGCGCCAGGTCTGGGGGCCAGCCGGATCGGGAAGGCTGAACTCGAGTTCGACCTTGGCCTGCTCAGCCGCCGGATGGCGCAGGCTGTTGTGCCCCTTGGCCCCCGCCCGCGGTGTCTCGCGGTAAAGCGCGAAGGTGATCGCATCCAGCAAGGTGCTCTTCCCCGCCCCCGTCGGCCCGGTGATGGCGAAAAGCTCGACATCGTCGAACTGGACCTCCTGCGGCTCGAGATATGAGCCAAAGCCCTGCACCCGCAATTTGAGGGGCCTCATGATGGCCTCCTCGAGGGGTCGATGATCAGGAGAGGTCGAGGGCTGGTGGCTCGCGGCTCGCAGTCATCGACCTTCAGCCTTTGGCACTGGGCGCTCGGCGTCCTCATAGCCCTTCTCCCGCGTGAACTTCCTCGTAGACCTGCTGGAAAGCCCTGAGCAGGCTCTCATCCGGCTCGGCGGCGTAGGTCTCGCGCGAGTACTCGCCATAGGCCTCGAGCCAGTCCCATTCCTCGGGCACCGGGGCCTGGACCCTGCCGCGCTCAGCCTCGGGCACTTCGAAGATCACGTCCAGCAGCTGGGGGAAACGGCGGAACAACTCCTCCCGCAGCCGCGGGTTGCCCCTCCCTTCGATCACCAGCTTGGCCCAGCCGGGGAAGGTCTGTAGCTCCTCGAGGCGGCGGTCGAGATCCTCCACCCTCACGCGGAAAGTGCGTAGCGGTTTGCCCCAACGGGCTTCGACCGGGTGGACCTTAGGCGGCACCCCGGCCTCCACTTCGACGATCAGCGCTCCACGAGGCGCGCTTTCCCCCTCACCGAAGTCGAGCTGCACCAGCGAACCCGGATACCAGGCCACCGGAGCCTCCGAAACCTGCTGCTGGCGGTGGATGTGGCCCAGCGCCACGTAGGCGAGCTGCTGGGGAAAGGCCGACTTCTCCACGGCGTAGCTGTTGGTGCAGTGAAACTCGAACTCGCCCCCGCCCAGGCGGCTGCCCTCGACGGTGAGGTGGGCCAGCATCAAGTTGATGCCCCCTCCCAGCTCGGTGGCCAGGTTGGCGAAGACCTTCTTCATCCCCTCGGAGTAAGCGCCCTTCCACAAGGTGCCGTCGCCCTCGAGCAGCATCTGGGCCCTGACCAGCCGCCGCTCGGACAAAAAGGGCAGCATGGCGGCCTTCCCTCCCGCCACCTCCACCACTCCGCCCCGGCCCGCCAGCCGGACCTCGCCCCTCACGGTGACCCCGGCCAGCGACAGCAGGGGCGCGATGGCCTCCAGACGCTCCCTCGAGTCATGGTTCCCCGCGATCACCAGCGCCGGAACCTTCATTTCCTGAAGCCGGTAGAAAAAGCCAAAGGCCGCGGCCTCAGCCTCGGTGGTGACCTGGGGCCGGTCGAAGAGGTCGCCCGCAACCAGTACCAGCTCGATGCGCTCAGAACGAACCAGCTTGAGCAATTCTTCCAGCGCCGCCGCAATCTCGCCCGTTCGCTCGGTGCCCTTGAGCAACTTGCCCAAGTGCCAATCAGCAGTGTGCAGAATCCGCATTGCTGTATTAGGTTACTTCATATAGCTGCAGGCAGAAAGCTAAGGGCTCGAGGTCGTACGTTATACGTCCTACGGCGTACGTCGGGTGATTGAAAGCTTTTCTCCACGAGCCCCAGGCCCCCGGCGCCCCTCACCAGCACAGCGCCTCGGTGTAGGACTCGAGGCCGAAGTGGTGGATCACCCGCTCGACCCGGCCCACCTTGCCGTCGAAGCCGGGGCCGCAGGCGAAGAGCTCGACCCCTGGGGTCAGGCAGGGCTGCAGGCCCTCGAGGCGGACCTTGGCCTGGTGTACGTAATACTCGGCCAGTGGAACCTTCTCGGCATAGACGGGCCAGGTCTCCTCGCCGACCCAGACCAGTCCCTTGTTGTCCATGCGCCAGGTCCTGTTGAGGTTGACCATCAAGGCCTCGAGGGCCTGGTAGGCCACGCCTTCCTGGCGGTACCAGTTGGGCAGCACCGCCGTGGTCTGCACGCTGCCAATGCGTTCATCCACCTCGGCCAGGAGATCCTCGATCACCTGGGTGGCCCTTACCCGGCCATAGTGCCTGGCCGGGACGTCACGCGACAGCCCCCCGCTACCCCCCACCAACCTCAAGCGCCAGACGCCCTGCTCCTCGAGCACCGACAGCACGCTCATGTAGAACTCGGGGCCGTACTCCATGTCCAGCACCACCGGTTGCCCCACCTCGGGCCTCGAGGCCGAAGCGCTCGCCTTGAGGATCATCTCGGCCACCGGGCGACCGATGCGCGGCAAGACGATCCGCCCGCTCAACACCGGGCGGTAGTTGAGCAGCAGCGAGGAGGCGGGGAACTCCCTGGTAGGACTAGGCGAGCGCATAACCCAGTAAAATCAGCGCAATTATATGCACCAAGTGCATTCTCTGCATCGTAACTAAAGCATAACTGAAGACCGATATGAGGGCGAAGAACACAGAAGGCGCGTGGTGAGAAGGGCGACGTCCGGCGTTGGACGCCTTGCATTTTGCGTACAATGCACGACTCCTGGCGTTGGGCCTTCGGCATTTAACGTTAGGCTTATCCCATGATCTGCCGCGACATCCAGGAATCCGACTTCGAGGCGCTGGGGGCTCTCGAGCGCGAGCTTCTGGGCCAGCAACCCACCCACCGCTACCGCTGCACCCCTGGGGCCCTGCGCTTTTTCTCCCGCAGCGGCCACTCCTTCGTGGCCGTAGAAGCCGACGAGATCGTGGGCGTGGCCCTGGCGCAGGCGGTGTGGCAGGGCGATCAGGTCACGGTGCTCATCACCCGGCTGCTCTCACGCAGTGATGCGGCTATCCGGGCCCTGCTGGGCGCGGTGGTCAAGTCGGCCTACGATGCTGGGGTCTACGAAGTGGCCATGCACGTCGATCCCAACAACCCAGCCATGTGTCAGGCCCTGCAGGACCACGGCTTCCAGCTGGGCCCTCTGGTGCTGGGGGTGCGGGTGCTGGGCAGCCGGGGCGAACGGGGCGAGGTGGCCGGAGTCTTAGAATGACAACCATGAACCGGGTCTTGATTGGCATTCGAGGCGTGGAGCTACCTGAGCAGATGGAGAAGATCCTCAACGCCCTGAGAGCCCTCGAGGGTGTCCAGCGAGCCGAACAGGCCACGCTAGGACAGGTCGAGGTGGAGTACGACCCCTACCGCCTCACCGTCATGGACCTCATCCGCAGCATCCGTGAGCAGGGTTTCCTGGCCGGGATGTTGTGAGAGCGATGAGAAGGATTGAAGGCGGGTGGCTCGTGGTCATCAGCCTTCGGCGTTTGGCTATCAGCTATCGACCTACTCCGGGCTATCCATGCGGGTGAACTCGAGCACCCCACGCGGGATAGGCTTCTTCCACAACTCACCCATGCACACCTGGTTGGGCTCCCGCCCGGTGAGCTTGAGGGTCACGACGAACTTGTCCCACTCCCATTCGGCAAAGGGGTAGAGCACGCCGCCGTTGGAGGAGACGGGTGGGGTGCCCAGTTGCCGCGAGAGGTGCTGCTTGATCAGGGCGAAAGCCTGCTGGGCATCCACCCCGAGCTGCTTGATGTCGGGGAAGAACTGCGCGTAGCGCAGGCGGCGTGGCTCGCCCTCACCCTCGTGCTCCAAGCGCACGAACTTGCAGTGCAGGCCCACCGGGATGCCTCCCAGAATTCGGTGCCCCTCCCACACCAGCGTGCGCTTGTCGGTGCGGTAGTTCTCCAGACCCAGGTGCATGCGGGCGGTGCCGCTGACGCACAACCAGGGCAGCAGAACATTGGCGCTCTCAATATAGATTCCTTGATCCAGGCGGTACGGCTGATCCATACTGCCGTCATTTTATTTCGCTCGCCCGAAGGAGTTCTCTGGCAAATAAACCTTCGCCAGGCCGAAGCTCGCAGCAGATCAACATCTCAATCTCACACGCCCACCGCCCAGTGCTTCCCAGCATTGCGCGCAAAGCGCCGGAGGGCTTAGAATCAATGCGCTTGAGGTTGGGCGCACCCGCCCTGGCACCCAAACCAGACCCCCGAAAACCCATGCGGTCGTCTCACCGCGCCTTCACCAGCCCTTTCAAGGGCCCTTACGTAATCCAGCCCAATGTAGCTGGCGAGGCAGGGGGCGTAGAATCGTGGGTACTCGGCTTGGCTTTCGTGCTGGTTTGAGCGAAGAGAGGAGTGTGTATGGCTTACCGCGACGAATTTGGCGCACGCAAGAGCCTGTCCACCCGGGCAGGCGAGGTGTTCTACTACGACATCCTGGAGCTCGAGCGGCAGGGCATCGCCCAGGTGTCCAGGCTCCCTTTCTCCATCCGGGTGATGCTGGAGAGCCTGCTGCGCAACGAAGACGGCTACAAAGTCACCAAAGACGACGTGGTAGCGCTGGCGAAGTGGCAGCCCGACCCCGGCGAGATCAACGTGCCCTTGATGCTGGCGCGGGTGATTTTGCAGGACTTCACCGGTGTTCCGGCGGTCGTGGACCTCGCCGCCATGCGCGACGCGGTGGCCAAGCTGGGCGGTGACCCTGAAATGATCAACCCCACCGTCCCCGTGGACCTGGTGATCGACCACTCGGTGCAGGTGGACTTCTTCGGCACCGCCTACGCCTTTGCTCAGAACGTCGAGTTGGAGTACAAGCGCAACGAAGAGCGCTACCGGCTCATCAAGTGGGGCCAAAACGCCCTCAAGGGCTTCCGCGCCGTGCCGCCGGGCACGGGGATCGTGCACCAGGTCAACCTCGAGTACCTCGCCAGCGTGGTCATGCGCCAGAAGTCCGAGGATGGGCGGGTTTACGCCTTCCCCGACTCGCTGGTGGGCACCGACAGCCACACCACCATGATCAACGGCCTGGGCGTACTGGGCTGGGGCGTGGGCGGCATCGAGGCCGAGGCGGTGATGCTGGGCCAGCCCTACTACATGCTCGCGCCCAGGGTGATCGGTTTCAAGCTCCACGGCGAGCTGCCCGAAGGCGCTACCGCCACCGACCTGGTGCTGCGCGTAACCGAGATGATCCGCAAGCACGGCGCGGTGGGCAAGTTCGTGGAGTTCTACGGCCCCGGCGTTTCCAAGCTGCCCCTGGCCGACCGCGCGACCATCGCCAACATGAGCCCCGAGTACGGCGCGACGATGGGCTTCTTCCCCATCGACGAGGAAACCCTGGCCTACCTGCGCCTCACCGGACGGCCCGAGGAGCTCGTAGACCTGGTAGAGCGCTACGCCAAGGCCACCGGGTTGTGGCGCACCGACGACGCGGCCCCGGTATACAGCGAGCACCTCGAGCTCGACCTCTCCACCGTGATCCCTGCCCTCGCCGGCCCCAAGCGCCCGCAGGACCGCGTCAACCTCTCCGACGTCAAGCGCTCCTTCCGCGAACACCTGACCAAGGACGTCAAGGAGCGCGGCTTCGGCCTCTCCCCTGAGCAGTTGGATCGCAAGGTCACGGTCCGGCGGGGCCGCGACGAGTTCGATCTGACCCACGGCTCGGTGGTGATCGCCGCGATCACCTCCTGCACCAACACCTCCAACCCCTCGGTGATGCTGGGCGCGGGCCTGCTGGCTAAGAAAGCGGTGGAAGCTGGCCTCTCCACCCAGCCCTGGGTCAAGTCAAGCCTGGCTCCTGGCTCTAAGGTGGTCACCGAGTACCTCGACGCTGCCGGGCTGACGCCCTTCCTCGAGGCCCTCAAGTTCCACACCGTGGGCTACGGCTGCACCACCTGCATCGGCAACTCCGGCCCGCTGCCCGAGGAGATCTCCAAAGGCGTGAAGGAGGGTGACCTGGTGGTGGCGGCGGTGCTCTCGGGCAACCGCAACTTCGAAGGACGCGTGAACCCCGACGTGAAGGCCAACTACCTGGCTTCGCCCATGCTGGTGGTGGCCTACGCTCTGGCCGGGCGCATGGACATCGACTTCACCAGCGAACCCCTCGGCTACGACCCCAACGGCAAGCCGGTCTTCCTCAAGGACATCTGGCCCAGCCAGGAGGAGATCAAGGAAGTCGTCCACAAGACCCTCGACGCCGAGATGTTCCGTCGCCAGTACGCCACCGTCTTCGAGGGCGACGAGCGCTGGAAAGCCCTCCCCGCCCCCACCGGCCAGCTTTACCAGTTCGACCCGAGCAGCACCTACATCCAGAACCCCCCCTTCTTCGAGAACCTGGGCGCAGCCCGCGAAATCTCCGACATCAAGGGTGCCCGCGTGCTCTTGCTGCTAGGCGACTCCATCACCACCGACCACATCTCCCCTGCCGGCAACATCGCCAGGAACTCCCCCGCCGCCCGCTACCTCATGGGCCACGGCGTCGAACCTGCCGATTTCAACTCCTACGGCAGCCGGCGCGGCAACCACGAGGTGATGATGCGCGGCACCTTCGCCAACATCCGCATCCGCAACCTGATGCTCGAGGGCGTGGAGGGCGGCTACACCAAGAAGTTGCCCAAGAGCGAGGTGGGCAGCGAACCCGGAAGTGGCGAGCAGATGTTCGTCTACGACGCGGCCATGCAGTACAAGGCCGAGGGCGTGCCACTGATCGTGATCGGCGGGATCGAGTACGGCAACGGCTCCAGCCGCGACTGGGCCGCCAAGGGCACCTATTTGCTGGGCGTGAAGGCCGTCATCGCTCAGAGCTTCGAGCGCATCCACCGAAGCAACCTGGTGGGCATGGGCGTGCTGCCCCTGGAGTTCAAAGCCGGAGCCAGCGCCGCCTCCTTAGGCCTCACCGGCTACGAGGCCTACGACATCCTGGGCCTCGAGGACCTGACCCCCGGCAAGGAACTCACCGTCATCGCCCGCAAGGCCGACGGCAGCGAGGTCAGCTTCAAGGTGACCGCCCGCATCGACACCCCGGTGGAGGTGGACTACTACAAGAACGGCGGCATCCTCCAGACGGTGCTGAAGAACATGCTCGAGGAGAAGGCTAAAGCTTAGAGCAATTCCCACGAATGCCCCTCACGGCGCGATTGGCTGTGAGGGGCAAATCACTCCCCGCGCGCGGGGAGTGATTTGCGCTTGAGCGGGGACCTGCCGGATGTTGGGTACGTCGCACCTTTCAGGGCAAAGGTAAGCCCAGTTCCCAGGCCAGCGAAGGCTGCGCGCTATGATGAATCCAAGGAAGCGCGCCTGGGAGCACGCTTGGCGGGGTGAGCCATGCTCGAGACCCGTGTGCCCGAGGAGGCCCCCCTGGGGTCGGAGAGGGGCTACCGCCGCTATCACATCCTCACCCGGCCAGCACCGGAGCGCTTTCCTATTCCCCCGCGCTTTAGGGTCCGGGTCAAGAAGCACCGGCTCGTGGCCCTGGTGTTCAAAGAGCTCCTGGAGTACCGGGGCAACCTGAAAGTAGCCCTCTCCCGCCCCTGCGTCTATGGGGTCTTCGGCGGGCCCCTGGGGGGCCTGACCCCCAGGGAGCACCTGTGCGTGGGCTGCCTGCGCTGCTGCGTGCAATACCCCGAGGTGGTGCAGATCCAGCCCAATCCCCTGCGAAAGCGGCTGGGGGATAGCTATCTGAGGCCGGAGTACGTGGACACCCTGCTCTACGAAGCCCGCACTGGCCGGGTTCCGGTGCGCGGGGCCGGCTGGCGGGGGGCTTTCGGTGGCGAGGGCTGGGACAGCATGTGGACCGACATGTCGGAGATCGTGCGCCCCACGCGCGACGGCATCCACGGGCGGGAGTTCATCTCCACCCAAGTGGACCTGGGCGAGAAACCGGGCTTTCTTCGCTTCGATGCTCGGGGCGAACCTACCGGTCCCCTGCCACGGGTGGTCTCGCTGCCGTTGCCCTTCCTCTTCGACGCCCCACCCCCCACGGCTCCCCCACCACTGCTGGAGGTGTTGAGCGAGGCCGCCCGCCGGCTGGGCACCCTGGCCATCCTGCCCCTCCCGGTCTGCCTGGAGTGGGGCTTGCAGGGCTCCTGGGTGGTGCCCGTGGTGAGCGAGGCCGATTGGGGGGAGATGGAGCGGATGCGCTGGAGGCCCCAACTCGTCGAGCTCGAGGGCTGGCACCCTGGGCGCTACGCCGAGCTGCGGCGGCGCCTCGAGGGGAGCGTGGTGGCAGTGCGCGTACCCATGCACGCCGACCTGTCTGCGATGGTGCAGGCGGGGGTCCGAGTCTTCCACCTCTGCGCCGACTACCACGGGACTTCGGGCGGGCGCTTCGCCGCCGGCCTCCTGCGCGAGACCCACGCGCGGCTGGTGCAGGCCGGGCTGCGCGAGGAGGTCAGCCTGCTGGGCAGCGGCGGCGTGGTGATGGCCGAGCACGTACCCAAGGCCATCCTCTGCGGCCTGGACGCGGTGGCCCTGGACACCGCCCTCTGGGTGGCCTTGCAGGCCCGCTTCGAGGGGGAGTGCCGCTCGCGGAGGGAGGCGCGGGTGGAGTTTCCCTCGTTGGAGCCCTCCTGGGGCGTCCAGCGGCTGTTGAACCTGGCCAATTCCTGGCGCGACCAGTTGCTGGAGGTGCTGGGTGCCATGGGCCTGCGCGAGGTGCGGCGGCTTCGGGGCGAGTTGGGTCGGGCGATGTTCCAGGAGGAGCTCGAGCACGAGGCCTTCGCGGACATCGAGGGCTACGCCGGCTGAGGGGGAGGTGTCCATGCCGGAGCGCTCAGAATCGGTAGCCAAGCACATAGAAGCCCTGCACCGGGGCTTTGACCTCTGGCCCACCCTCCCCTTCCACCCCCCGGCCCTGGGCGACGCCCGCTGGACCGAGGAACTCATCCTCTCCACCTGGGTGCAGGCCCAGACTGGGCGCCCTCCGGCCAGCGGGTTGGAGTACCGCGTGGGCCGCTCGAGAGGGGGCTTCGACTGCCTGGAGTTCAGTTTCCTGCCCGAAGATCGCTGGCTCGCGGAGGAGGCTCCCATCGACACCTCGATTCCCCTCAACCGGCGCAGCGACGGGCCCCAGCCCAGAATCGAAATCCCGGTGCCCTGGTACGGGGCTGGCATGTCCTTCGGCTCGATCAGTGAGCAGGTCATGCTGGCAAGGGCCAAGGCGGCCCAGCGCTGGCGGACTTTTACCTGCACCGGCGAGGGGGGCTATCCCGAGTCACTCTTGCCCTACAAGGAACACGTGATCACCCAGGTGGCCACCGGCATGTTCGGGGTGCGCGAGGAGACCATCCTGTGGGCCCCCATCGTGGAGTTCAAGTACGCCCAGGGGGCCAAGCCAGGCCTGGGCGGGCACCTCCTGGGCGACAAGGTCACCGCCGCGGTGGCCCGCATGCGCGAGAGCCTGCCCTGGGTTTCGCTCTTCTCGCCCTTTCCCTTTCACTCGGTCTACTCGGTGGAAGACCACAAGAAGCACCTCGACTGGATCAGGGCCATCCACCCCCAGGCCCTCCTCTCGGTCAAGGTTTCCACCCCCAACGACGTGGACATGGTGGCGGTGGGCAGCTACTACGCGGGGGCCCACATCCTGCACCTCGACGGGGGCTACGGCGGCACCGGTGCTGCCCCAGAGATCGCCAAGAAGAACATCGCCATGCCCATCGAGCTGGCCATCCCCAAAGTGCACCGCTTCCTCGAGCACGAGGGCATTCGCGACGAGCTGGTGCTCATGGCTTCGGGCGGCATCCGCACGGCCTACGACCTGGCCAAGGCCATCGCCCTGGGAGCCGACGGGGTGGTGCTGGGCACCGCCGAGTTAGTGGCCCTGGGCTGCACCCGCTGCGGCAACTGCGAGCGGGGACGGGGCTGCCCTTTCGGTCTCACCACCACCGACCCCGAGCTCTCCTTGCTGGTAGACCCCGAGTGGGGGGCCGAGCGCATCGGCAAGCTCTACGCCTCGTTCGAGTTCGAGCTTCGGGAGATCCTGCGCCGCCTGGGCCTGAGCAGCGTGCGCGCCCTGCGCGGTCGCACCGACCTGCTGCGCTACCGCAGGGCAGAAGGAGGCCCCGATGGGACTGCCTGAATCCCTGATCGCCTCGAGGCCCCTCCTCCGTGAAGCCCTCCCTACCCGCAAGGGCGAGGCCGAGGGGGGCTGCGGGGTCATTGGCCTGGCGGCCTCGGTGCCGGTGGCAGGGCGACACCTGTTGCAGGCCCTGGTCCAGATGAAAAACCGGGGCAACGGCAAGGGAGGTGGCATCGCCGCAGCCGGCCTGGACCCCACCTTCTTCGGGGTCAGCCAGGAATTGCTGGAGCAGGACTACCTGCTGGCGATAGCCTACCTCGACGGTACCGCCCAAGCCGAGGTGGAGGGTTCCCTCGAGACCACTTTCCTCCTCGAGCACGCCCTGAGTCTGCCCACCCTGCCCGATCCCCGCGTCCTGGGCCTGGAGGCTCCCCCGCCCGCGGTGCGCTGCTACTTCGCCCGAGTGCGGCCCGAAGTGCGCGCGCGCTTCATGCAAGCCCATGGCATCACCGAGGAGGCCGCCGCCGAGGACGAGGTGGTCTACCAGCACAGTTACCGGCTCAACCGCGCCTTCTACGCTTCGGAGGGGGAGAAGCGGGCCTTTGTGTTCTCGCACGGCAAGAACCTGCTGATCCTGAAGCTGGTGGGCTACGGCGACGACGTGGTGCGCTACTACCGGCTGGAGGACCTCCGGGCTCAGGTCTGGATTGGCCACCACCGCTACCCCACCAAGGGCAAGGTCTGGCATCCCGGCGGGGCCCACCCCTTTTTGGGCATGCACGAGGCGTTGGTGCACAACGGCGACTTCGCCAACTACGCCTCGATGGTGAGCTACTTGGCCCAGCGGCGCATCTACCCGCTGTTCCTGACCGACACCGAGGTAGCGGTGCTGCTCTTCGACCTCTACCACCGGGTCTACGGCTACCCCCTGGAGTACGTGATCGAGGCCCTGGCCCCCACCACCGAGCGCGACTTTACCCTGCTGCCCCCGCAGAAGCGGCGCATCTACCGGATGCTCCAGGCCGTCCACCTGCACGGCTCCCCCGACGGCCCCTGGTTCTTCCTCATCGCCCAGTCGCTGCCTCGAGAGCGTACCTTCCGGCTCATTGGCATCACCGATACCTCCATGCTGCGCCCCCAGGTGTTCGCCTTGCAGCAGGGGGTGGCTGGCATCGGCCTGGCGGCCTCGGAAAAGCAGGCCATCGACGCGGCGCTGGAGAGCCTGGCCCAGGAGGACCGCCGCTTCTGGCCCCACGCCGACCGCTACTGGAACGCCCGCGGCGGCAGCCACACCGACGGGGGAGCTTTCATCTTCACCGTGGAGCGTGGCTCCTTCCTCTGCACCGACAAGTTTGGCCGCCCCATCCAGGCCGATCCCCTCAAGCAACCTCCGCTCCCCTGGCCGCCGGTCGTCCGGCGGGCCCGCCCCCCCGAGCTACCGCCGGCGGAACTCTACGCCTGGTTCGTGCGCAAGCTGCCGGAGTGGGGTTACGGCGACCTCGAGGCCCTCCTGGACGAACTAGTGCGCGGCGCGACCTGCGACCAGGAGCGGCAGTGGGCCCTCCAGACCCTCACCCTGCTGCTCGACCGTCGCTACCCCACCGGCGGCCTGAAGCCCAGCGCCGTGCGCTGGCTGCTCGAGCAAACCCTCTCCCGCTTCCTCGAGCACATCCGCCAGGCTCCCTCTCCGGGCTACCGCTGGCTGGGCCAGGGGGCACCGGTGCCCGAGCCCGAGCCCGAGGCCACGCTGGTCCTCGACGCCAGGGGTTACCCCTCGGAGGGTGCGGACTCACTGGCCCGCACCCTGGTGGAGCTCTACCGACGGGGCTTCCGCCGCTTCCTGCTGGCCCACACGCGGGGCCAGCGCTTCGTGGGCTGCGGCCTGGGAGCGGCCTCCCACGGGGTGCACATCGACGTGTACGGCTCGGTGGGAGACTACCTGGGCTCCGGCCTGGACGGGGCCGAGATCACCGTGCACGCCAGCGGCCAAGACCAGCTGGCCCAGATCCTCAAGGATGGCCGACTGGTGGTCCACGGCGACGTGGGCCAAACCTTCATGTACGCCGCCAAGGGGGGTGAAGCCTACATCCTGGGCAACGCCGCCGGGAGGCCCCTCATCAACGCGGTGGGCAGCCCGCGGGTGGTGATCAACGGCACCGCCCTGGATTACCTGGCCGAGTCCTTCATGGCCGGAGACCCCTTGCAGGGCGGGGGCTTCGTGATTTTGAACGGGGTCTACTTCGACGAGGACGGCTCCTTGCGCGACCTAGACACCCCCTATCCCGGCGGCAACCTCTTCTCGCTGGCCTCCGGGGGGGCCCTCTACGTGCGCGACCCTCACCGGAGGCTGAGTGAGGAGCAGCTCAATGGCGGCGAGTTCGCTCCGCTCGGCAGGGCCGATTGGGAGCTGATAAGGCCCTACCTCGAGCACAACGAGCGCCTCTTCGGCATCCCCCTCAGCCGCCTGCTGGACGGGCGCGAGCCCGGCGAGGTCTACCGCAAGGTCCAGCCCGCCGGGCATCAGGCCCTGCTACCCGAGGAGGCTTGGGTACGCAAGGAGGCCTGAACCCCCTAAAGCCCAAACATCTTGCGGTGGGGTGGGTTGACCAGTTCGAGGTATTCGTCACGATGGCGCTGGATGAAGGCTTTGACGAAGGGACACAGGGGGATGGCGTAAAGACCCCTCGAGCGCACGTCCTCGAGCGCGAAGCGGACCAGCCTGCTGCCCACGCCCTGACCCCCCATGGCCTCATCCACCTCGGTGTGGGTGAACATGAGGGCCCCGGTAAGGGCGCGGTATTTGGCAAAGCCCACCACCTTGCCGCCCAGATGGGCTTCGTAGCGGCTTCGGGCCGGGTTGTCGCTGAGCTCGAGAGTAGCGCTTTCCACTCGAGCATTCTCTCACCCCGGCCAGTAACAACTCTGTAACAGGGCTCCGGTAGGATTGGGGAAAGTTGCCACACGAAGGAGAGTGCCCATGGGTTCTATTCCTACGCTCCCCGGCATCGAATCTCGCATGGTCCAGACCCCCCGGCTCCAGCAGCACGTGCTGATGAGCGGGCCCGCCGAGGGCATCCCGGTGCTCTTGATCCATGGCAATGCCTCCTCCGCGACCTTCTGGGAAGAGACCATGCTGGCCCTGCCGCCCGCCTACCGCTCAATAGCCCCCGATCTGCGTGGCTACGGCGACACCGAGGACAGGCTGATCGACGCCACCCGCGGCTGCATGGACTGGGTGGACGACCTCCTGAGCCTCATGGACACGCTGGGCATGCCAAAGTTCCACGTCGCCGGGCACAGCCTGGGCGGGAGCGTGATCTGGGCCATGCTCGCCACCGCTCCCGAGCGGTTGTTGAGCGTGGCGGTGTTCTGCCCCGGTTCCCCCTTCGGCTTCGGCGGCACCAAGGACCTCCAGGGCACCCCCTGCGCCCCCGACTTCGCCGGTTCGGGTGGGGGCATCGTCAACCCCGAGTTCGCCCGGCTGATGGGGGAAAAGTACCGAGGCACCGAGCACCAGGCCTCGCCGCGCACGGTGATGAACAGCTTTTACTGGAAGCCGCCCTTCCGGCACCCCCGTGAGGAGGAGTTGCTCTCGGGCCTGCTCTCGGAGCGGGTCGGGCCGGACAGGTACCCTGGCGACCTCGAGCCCTCCCCCTACTGGCCGGGTGTGGCTCCCGGAAAATTCGGACCCGCCAATGCCATCTCGCCCAAGTACGTCGGGGACAGCGTAGAGCGGATGCTGGCCGCCGAGGCCAAACCCCCGATCCTCTGGGTGCGCGGCTCCGACGACCAGATCGTGAGCGATTTCAGTCTCTTCAACATGGGCACCTTAGGCAAGCTCGGCGTGGTCCCCGGCTGGCCGGGCGAGGAGGTGCACCCCCCCCAGCCCATGGTGGGCCAGACCCGGTGGGTGCTCGAGCAGTACGCCGCCGGTGGCGGTTACTTCCGCGAGGAGATCATCCCCGATAGTGGGCACTCCCCGCACATGGAGAAGCCCGAGGTGGTGAACCCACTATTTCACGCGCACTTGGAAGGAGGTTCGCGGTGAAGTCGTACGCCAGAAGCAATACGCAAGGCACCAAGAACCCCTATCAGCCATCCGCGTTTGGCCATCGCTATCGGCATCGGCAGACTTACGCCGACGCCGACGACCACACCTGGGAGGGGTCCCACGGGTAGACGATCCAGCCGTCGGTTTCCTGGGCGAAGACGTCCGGCCCGTCGCCGGGGAAGTGGCTGTGGGCGGGCTTGTAGTGCAGAGTACACAGGGTTGGTTTACCCCCGGCCTGGCGCACGCGCTCCCGCACCGCCACCGCCGTCTTGCCCGAGTCCCACACGTCGTCGACGACCAGGATGCGTTTGCCTACCAAGAGCGCGTCGCTGGGGAACTGCAAGAAAACGGGCTGCTCGAGGGTCTCTCCCACGTCGGTGTAGAACATCACCGCCGCCGTGAGCACGTTGCGCAGATCCAGGGCTTCGCTGATGAGGCAGGCCGGGACCATGCCGCCCCTGGTCACGCAGAGGATGGCGTCGTAATCGTCGCGGTCGAGCCTGGCCAGCAGCTTGGAAACCAGGGCGCTGATGTCGCTCCAGCTCAGGTAGTGCTTCTCCATGCCCCCTACGCTAACACAGCCAGGGGCAGGCCCCCCACCTGCCCCTGCTCAAGCGCTCACGGGCTTGTCCAGCTCGAAAGCGCTGTGGACCGCCCGCACGGCTGCTTCGGCGAATTGCAGCGGGATGATCACCGAGATCTTGACCTCGCTGGTGGCGATCATCTCGATGTTGGCCCCCACCCCGGCGATGGCGCCGAACATGCGGGCCGGGATGCCGGGGGTCGAGGCCAGGGCTACCCCCACGATGGAGACCTTGGCCACGTCCCGGCGCAGGCGGGCCTCGCCTCCGATTTCGGCCAGCACGGGCTCGAGGGCGTCCATGGCGTCGTCGGCGAAGTCTTGGTTGACCGTAAAAGCCATCTGCTGACGTGAGGCGTCGTGGCCGGGCACCCCCTGGATGATCATGTCCACCGCCACACCTGCTCTGGCCAGGGCTTCAAAGACCCGGCCCGCGATGCCGGGGCGGTCGGGGATGCCGACGAGGCCGATCTGCGCGATTTCGTCGTCCAGGGCTACTCCTGTGACAGGGCGTTCGAGTTCCATGCCGTCCTCCGTGACGATGGTTCCTGGGTTGTAGGAAAAGCTGCTGCGCACGTGGATTTTGACCCCGTAGCGCTTGCCGTAGTAGACCGCGCGGGGGTGCAGCACCCTGGCCCCCAGCGCGGCCATCTCGAGCATCTGGTCGTAGCCAATCTTATTGAGCTTCTGGGCCTCGGGGATGAGGTGGGGGTCGGTGGTGTAGACCCCCTCGGTATCGGTGAAGATCTCGCACTCGTGGGCCCCCAGCGCCGCCGCGATAGCGACTGCCGTGGTGTCGGAGCCCCCGCGCCCCAAGGTGGTGAGCTCGCCATCCGGGGTGACGCCCATGAAACCGGCGATCACGGCCACCTCGCCCCGGTTCAGGGCCTCTTGGATCAGCCGGGGTTCGACCCTTAGGATGCGGGCATCGCCGTAGCGCCCGTCGGTGGTGATGCCCACCTGGCTCTGGGTGAAGCCCCGCGCCGGGATGCCCATCGCGTTGAGCTGCATCGAAAGCAGGGCCACCGACTGCTGTTCTCCGATGGTGGTGAGCATGTCCAACTCGCGCTGGGGAGGCCGAGGGTTGACCCGCTTGGCCAGCGCGATCAACTCGTCGGTCATGCGACCCATGGCCGAGACCACCACCGCGAGTTGGTGGCCCTTTTCCCGGTAGTGCTGGATGCGCTGCGCCACCTTGTGAATGCGCTCGAGGTCGCCCACGCTGGTACCGCCATATTTCTGTACGACCAAGGCCATAATCCGGTGAATCCTATCATGTTTGGTACACCAAAACCAAGCGGGGTGAGGGGTGTGCGCCGTGCCCGTCGGCGATCCGACGGCAAAGCCGAAGCGCCGGTGAACCCCTTATGGGGGCTTATACTCGGGCCATGAACGTTTTTCCTGAGTGGTTCAAGGCGTTCAGGCATGTCACCCTCTGGCCCGGCATGGACATGCCCGTACTCTCGGGGCAGGGTGGGCAGATCGGCTTCGGACACGTAAGCGAGGACACCGAGGTGCCCGAGCACGCCCACAGCGGGCAGTGGGGGGTGGTGCTCGAGGGCCGGGTGGAGTTCGTGATCGGCGGCGAGCGCAGGGTCTATACCAAGGGGGACTATTACCACATCCCTGCTGGAGTACCCCACAGCGCCCGGCTGGCCGCCGGAACCGCCTTCATCGACGTATGGGAGGGCCGACGCTTCAGCGAGGAGAGCATGAAGTAAGAGCGATCTGGGAGAAGTGACGATGAGCGTGCTGTTATCCGAACTCAAAGACGGGGTGCTGACCCTCACCCTCAACCGACCCGAGGCCATCAATGCCTTCAATACCGCGATGCTTCAGAGCCTGGCCCAAGCCATGCGCGAAGCCGCCGAAAACCAGGACGTGCGCGTAGTGGTCATCCGGGGAGCCGGGCGTGGTTTCTGCTCCGGCCAGGATTTGCGCGAGTTCGAGGGCAAAAGCATCTCCTACAAGGCCCACCTCAAGAACTACGCCGGGGCCATCGCGGGCATCGCCACGCTGGACAAGCCGGTGATCGCCGCCATCCACGGTGCCGCCGCCGGAGCCGGGCTCTCGCTGGCCCTGGCTTGCGACCTGCGGCTGGCCGCCTCCGACGCGGTGCTCACCACCGGCTTCAGCCGCATCGCCCTCATCCCCGACGCGGGGATGAGCTACCACCTGCCGCGCATCGTAGGGCAGGCCAAAGCCTTCGAGCTGATGGCCCTCTCGCCGCGCCTCAACGCCGAGCAGGCCCTCGAGCTGGGCCTGGTCAACCGGGTCGTCGGCATCGAGAGCTTCGCCGAGGAGGTGGAAAAGCTCGCGCTCGAGCTCGCCCAGGGCCCCACCCGCGCCTTCGGCCTCATCAAGCAGGCCCTGCGCAAGAGCGCGACCTCGAGCCTGGAGGAGATGCTCGAGGTCGAAGCCGAGTTGCAGGACCTCGCAGGGCAAAGCCAAGACCACAAGGAGGGCATAGCCGCCTTCTACGAGAAGCGTGCCCCGCGCTTTATCGGACGGTAAGCTATTCGCCGTGATCCGCTACCTCAAAGGCACCGTCTTGCGCAAGACCCAAAGCGCCGCCGTGCTGCTGGTGGGGGGGGTGGGCTTCGAGGTGGGCTGCCCCACCTCGACCCTGGCCGAGCTCACCGAGGGACAGGAAGCCGTCCTGCACACCAAGCTGGTGGTGCGCGAAGACGACCTCTCGCTCTATGGCTTCGCCGACGAGCGCTCGCTCGAGCTCTTCGAGCTGTTGCTGGGCGTCTCGGGCGTGGGGCCCAAGGTGGCGCTCAACATGCTTTCCAGCCTCACCCCCTCGCTGCTGGCTCGAGCCCTGGCCGAGGGCGACCTGCGCTTGCTAACCGGGGCGCAGGGAGTCGGCAAGAAGCTGGCCGAACGCATCGCCCTGGACCTGCGCGGCAAGGTTCCGGCCCACCTGATGGGCGAGGGCGGGCCACTCCGGCAGAACCGGGAGGTGGAAGAAGCCGAGCTGGCCCTGGTCACGCTGGGCTTTCGCGAGAGCCAGGTGCGCGGCGTGGTGGCCGACATCGTGCAGAAAAACCCCGAAGCCTCCACCCAGGAGATCATCAAGCTGGCGCTCAAGGCGTTGCGGTAGGAAATTGACGCTCCGGCATCCCATGTCGCATCATGGAAGGGCGCTGTCCGCAGGAGTACCGTGGACATCCGCCCACAGCGAGTTGGGGACGGTGAGAGCCCGACGGCAGGGGCCACGGGAAGGGCGGCGGAGGTTAGCCGAAGGCAGAGGGACGATCCCCTTCGGGACGGGCCGCGGCCCGTACACCAGGTGAACGATCCCCTATAGGGACGGAGCAGGCTCCGTGCACCAGGGGAAGTGAAGCCCGAAGCTCAGGCCAGCGCGATCGAGAGGGCTCGAGGGCAATCCCTCGGGAACTGGGGTGGAACCGCGAGTAGTCTAACTATTCGTCCCCAGGCATCATGCCGGGGACGTTTTCTTTGGCTTCCCCGGTGGTCGGGCGAAACCCACGCAACAGACCCTGCGTCCTGTGAGGGGTGTTTGGCGCGACCGAAAGGAGCAAATCATGCCTGCTGAAACGATGGACGAACTGGTTTCCCTTTGCAAGCGCCGAGGCTTTATCTTCCAGGGCTCGGAAATTTACGGGGGCCTTCAGGGCACTTACGACTATGGTCCTCTGGGAGTCGAGCTCAAGAACAACCTCAAAGCCGCCTGGTGGAGGGCCAACGTCTACGAGCGCGACGACATGGAAGGTCTCGACGCCAGCATCCTGACCCACCGGCTGGTGCTGCACTACTCGGGCCACGAGGCCACCTTCGCCGACCCGCTCATCGACAACCGCATCTCCAAAAAGCGCTACCGCCTGGACCACCTGCTCAAAGAGCAAAAGCCCCAGGTGCTCGAGGCCGTCGCGGAGGCGATGGGTCTTGGGGATTGGGACATGACCACCCTGGTAGCCGCCCTGATGGCGGATCCGGAGAAAGCCGCCGAAGCCATGACGTCCGCCAAGGTGATCGATCCCGCCAACGGAGCCCCCGGCGACTGGACCCCGCCCCGGCCCTTCAACATGATGTTCCGCACCAACATTGGGCCGGTGGTCGATGAGGATTCGTACGGCTACCTGCGCCCCGAGACCGCGCAGGGCATCTTCATCAACTTCAAGAACGTGCTCGACTCCACCGCCCGGCGGCTGCCCTTCGGCATCGCCCAGATCGGCAAGGCCTTCCGCAACGAGATCACCCCACGCAACTTCATCTTCCGGGTGCGGGAGTTCGAGCAGATGGAGATCGAGTTCTTCGTCAAGCCCGGCACCGACGAGGAGTGGCACCAGAGGTGGCTCGAGACGAGGCTGCAGTGGTGGGAAGACCAGGGCATCCCGCGCCACCAGATTCACGTGCTGGACGTGCCTAAAGCCGACCTAGCGCACTACTCCAAGCGCACCTTCGACCTCATGTACAACTTCCCCACCCTCGGCTTCGAGGAGATCGAGGGTATTGCCAACCGCAGCGATTACGACCTGGGCTCGCACACCAAGGCTCAGAGCGAACTCAACATCCAGGCCAGGGTCATGGAGAACACCGACTCCACCGCCAAGCTGGCCGTGCAGGACCCCGATACCAAGGCCTGGTTCGTACCCTACGTCATCGAGCCCTCGGCGGGGGTGGATCGGGGTGTGCTGGCTGTGCTCAGCGAGGCCTACACCAAGGAGCAGCTCGATAGCGGCGAGGAGCGCATCGTGCTCAAGCTCAAACCCCACCTCGCACCCATCAAGGTCGCGGTGATCCCTCTGGCCAAGAACAAGGAGGAGATCACCTCCTACGCCAGGAGCCTCAAGGCCCGGCTGCAGGCCCTGGGCATGGGGCGGGTGCTCTACGAGGACACCGGCAACATCGGCAAGGCCTACCGCCGCCACGACGAGGTGGGTACCCCCTTCTGCCTGACGGTTGACTACGACACCATCGGCAAGAGCCAAGACGGCAGCACGACCCTCAAGGACACCGTGACCGTGCGCGACCGCGACACCATGATGCAGGAGCGCGTCCACGTCAGCGAGCTGGCGCAGTATCTGCTCGAGCGGCTGCGGTGAGGGCCCTCCTATTTGGCCTGGTGAACACTCGTATACTTCGCTCATGTTGGCCAAGCGCATCATCCCCTGCCTGGACGTGCACGCCGGGCGGGTGGTCAAGGGCATCAACTTCGTGAACCTGCGCGACGCGGGCGACCCGGTGGAGTCGGCCAAGGCTTACAACCTGGCCGGAGCCGACGAGCTGGTGTTCCTCGACATCACCGCCACCCACGAGGAGCGCTCGATCATGCTCGACATCGCGGCGCGGGTGGCTGAGCAGGTGTTCATCCCCTTCACGGTGGGCGGGGGCATCAGGAGCCTCGAGGACGCCCGCAAGCTTTTGCTGGCCGGAGCCGACAAGATCTCGGTCAACTCCTCGGCGGTCAAGCGCCCCGAGCTGTTGCGCGAGCTCTCCGAGCACTTCGGCAACCAGGCGGTGGTGCTGGCCATCGACGCCCGCCAGCGCCCCGGCGGCTGGGAGGTCTACGTGGCCGGAGGGCGCATCCCCACCGGCCTCGACGCGGTGGAGTGGGCGGTGCGAGGGGCCGAGCTTGGCGCGGGGGAAATCCTCCTGACCAGCATGGACAAGGATGGCACCAAGGACGGCTACGACCTCGAGCTCACCCGCACCATCGCCGAGGCCGTGAGTGTCCCGGTGATCGCCTCGGGTGGGGCGGGCCGCAAGGAACACTTCGCCGAGGTGCTCACCGAGGGCAGGGCCGACGCGGCGCTGGCGGCGAGCGTGTTCCACTTCGGGGAGATCGCCGTGCAAGAACTCAAAGGCTACCTCCAGCAGCGGGGTGTTCCCGTGAGAATCGAGGCCGTGGCATGAATCTCGATGCCGTGCAGTTCGACGAGAAGGGCTTGGTCCCGGTAATCGTCCAGGATGCCCACTCGGGCAAGGTGCTGACCCTGGCCTATGCCAACCGCGAGGCCCTGACCCAGACTCTGCTCACGGGCTATTCCACCTTCTATAGCCGCAGCCGAGGCGAGCTGTGGGTCAAGGGGGCTACCTCAGGCAACCGCCAGAAGGTGCTCGAGGTGGTGCTCGACTGCGACCAGGACGCGGTGCTCTACCGGGTTGAACCCCAGGGTCCGGCCTGCCACACCGGGGCGGAGAGCTGTTTCCACAACCCCCTGAGCGAGGCCGCGGGGCACCCGCCGCTGGGAGAGGTGCTCGAGAGGGTCTACCGCACCATCCAGCAGCGCCTGCGTGACCTGCCGGAGGGCTCCTACGTCGCCAGGATGCACCAGGAGGGCCTCGACCGCGTGCTCAAGAAGATCGGCGAGGAGGCCGGGGAGGTCATCCTCGCCGCCAAGAACGCCGACGGCGAGGAGCTGAGCTGGGAGGCCGCCGATTTGCTGTTCCACTTGCTGTTCACCCTGGCCGAACTGGGCCTCTCGCCCGATGACCTGGCGCGGGTGCTCTGGCAGCGCAACGCCAGGGACGCCGCTGCCGGCAGCGGGCGGGTGCCGCCTGTGTGATGCGCCGATAGCCAGGAGGCCTCGAGGGTCTGAGAACGCCTCCCACCCAGCCTTTTGGAAACGCTACCGGGCCCAGCGGGCCGCCAGGCTCTGGTAGGCTCAGAGCATGGACATTGTCATCGATATTGAACACCTGATGGTGCTCGAGGTAGTCCGCGTCACCGAGCAGGCTGCGCTCGCGGTGAGCCGTCTGGCGGGGATGGGCGACAAGGAAGCAGTGGACGCGGCTGGCACCGAGGCCATGCGCGAGGTGCTCAACGAGCTGCCTATCTCCGGGACGGTGGTGATCGGGGAGGGGGAGATGGACGAGGCCCCCATGCTCTACATCGGCGAGAAGGTGGGCCGGGGTGGTCCCGAGGTGGATATCGCCGTGGACCCGGTCGAGGGCACCAACATCACCGCCAAGGGGCTCCCCAACGCCATCACCGTGATCGCCATCAGCGAGAAGGGCGGTCTGCTGCACGCCCCCGACATGTACATGGAAAAGCTGGTGGTGGGACCCCCGGCAGCCGGCAAGGTCAGCCTGGATTTCCCCGTGGAAGCCAACCTCCGCATCGTGGCCGATGCCCTCAACCGTAAGGTCGAGGACTTGGTGGTGGTGGTGCTCGACCGCCCGCGCCACGAGAACCTCATCCGTGAAATCCGCCAGGCCGGAGCCAGGGTCAAGCTGATCACCGACGGGGACGTGGTGGCGGCGGTGGCCGTGGCCATCCGGGGCACCGGCGTTCACGTCATGATGGGCAGTGGCGGAGCCCCCGAGGGCGTGCTGGCCGCTGCCGCGCTGAAGTGCATGGGCGGTGAGATCCAGGGCCGCTTCAAACCTTCCAACGAAGCCGAACTCGAGCGCCTGAAGTCCATGGGCGGCGACCCCCGCCGGATCTATCGCACCAGTGACCTCGCTCCCGGCAAGCAGATGGTCTTCGCCGCTACCGGCATCACCCACGGCGAACTGCTCGAGGGGGTGCGCTATTTTGGCGGCGGGGCCCGCACCCACTCCATCGTGATGGGCTATGCCACGCACGTGGTGCGCTTCATCGACAGCATTCACCTGCTCGAGAGCGGGGCGAGGGTGAACATTCGGGTCTAGCGCTCCTCGCGCGTTTGCTCCGAAGGGACCGCCGGTGTCAAGGTAACGCCGGCATAACGCTCGAAGGCGTAAGCTCAAAGCCGATCAACCCCTGCGCGGAGTGTGGAGTTCGGGGGGATTGAATGGCGGCGCATCTGAGCCAAACCCTCGTCACCCCAGCCGGGTTCTCCGGCTGGCTGGGCCGGCTGAGGCCGGTGGCTGCCAAGCGGGTGGGTCTGGCCCTGGGATTGTGGGGGGAGGCTGGGGTTGGAAAGAGCTGGACGGCCCGGCGCTTGCTGGGTGAGACGGCTTGCAAGGGCTTCAGCCTCCACGCCACCGCGCCGCTGGCGGAGCTGGCCGGACTGGCCTCGGCCCTTTCCAAGCCTGGCAGGCTTCCCCTGTGGGCGCAGCGGGTGCTCGAGCGCCTGACCAGGGGCGAGTTTGCCGAAGCTTCCCAGGTCGCCGACGCGCTGGGAGCCTTGCTGGCGGCGCTGGCTCCGGTGATCGTGCACCTGGAGGACCTGCATGAGGCCGAGGCACAGCGGCTCGAGCTGGTCGGGATGCTGGCCCAGCGGGCAGGCCGTACCAGGGGCGTGGCCCTGCTGGTCACGAGCCGGATGCAGCCGCCCCAACCCTTCGAGGCCGTGCGCTTAGAACCCTTGGAGCCGGAAGCCTCGAGGGCGCTGCTCGAGAACGAAGTGGGGGCCTCGCTGCCCGAGGAGGCTACCCGCTGGATCTACGCTCGGGCGAGGGGAAACCCGCTGTTCACCCTAGAGTACCTGCGCTATCTGGCCCGGCAGGGCTTTCTCTGGAATGACCGCACCCGCTGGCACTGGCGCACCCCAACCCAGGACCTGATCCCCCTCACGGTGGAGGCCCTGCTCGAGCGGCAGATCCTGGAGGTCCCGGGCTCGGCGGCGGTTCGCAAAGCCTTCGAAGCGAGGGCCATCCTGCCCCCGGAAGCCTCCGAAGAGCTGTGGGCCAGGGTGGCCGGGCTTGGGCCCGCCGATCTCGAGGAAGCCAGAGCCAGGCTGCTGGAGCAAGGAATCCTGCGGGGTTCCGACTTCGCCCACCCGCTCTTCCGCGAGGTGCGGCGGGGGACCCTGCGCCCCGAGCGCAAGCAGGCCCTGGCGCGAAGAGCCCTGGAGGCTCTGGCCGGTGACCCCGAAGCAGCGGCAGGGTTCGTGGAGGAAGCCGGGCTCGAGCCCGAGCAGGCCAAAGAGTGGCTCTTGCAGGCGGCCCAGAGCGCTAAGAGGCGAGGAAATGAGGTCCAGGCCGCGCGGTTCGTGGCTCGGGCAGTGGAATATGCCCAGGGGGAGGAGCGGGGGAGGTTGGCGCTCGAGGCCGCTCGAATTCTGCGATCTGCCGATTTGCCTCGAGCGGTCAAACTGTTGGAACTGGTATTGCGTTCGCGATCCGATGATGTCGAAGCCACCTATCTCCTAGCAGAATTATTGGCCCACAAGGGGCAGCAAGCCGAGGTCGAGCGGGTGTTGCAGACGCTGCCAGAAAGCTTGCGACAGGGCTCGGCTTGGTTGTTGCGCCTGATCCACCTGAAAGCCATCTTGGATGATCATGCTGGAGTGGTGGAGCTGTGGGAGAGGCATCCCCAGCTTCACCCTCAAGCCAAGGCCGACACCGTGGCCTTGGTGTCGGATGCAATGCTTGCTTTGGGCCAGTTTGAGCAAAGCCAAACCTGGATTGATGCAGTGCTCATGCGGCCTAATCTGACCAACTTTGAACGCGCTAAATTGCAAGTCAATCTGGCGAGGGCCAAATTTTTTCTCGGCCAGTTCGAGCCATCGCTGGCCTTGGTCGAAGCAGCGCTGAGCAGTCTCAGACAGTACGAAGCCCCCCGAGATATAGCTCTTGCACTGCACCGTAAAGGAATCATCCTCCATTACTCGGCCCGTTTTGCCGAAGCCCTGGGCGCGTTTCAGGAAGCCTACGAGGTATTTTCGAACCTGGGGGATGGGCGGTGGTGTGCCATCTTGAAAAACCACATGGCGGCCAGCCTTTTGCAACTGAATCAGGATCAGGTCGCCGAGGACTACCACCTCGAGGCGCTAGAATACCTGCGCCGCCTGGATGCCTCGGATTTCCTGGGCAGCGTGCTCAATTCCCTGGCCTGGCTCTATAGCTCCCGAGGAACCCCCCTCAGCACCCAGCTCGGCCTGAAATACGCCAGGGAGGCGTGTGCTCTCGCCGAAACGCTCAAAAGTCCAAGAGCTAAGATCAACGCCAAGATTCAGATGATCTATGCCCTGATTTACGCGGGCCGCCCGGCAGAGGGTTTGGCCGCCGCCGAGGAATCTATCGCGCAGTTGCGCCAGGGTAACTATCCACAGCTTCTGGGAATGTACTTGGATGCTCGAGCCGAAGCCCTGGAGCGGTTGGGCCAGCCTGAGCGAGCCCTGCAAGACCTCCGCGAAGCCTACTCCATCGCCGACCGAATCGGCGATCTTCTCATGCTGGAATGGGTGGGGGTGAAAATCGACTGGCTGACGGGGAACCTAAGCGGTGTTTCGATGCGGCTCGAGCGGGCCAGAAGCCGGGGTTGGGCTTCTCTTGAGCAGTGGATCTTGCGGGAGTTTCCCCAGCTTGCCCAGCCAGCCCCCGCACCGCAAGCTCCTCTGACGGGCGTTTCACCCCTCGCGGTTTTGGGCTCTATGCTCCTGGGGGGCAAACCCATCCGTGGCCAAAAACGCAAAGAACTTCTAGCCCTATTGGTAGAAGCCCGCATCGCCGGGCGCTTGGAAGTGGGCACCCTCGAGCTGCTCGAGGCCCTCTACCCTGGCCTGCCGGAAACCGAGGCTGCCAACCTGCTCAAACAGGCGGTGTTCCAGGCCAGAACCCACCTTGGCCAAGGGGTGATCGCCACCACTCCGGGCGGCTACGCCCTGGGCTCGCTGGAGACCGACGCCGAGTTGTTCCTCAAAACCGGCGACACTCGGCTGTGGCGCGGGGGTTTCCTCGAGGACGCCTCGGGCGATCGTGACGAGGCCGTGCGCGGGGCCCTGTACCAGGCACTGGCGGGCCGGGTCCGAAGCTTGCTCGAGCCCGAGCCTCACGAAGCCGTGCGGTTGGGGCAGATTCTGCTCTCTGCCGAGCCCTACGACTCCGAAATCCTGGCCCTCACCCTGCGGGCCCTGCGCCAGGAAGGCAACCGCCTGGGGCTCTCGAGGCTCTATCAGGAGGCCAGGGAACGAATGAAAGAGGTGGGCGAGGCATTGCCCGAAGATTGGCAGGGGTTTCTCGAGCATCACCCTGCCTGACTAGACTAATAGCCAATAGCCGATGGCTAGCCAGGCACGATGGCTAGAGGGTGATTCGCAAGCACTTTTGCAGGGGCTACGTACTTGGGTGGCCCCGGCGATCAGCAGGCCCACCGACCGGCAAAAACCTCCCAAGAACTAACCGGCAGATAACCGGGCCTCCTCCACCCTGTAGGGCAGAGGGGGTTTGAATGCGTGGGAACCATCGGCGTTGCTTACCGTCTGTGCCCGCGTTGCTTCCGAGCGGTTCCGGCGGCCTCGGGGGAGAAGTACTGCCCCAACGACGGCACCCGGCTCCTGGAGGCCTGTCCCCGTTGCCAGGCCCCCATCACCTCGCCGTACGCGCGTTTCTGCGTGGTGTGCGGGCAGGGGTTCGGTTTAGCAGCAAGCAGAGGAGGTAAGGCATGAAGAAACGTTGGCTGGCAGCAATCGCGTTAGTGCTGTCCCTGCTCCTGACCGCCGGAAGCTGTGGCACCCAGGGGCCACCTCAGGGCGGGGTTTGGGATAGCAGCCAGTGGGACTCGGCGACCTGGCAGTAGGAGGAGTGTATGAATGGTAATAACCTCAAGTATTTCTTCGTCGGCGCGTTCGTGGTGGCCTCGGGGCTGTGGGTGCTGGCAGTCACGATCCCAAACGCGTTCGCCCCAGGCACCCCCATCAAGTCGGCGGAGGTGAACGCCAACTTTAGCGCACTCAAGAGCGCGGTAGACCCCTTGCAGGCCTTCACGGCGAAACTTTCCACCACTCCCTGCGCGAGCGGGCAGGCCATGGGTGGGGTGGGCGCAGATGGCACCCCTAACTGCGTGGCAGTGAGCGGCGGAGCCGGGCTGGTCAAAGTCGAGCACGATACCAGCCTGGCCGGGGAGGGCACCGCCGGCACGCCCCTGGGGGTGGCGGTGCCGCTCGCGCTGGAAAAAACCGGCGGCCAGGTGCTCGACCTCTCGGGCGGCGGGGTGGGCATCCCGGGCGCCACGCTGCGGGTCAGGAACACCAACCCCAGCAGCGGGATCGGGGCCGAGATCACCTCGCTGGGCGGTGACGCGGCTTTGGTCCTGCAGAAGCAATCGGCAGGCGGGCAGTTGCTCAAAGCCTTCGGCTCCAACGGGGGCGAGGACGAGTTCCGCATCGACGACAACGGCACCGTGACCTTGCGTAAGCCCAACAACACCCCCAACATCACCCTCGACAACTCCAACGGGAGCATCAGCGCCAACGGCTTGAACTTTCCCTCGAGCGTGAGCCAGAAACTCAACTTGTGGGGCAGCCCTGGGAGCGACTATGGCATTGGCATTCAGAATGCCACCATGTACTACCGGGTGGACGCGCACGCCGGTGGCGGGGGATTCGCCTGGTACCGGGGCGGCGCCCACAGCGACAACACCTTCGACCCCGGCGGTGGCACCACCTTGATGACCCTGAGCCGGAGCGGCGAACTCAAGGCCAGCGGAATCGAAGCCAGGACGGGCGATGCTGTCGCCATCTCGGGTACAAACAACAGCAGCAGCTGCACCTTATGCGTGAGCCAGGCCGGCAGTGGCGACGTCATCCGGGCCTGGGGGAGAGAATCGATCTTTCCCAAGTTCTGGGTGGACACCGACGGCAACGTGAACACGGTGGCGCAGTACTACGGCAAGGGCTACAACAACAACAGCGACAGGAGTGCCAAGACCAATTTCGCCGACGTCAACCCGCTGAAAGTCCTCGAGCAGCTCTCGCGCGTGCCCATCCAGAGCTGGAACTACAAGACCGACCCCACCAGCGTGCGCCACATCGGCCCTATGGCCCAGGACTTCAAAGCTGCATTCGGCCTGAACGGTGAGGACGACAGGCACATCTCGAGCATCGACGCACAGGGGGTGGCCCTGGCGGCGATTCAAGGGCTCTACGAGCTTAACCGGCAGCTAAAGAGCGAAAACAAGGCCCTTCAGGACCGGCTGGCCGCCCTCGAGAAACAGCTTTCGAGCCTGAAAGCGCTCGAGCAGCGCCTGGCCGCCCTGGAGGCACGGTAGCCGGAGTGGGGCTCGAGCCCCACCTATTGAGGGATTGTTATGTGGCGAATTTGGATCGGATTGCTGGCGGCGCTGGCCCTTTCAGCCTGCGACCTCTCGGGCGGACCCAAGGGCAACAGCACATCGGCCTTCGTCCCTGCGGCTCAGGGGGGCAGCCTCGAGGTCGCCGGAGCCAGGCTGGTCATCCCACCTGCGGCGCTCTCTCAGGACACCACAGTGACGCTGGAGGTCAAGGAGAAACCCCTCGAGCCCGCCGATAACCCCATGCAGCCCGTGGGCCCGGCGGTACGGGTGGATCTGGGCGGGGCCAACCTGAAACAGCCGGCCAGTCTACAGGCTCCCTACACCCCCGACAGCCAGCCCGCCTATTACCTCTACCTCCAGACCAGCCCTGAGCACGCCGGGGACGGGGGTCCGGCCACCTACGTGCGACCCATCGCCGGCCTCTCGCTGAGCGCGATCCGGGCTCAGGGCAACCCCCTGACCCTGGAGGTGCCCAGGGGCGGGCTGTATACCCCGGTTCGGGTGCGGCAGGTGCCCACCGAGGGCGGGGACAGCCCCTTGCAGGTACCCTTCTACTGGCAGGCCGGGTATCCCTGGTGCAGCCCTACCTCCATGGCCATGCTGATCGACTACTTCAAGCCGCTGCCGGGCATCGATGGCCGTAAAGACGCTCCCACCGGGCGGGTGGCCAACTACACCCTCACCGACATGCTGGACTGGGGGCCGGCTCAGAGCGGCTGGGTAGGCGACTTCGTAAAGAACACCGGGGTGCCCCAGCGCCTGTGGAGCTGGCTGCGCTGGGACCCCAACCTCATGCCCAGCGCTCCCTTCACTGCCTATGCCATCCAGCTCACCACCGGCTTCTTCGGGCTGGGTCCCAAGCGCCCGCTGGTGACCACCTCCGACCGTCAATTCCACGCCTTCGTCATCGTCGGGGCCAACGGCAAGGGGGTTTATATCAACGATGGAAACGCCCGCTGGAACGGCACTCACCCCTTTATGAGCTGGCAGCAGTTCAAGGACTGGACCTGTAAGCTCAAAGACCCTAATGACCCCTCCAAGGGTTGCTCGTCAGAGCCCAACGAGGAACTGGGCACGCTGGTGATCTACGGTGAACCCCGACCGGAGAATGAGCGCAGGGGCTCGCTCGAGCTGGCCCCCTCCTCGCTCAGAATCTACGACCCTTATGGCACCTTGCTCTCCACAAGCAAGTGGGATGGCCGCTACCTGGGCGGATACCTCTTCGACGACGCCCAGGGCTTTGGCTATATCCCCTACGACGCCGACTCGGGTCACGCCATCCCCAGCAGCGCCAATCCCAGGCTGGACTTCAACGTGGTCAACCTCACCGGGGGCTCACTGGAGTATGAGGTGCTGGTGCACCTGCATGCCGGCGGTTTGCCCAGCACCACTAAGCGCAGCCTCACGGTGGGGGCGTATAGCCTGGCCTCCATCACCCCCTACGACGGGCTGTTCAGCCTCGAGGAACTGGCCGGTCACAAGATCAGCAGCCTGACCCCCGCCTTCATAGAGATCGAGTTGCGGCAGGACGGGGTGGTGCAGGACGTCAAGGAGATTCGCTTCAAGGCTACCCCACCCACGCTGATTCCCCAAGTGACCATCACCCAACCCGCGCCGAACGCGACGGTGTACCGGGGCGTCACAGTGCAGCTTTCCGGCTTCGCCAGGGAGGGCACCCCCAGCCTGGACGTGCCCTGCGAGCGCCTTTCCTGGCGTAGCAGCGTGTCCGGCGAGTTTCCCGGTTCGGGGTGCAACACTTCCCTGACCTTCACCACCAACGGCCCTCGCACCCTGACCCTGCGGGCCATCGGGCGGCAGGGGGCCATCGCCGAGGCCAGCGTGAACGTGAACGTGGTGGACCCGCCGCCCAACCTGCCCCCGGCCATTGACGAGATGCACATCAAGGACGCAAACGGCAGCGAAGTGGGCGACGGGCAGCGGGTGGAGACCATGAAGCCTCTCAGCCTCTCGGTCGTAGCCCACGACCCTGAGGGTGACCCCCTCACCTATGCCTGGTCGGCCTGCAAGCCGGAGTGGACGCCGCTCGAGTGCGCCGGTTTAGGCGACCTTCCCACCAACCCCGACGGAAGCTCCAGCTTCGATCCCCTGCAGCGTGGGTTTGGCACCTGGACTTTCTACCTTTTTGTCAGGGATTCTCATTCTGCTACCTCCCGCACGCGCACTATCACCATTGCCCAGATCATCAAGTGAAGTAAAACCCCTCCGGCCTAAACCGGAGGGGTGCTTTAATCGGGCGCTCTCAGAAGCCGATGTTCACACCGAAGGAGCCGCTCAGACCGAAGCCCGTGCTGCTACCGAAGAAGACCATGGGATGAGCTTCGATGAAAAAGCCGATACCCGGCAGTCCCAGGTTGAGCCAGGTGCCCACCACGCCGCGCAGGCCGAGGTTGCCGCTGCCCAGCATTGAGAGGGAGTTGCCGTTGCCGAAGAACACCCCACCTCCGGCGTAGAGGTCGGTCAGGGGGATCTTGGCCAGCAGGTCGGCCCCGCCGCCAAACACCAGGGCTCCGCCCGTTCCCACCGGGCCGCCCGAGGCGTAGAGGCGGCCATCGAGCAGCAGGGGTACCAGGCCCAAGCGGATGCCCGCGCTCAGGCCGAAGGGGCCACCGATGCTGCCTTGCAGGCTTTGGGCAAAGGCCGGTGTGAGCAGAAGGACCAACAGCACGAGAAGTTTTTTCACGCCATACCTCCTGAGTCAGAGTATATCGACCACGGCGCAGACAAAGTTGCGATTTGACCTTCAGGAGTCCTCGAGCCCTGCCCTCATGCGCTGCTGGATTTCCCGCAGAGCCTGGGCCCGCTCGAGCAGCACCGCCTGGGGCCGGCCCGGCTGGTAGCCCACCACGAGCTGCCGGACACCCAGCAGGCCCAGAGCGACCAGGAAGGCTTCCTTGAGCACCAGATCCTCCAGCCGCCCCACCCGCATCCCCCTGGAGGCCGGGCTCTGACGCACGAAGGTCTCGGCTTCCTCCCGCGAGAGCCACACCGGGGCCAGTTTCTGGCCTACCGACTCCATCACCAGGTGCTCGCCGGGGGCCTGGGGATCTTCCAGGACGTACCAGGTGGCCTCGAGAATCGCACGCATGAGGGCTATCTTGCCACGGGCTCGAGCAGCAACTCGGCGATCTGCACGGCGTTGAGGGCGGCTCCTTTGAGCAACTGGTCACCTGCGATGAAGAAGTCCAGCCCGTTATCGAAGACTAAGCTCTTGCGCAGCCGTCCCACCTCGACGTTGAACTTGCCGGTTGCACTGTGGGGCAGCGGGTAGCGCTTGTTGGCCGGGTCGTCCACCAGGTCCACGCCGGGAGCCTGGGCCAGCACCTCTCGAGCCGCCTCCGGGGTCACGGGCCGCTCGAACTCGACCGTCACGGCCTCGCTGTGCACCCGCAGGGTGGGCACGCGCACGGCAGTGCACGAGACCTTCACCTCGTAGTCGCCCATGATTTTCTGCGTCTCCCACAGCACCTTCATCTCTTCCTTGGTGTAGCCATTGTCCTGGAAGCTGTCGATGTGGGGGATGACGTTGAAGGGCAGGGGGTGGACGAAAACTTGGTTGGTGACCGGCTCGTTCTCGAGCCAGGCCCGCGTACCTTCCAGCAATTCCTGCATCCCGCTGGCCCCGGCTCCCGAGCTCGACTGGTAGGTGCTCACGATCACCCGCTTGGCCCTGAAGGCTTTGTGCAGCGGATAGAGCCCCATCAGCAAGATGGCGGTGGTGCAGTTGGGGTTGGCGATGAGGTTCTTGTGCCCCTTGATGGCGTGGGCGTTGACCTCGGGCACGATCAGGGGCACCCAGTCCTCGTAGCGCCAGGCCGAGGAGTTGTCGATGACGATGCTCTGCTTTGCCCAGGTGGGGGCGTACTGCTTAGAGAGGCTGCCGCCCGCGCTCGCGAGCACCACGTCTACTGGCAGGGGGCCTTCCGGCAGGGCTTCGATGAGGTACTCCCTGCCTCGGAACGTGACCCGCTTCCCCGCCGAGCGGGCCGAGGCGTAAAGCCGGAGTTCGGTCAGCGGGAAGTTCCGCTGCTCGAGCACCCGCAAAAGCTCCTGTCCAACTGCTCCCGTTGCTCCTACGATAGCGATTTTCACCCAGACCTCCTCACGCGCTAAACAAAAAACCTGCCTATCTAGGCAGGGGCAAGCGACGACTCGGGGGAGTCGCCGCCTAGGTAGTGGTGGTGCGAGCCAGGCTCACGCCAGCACCATAGCATCACTCGGCCTTGCCGATCAAGGGGTGCCCCAGGTTTCCATCCGGGCCAAGTCCCCCAACGGATCTACGCTCCAGCCTCGCCAGCAGCAGGGCGAAATCGGCAGGGTCGGCCAGCACCAGCACCTCACCCTCCACCGCCACCGAAAAACCCTGGTTGCAGTGCGAGAGGCAGGAGGCGAACTCCACCTCCACTCCCCTCCCCACGCCGCCGAAATAGCCGATGTCAAAGCGTTCTTCCAGCAGTTTCAGCCAGGCGCCAAAACTTTCCTCGCTGCCCCCATAGGCGTGGCAGCCGGTGCAGATTTCCACTCGCATGTTTCAAGGTTTGCTGAAGAGGTCGGGGCTGAGGACGGGGTTGATCTGGTAGTCCTTGTACAGCAGGTCGGCGTAGGGGAAGCCCTCGCGGAACTCGAGGGCCTGCACGGGCACGGTGATTCCGCCTACGACCTGGGTTTTTTCGAAGGTGATGACGTTCTGCCTTGGCGTGAAGTAGCCGGCGAGGGTGCCGTCGTCGAAGAACATGAAGCCCTGTGAGACGCCCTTGGTCTTGGTCAGGACCTGGTGATAGCGCCGGTTCTTGTACATCACGTTCATCACGTAGCTGGCCTCGTCGCGTTCCTTGCCGAAGCGCAGCCCCGGCCACTCGCCATACAGCAAGTCCCACATGAAGTTTCCCGGCTGGGTGACGTAGATTCCCTCCTCCACCTTGTCACCGCGCTTGGTAAAGGTGCGCTCCTTACTGTTGACCCGCACCGCCCCATCGATCTCGACGCGGCTGCGCAGGCCCACGAAGTCGAGGTAGACCTTCAGCACGTTGACCTTGTCGGTGAAGGGCGGCTTGTACTCGAGGGTGTAGCTCAGGCTTTTGAGGTTCTTGAGCGCCTCGCCGCCATTGGCCTTGAGGCCGAGCTCGAGCCAGTAAGCAGGGTCTTTGTTGACGTTGTCCTGTGCCAGGCCCAGCAGGGCCCCCATCGCCAGCGCCACCAGCAGCAGCCGTTTCATGTGGAGGATTCTCCCATACCCGTAAGGAGAACGTATGAGGCGAATGGGCTTCATCGCGAAGCCCAAGGTTAAGGGTGTTTGGCGTACGCTCCCCACCCTCAACCAATGCGATAGCGGCAACACCGCCCGCCTGCCGCGATGCGCTCCTCCCGCACCACCGGCAGGCCCAGGAGTTGCTGGTAGAGTTCCTGCTCGGTTTGACAAAACTCGTAGTGCTCGGTGGAGAGGGCCAGTTTTGGGCAGCGGTTTTGCTCGAGGTACCAGTAGCCATCCTGCTGGTAGCACCTGGCCTGATAACCCTGTTCGGTGAGGTATTCCGCCAAGCGGCAGAGCTTGTCTGCCAGCGGCAAGCCCTCGAGCTGGGGAGTGAGTTCATTCAACAGCCTGGTATTGCGCAAGGAGAGCACCTCGAGCACCGCGCCCCGGCCAAAGAGGTCGTTGATGTGCTCGAGCAACTCGCTGCACAGCCGGACATACGGGGTCTGCTCGTCCACGGCGCTGAACACCTGACGGGGACGGCCCCGGCCCGCGCACTTTTCCTCCCGGCCCCTCACCAGCCCCTCGCGGCTGAGGTCCTCGAGGTGACGGTGCACCGCCACCTTGCTGATGCCCATGCGTTCGGAGAGTTCGGCGACGGTAGCTGGGGATTGCCGCAGGTGCTCGAGGATTCTCAGCTTGGTGTCGCTTAGACCTACCATCGCTCCTCCCCTTCCCAAAGCCGTGATCGCACCTTTAGTCCCATCACGCCATGGGCAGGAGCATATAGCTTTGCACCGACAGCTGCCCGGCCAGCGCCCGGGCCACCTCGCGCAGGGCCTGGGCTTCGGGGCTGTGGGGGGCCGAGAGCACCACCGGAACCCCGGCGTCGCTGGCCTCGCGCACGGCCACGGCGATGGGGATCTCACCCAGGAAAGCCGTCTTGTGGGCTTCGGCCATCCTGCGCCCACCCCCCTGGCCGAAGATGTGGATCCGCTCTCCCCCTTGCTCGAAGTAGGACATGTTCTCGATCACGCCCAAAAGTGGCACCTGCACCCGCTTGAACATGTCCGCCGCACGCTCGGCGTCGATACGGGCGACGTCCTGGGGCGTGGTCACGATCACCCCGCCCGAGACCTTGGTGAGCTGGGCCAGCGAGAGCTGCACATCGCCGGTGCCTGGGGGCATGTCCACGATCAGGTAATCGAGCTCGCCCCAGGCCACCTCGTGCAGGAATTGCCTGAGGGTGCCGTGCAGGATGGGACCGCGCCACACCATGGCCTGTCCCGGCGGGACGATGTTGGCGATGGTGATCAGCTTGATGCCATAGCGCTCGAGCGGCACGATGCGCTTTTGGTCATCCACCATGAGCTTCTGGGTCTGCGTGCCGAACATCTGGGCCTGCGAGGGGCCGTAGATGTCGGCGTCGAGCAGGCCCACCGCGGCTCCCTCTTGCGCCAGGGCCACCGCCAGGTTGGCGGCTACCGTGCTCTTGCCTACCCCGCCCTTGCCCGAGGCAATCGCCACCACGTGCTTGATGCCCGGCAGGGGCAGGTTCTGCGGGGCGCGCACGGTTGCACCAAAATGCACCTCGAGCTCATCCACGCCGATGCGGGCCAGAGCGGCCCGCACCTCGGTCTCGATCTGGCCCTTGAGTGGGCAAGCAGGTGTGGTGAGGTTGATCTTGACCCCCACCCTGTTCCCCTCGACCACGACCTTCTCGACCATCCCGAGGCTGACTAAGTCCTTGTGCAGCTCGGGATCATTCACGGTTTTCAGAGCCTCGAGCACCGAGGCTTCGCTCACGCCACTCATCGTTCTAAGGATAGTGAGCAGAGCGATATCCGAAGGCGGGAAAGCTCACATTAGGCGTATCTGGCGGGGTGCAAAGGCACTTGCCTCACGGGGTTTATGTGTGGTGATGATCGGCATCCCCAGGAGTCGTATGTCAAATGCCCTCGACCCCGATCTCAGGCCACAAGCCACCAGCTTCCCGCTTTTTGCGGATGGCTGGGAGCTGAAGGGTGACAGCCTTTTCTTTTGACGCTCCCCCTGCCACACTGCGCCCTGGGGAGGTCGAAGCGTGTCCGAAGCCAACAAGAGCATCGTCCGGCGGTTCGTGGAAGAAGTGATCAACCGGGGCGACCTGGGAGCGGTGGACGAGCTGCTGGCTCCGGGCTACCTCGATCACGGCGCGCTGATGCGTGGACTGCCCGCCAAACGTGAGGGCGCCAAGCGGCTTTATGCGCTGCTACACGCGGGTTTTCCCGACCTCGAGTGCGCCGGAAGGACTCGAGCCGGAGGAGGTGGCGCTGGAGGTTCTGAGGGCGCTGCGAAGGTCTTATGTCGTAGGCAAGACCCAGCGTTTGAGTATCGGCCATCGACGACTCCTGGAAGAAGCCTCGTGTATACTTGAAACAGGCCGTGACCGGGAGGAGTAGGTTTCTCCCCGCTCCCCAGAGAGGATCGTTCATAGGCTGAAAGACGATCTGGAGAACAGAAACCGAACGTCGCCCGTGAGCCAGCAGGAAGAACGGCCTTTGGCCCAGTAGATCCTGCCGGGGGTGCCCGAAATAGCACATCCGAGTGCCTGGCCGTATGGCCGGGAAGCGCGGTGGTACCGCGGGGGTTTCCTCGTCCGTGCACGGTATTGGCGCGGGCGTTTTTGTTTGAGGAGGCAGGTGAGGGTATGAGCGAGACTCCACAGGAATGGGCCAAGAAAGATCACTGGGAGGTCTGGGTTGGCTGGATGAAAAACCAACCGACCGACTGGAACCGCCAACTCGAGCAGGAGGTCAAGGAGCAAAACCCCACTTCCGGCTTCACCACGGAGGACAAGGACTACCCAGGCTGGTGGCCCCAGCGGGGGCTCTCTCACCCTTTCGAAAACCTGTGTGACAACTACGAGGAAGCCTTGGACGTCATCACTAAAGCCCTCAAGCGACCCAATCTAGGCGAGATGGCCGGCCTCCACTTCAGCAAATCCCAGCGCAAGGCGCTCATCCAGGAGGTACATCAACGCTTCGGGCAACCCGTCCTCGAGAAGGGAAGCTATCATCACGCCTGGTTCTATGGCGACTGGGCGCTCAAGGTGTCCATTGAGCACGTCCCCTTCCGGGAAATATTCGATACCACCTTCGCCGCCCTGAACAACCCCCTTCGCAGCTTGCAAGGACGCCGCGCGCGCGTCGAGCGGCTCTTGGACAGCGCCGGGAAAGACGAAGCCGAGCTCGTGGCAGAGGGTGTGCTGGGCATCGAGGGAAATACCGTGCGCGTGGGCAACTGGAGCCAGGCTTTCGAGGACAAGGATTATGTCGAGGGTGTGGCCTACCCAACCTACGACGCCGAACACGTGTTCGATGGCATCATGCTCTACTCGGAGGCCGCTGGAGCCACTTTTTACTTCTACGATCTCGAGGAGGAACCTGCATGATCAAGGAACTTCCCAAGGCCTACGACCCCCAGACCGTGGAGCCCCGCTGGGCCGAGGAGTGGGCCAAAAACCCGCTCAAGCCTGAACTCAACGCGGGTAAGGGCAAAGGGCCCTTCACCATCGTGATTCCCCCGCCCAACGTAACCGGCAATCTGCACCTGGGGCACGCGCTGGACAACACCATCATCGACACCCTCATCCGCTTCAAGCGCATGCAGGGCTACGAGGCGCTCTACCTCCCCGGCACCGACCACGCCGGCATCACCACCCAGGTGCTCGTCGAGCGGGAGCTGGCCAAGGAGGGCAAGAGCCGCCACGACCTGGGCCGGGAGAAGTTCTTAGAACGGGTCTGGGCCTTCAAGGAGAAGAACGGAGGGACCATCCTGCACCAGCTACGCCGCATCGGGGCGAGCTGCGACTGGAGCCGCGAGCGCTTCACCATGGACCCTGGCCTCTCCCGCGCGGTGCGGCGCAGCTTCGTGGAGTACTACCATCAGGGGCTAGCCTACCGCGGCAAGCGCATCGTGAACTGGGACCCGGTGGCCCAGACGGTGCTCAGTGACCTCGAGGTCGACCGCGAGGAGCGCCAGAGTCAGCTCTGGGTGCTCGAGTATCCCTTCGAGGACGGCGAGCAGGGGATGGCCGTAGGCCATAGCGGCGATGCCGCTAACCTAGGCGGCCTCCGCATCGCCACCCAGCGCCCCGAGACCATCTTCGCCGACGTGGCGGTGGCGGTGCACCCCGAGGACGAGCGCTATAAAGGCCTGGTGGGCCGTCGGGTGCGCATTCCCCTCACCGACCGGCTCATCCCGATCATCGCCGACGAAGCCGTGGAGCGCGAGTTCGGCACCGGTGCGCTCAAGATCACCCCGGCCCACGACCCCGCCGACTTCGAGATCGGCCTGCGGCACGGCCTCGAGATGCCCAGCGTCATCGACCTGAACGCGAAGCTGGTGGGCGAGCTGGTGCCCGCGGAGTTCCGCGGCCTCGACCGCTTCGAAGCCCGCGAGAAGGTGGCCCAGCGGCTCGAGGCCGAGGGCTACCTCAAGGGCGTGGAGACCCACACCGTGCAGCTTCCCCTCTCCGAGCGCACCAAGGAGCCCATCGAGCCCATGCTGCTGACGCAGTGGTTCGTGCGCATGAAGCCGGTGGCCCAGAAGGTGCTCGAGGGGCTCGAGCGCGGCGAGATGCGCCTGGTACCCGAGCGCTGGGAGAAGGTCAACCGCGACTGGCTGGAGAACATCCGCGACTGGGCCATCGGACGGCAGATCTGGTGGGGTCACCAAATCCCGGCCTGGTACGACGAGGAGGGCAACATCTACGTGCCCGACCCCGAAAACCCCGACCTCGACTGCGACAAGGACCCTCGCTACGCCCACCTCAACCTCAGGCGCGATCCCGACGTGTTCGACACCTGGTTCTCCTCGGCGCTGTGGCCTTTTTCCACCCTGGGCTGGCCCGACGAGACCCCCGACTTCAAGAAGTTCTACCCCACCGACGTGCTGGTGACGGGCTACGACATCCTCTTCTTCTGGGTGGCCCGCATGCAGATGTCAGGCTACCAGTTCACCGGCAAAGCCCCCTTCCACACCATCGTGCTGCACGGCCTCTACCTCGACGCCAAGGGCCAGAAGATGTCGAAGAGCAAGGGCAACGGCATCGACCCGCTTGACCTCATCGACAAGTACGGGGCCGACGCCTGCCGCTTCGCCTGGGACTACCTGGCCACAGGCGGGCAGGACATCCGCCACGACGAGCGGCGCTACGAGCAGGGGCGCAACTTCGCCAACAAGCTCTACAACGCGGCGCGCTTCGTGCTGATGAATAAAGACGCGCTACGCCGAACGCAAGACGCAAAACGCGAAGACCTGACCCTTGCCGACCGCTGGATGACCTCGAGGCTCAACCGAGGCATCGCCGAGATCACCGAAGCCTACGAGGCCTATGACCTGGGGCGCGCGGCCCGCCTGATCTACGAGCTGGTATGGAGCGAGTTCTGCGACTGGTACCTCGAGGCCGCCAAGCCCGCGCTGCGTGAGGGCAACCAGGCGACGATGAAGACCCTCGAGGCCACCCTCGCCACGCTGCTCAAGCTGCTACACCCCATCATGCCTTTCATCACCTCCGAGCTGTACGAGGCGCTGACCGGCGACCCCAAGCAGCTCGCCCTGCAAGCGTGGCCCACGCCCGGCGGGCGGGACCTCGAGGCCGAACGGGCCTTCGAGACCCTGCAGGAGAGCATCAGCGCAACCCGTAACCTGCGCGCGGAACTGGGTATAGCCCCCCAACAGGAGATCAGGGTGCACCTGGACGGACCTGGAGCCAGCTTGGTGATGGAAAACCTGCCCCTGTTCCGCTTTTTGAGCAAGGCCGAAGCCACCCTCGGAACTCCCGAGAAGGCCATCGCTCAGGCGACTTCGGCCACGACGGTGTACCTGCGCCCCGAAGGCGACCTCGAGGGCTTCCTCGAGCGCCAGAAAAAGCGGCTCGCCGAGCTGGAAAGGTTGGTGGCCCAGGCCGAGGCCAAGCTCGCCAACGCGGGCTTCGTGGAGCGGGCCAAGCCCGAGGTGGTCGAAGCCGAGCGCGAGCGGTTGGCCGAGAACAGGGCCCAGCTCGAGCGCATCCGGGCCAACCTCGAGCGCCTGAGCTAGCGGAAAAAAGGCTCGTGGCCCTCTTCACCCTCGGCAACAGCGGGCGCAAACGCCTCATCCGGCGCTGGAGCGCTCTCATGCGCGCTCTGGAGGCCCCGGAAGAGATTCGCTTCGGCCTCCTCGATGACCTGCTGCGGCGCTACGGCGAGCCCCACCGCAGCTACCACAACCTCTTCCATATCGAATGGCTGTTCAGCGCGCTCGAGCCCCATCCCATAGCTGAGCAGGCCGCGCTGGAGTTGGCAGTGTGGTTTCACGACGCCGTCTACGACACCACACGCGACACCAACGAGGAAGAGAGCGCCGAACTGGCGCGGCGCACGCTCGAGCCCTTCGATCCCGAACTGGCCCATCGGGTCAGCGATATGGTGCTGGCCACCAAAACCCATCACTCCGACGACCCCGCCACCCAGCTGCTCCTCGACGCCGACCTGAGCATCCTGGGGGCTGAGAGCGCGGTGTACCAGAGGTACAGCCGCGCTATCCGCCAAGAATATGCCTGGCTGCCGCCGGAGGCTTACCGGGCTGGGCGCTTGAGGGTGCTTCGCTCCTTCCTCTCTCGCCCCAGAATCTACGTCACCCAGGCGTTCGGCGGGCTCGAGGAAGCTGCCAGGGCCAACCTCCGAGGCGAGGTCGAGTGGCTGGAACAGGTACAGCCGGAGCAGCTTAATCCCCCCTAACCCCTTGTTCATGAAGCGCCAATAAGGTGAAATCTATGAGGAAATTTCTGGCCATTCCTGCCGTAGCAGCGCTGATCAGCGGTTGTGGCATCATCGAAGTGCGGCCCGTGCCGCCTACGATCAGCAATCTGGAAACCCAAGCCACCTTCTGCACCGACCGCGACACCATCGCGGACTTCCAGTTCGAGGCCAAAGGTCTTATCACCAGGCTCGAGGTATGGGTCACGGAACCCGGCGTCAGCGATCCCAGCGCCGATCCGGCCAACAAAGCCGGTGAGCTCGATGCTTTCGACCTTTTCTCAAACGGGTCGAAATTGGTGGGGTTCATCGCGCTTGACACCAACGGGGACAACAAGGTGCAGCGCAGCGGGCAGAATTTGCCTGCCATCGTGGTCACGCCCACCGAAAAGCAGGTGTGGGTAAGGGGTTATAACCTCGACCAGACCAACGGTTTCGTGAAAGCGGGCAACACCATGCTCCCCAGCGCTGCGAGTGATTGCGACCCCATCTTCCCCTACGGCCAGCCCTGAAGTCCGCACATGCCCCCTCTTTTTTGATCGATTCATAACGGGAGGGGCACGTAGCCGGTGCTCCCCCACCACAAACAAACCTTCTCCCAGGGCTCGAGCAGCGCAGCCAGGGTAGGGCCCCTGATATTCGTTTTTGACTGCAAGGAGGGTAGTGGCATCCTGCTCGCGTAGATCAGGGTGCTGGCTTCATAAGCCACCACCTCACTGACCCGCAGGCCGTGGGCCTCGAGCAAGGCCACCGCCTCGGCTTTTTTGCGGCGCACGACCTCCGGGTTGGGGTCGTAGATTTCGCAGATCACGGCTATGTTGGGATGCCGGGCCAGGGTGCGCTGCATGCCGCGCAGCACCTGGAGTTCCACACCCTCGGCATCGATCTTGATCAGGTCGGGGGTCAGGTCGTGGCGCTCGAAATAATCGTCGAGCGAGACCATCTCCACCTCGAGGGCTTCCCCTGAAGCCCTCTCCCGCAACAGCGAGTGGATGCCGCAATCACTGCCCAGGAAAAGCTCGGCCCGCCCTGAGCGGTCGCTCACCGCCATCTGGCAGAGCGTCACGTTGCGGTGGCCGTTGGCCTCGAGGTTGCGCCGGATGCGTTTGCAGTTGTTAGGTTCGGGCTCGAAGGCGATCACCCGGCCCTGCGGCCCCACCGCCCGCGCCGCGGCCAGGGTGTAGAAGCCCACGTTGGCCCCGATGTCCACGATGGTCTGGCCGGGCTTGATCATGGCGCGAAACAGCTCGAATGCCTCCTTCTCGTGTGTCCCCACGGCAATGCTGAGCTGGGTGCGGTCGTCGAGGTTGAGCCACATCTTCTGGCCGTGTACCCCGACCCAGCTCTCACCCTTGGGCAAAGCCACACTGTAAGTGCGCCACATCCAGCGTCCCAGGGCAGTCTTCCCAATTCCGGTTGGTCCGAGTAAAGCTGAAGCAATCCGGGCAATTCCAATCAATACACGCATACACAGCACCCCGTCGAGTAAGTCGGTTGAGCCAAGGTCGTCGCTAACAGCCAAGCGAGAGAGGAATCCGCAGACAAGGTCTTGAAGTCGATTATAGGGCGTACAGGCTGGCCGTAGTGGTCAAGTTCGACAAAATGCTTTGCCTACGTGTACACGTGGTTGAGGTCAGGGCTTATGAGACGTAAGTCAGCGGCTTTGTACGATTCCACCAGGCTTCCAGAGCATCGGCGAGCAATTGGGGGTGACCGTTTTTATAAGCGAAAATCATATTTTTAGCCAATCCCTCCAGACCGTAAGACTGGGCCTTTGAGCGCAGAGCATCCAGGGCTTTCTCGCTCAGGGCCAGCCGAACCACCCGGTGCATGGGGGTAGCCCGTCCCGATAGGGGATCGTCCACCTCAATCCGCACGGGCTCTTCAGGAAGGGCAAACCAGTAGGCAGCCTGATCGGCGCTCACCACCGGAACGCCCTGCTCGGCAAACCACCCAGCCCCCTCTGCACCGACGAAAACGGGCGCTTTGCTTTGCAGCACTTCCTGGAGGGCGAGCCTGAAGGGCAGGGGCTGAATCCAGCTTCGGGCCTGGCCTGCCTCCCGGTAGGCCAGGGCGCGCAGCTCGAGGCTACGTTCTCCATTCCAGTCGTTGTGGGTCAGGCTGGCGGCGAGTTCGATCTCCCCCGTGGGCAGGCGTTCGCCGTTGTCCTTCCACTTGACGACCCGCAGGCCGCCCAGGCGAAACGACAGGTGCTTGCCCCCCTCGCCCATGGTGCGCACGTTCTCGGGCTTGCCGCTGAGGAAGAACAGCGGCTCGGGGTTGCCCTCACCGTAGGGCTCGAGCAGTTGCAGGGCAGCGTAGAGAGCCTCCAGGTCCTCCCCCTCCAGCACCCCGTCGAGTTCGATCACCGGCTGGGGCGGGGGAAACTGGGAGGCGTAGGCGTAGATGGCCTCGCGGAAGGCCGGGATGCGCTCCTCGGCGATGGCGAAACCGGCGGCTTGGGCATGGCCGCCGTAGCGCTTGAGGTGGGAAGCGGCGAAGCGCAGCGCTCCGACCGCGCTGATGCCGGGGGTGCTGCGCACGCTGCCCTTGCCCTCGGCGATGATGAACACCGGCTTGTAGAAGGCCTCGAGCACCCGGCTGGCCACAATGCCCATCACGCCAGGATGCCCACTGCTGTCTTCGATGACCAGCGCAGGGGCATCGGGGTCGAGGGTGGGCCAGATGCGCTGGAGCATCTCCTCCTCGATGCGCTGGCGGCGGGCGTTGAGCAGGGACAGGGCATCCGCGAGGGGACGGGCTTGCAGGGGATCGTGGGTGGTGAGCAATTCCAAGGCCAGCTCGGCCTGCCCCAGGCGACTGGCGGCGTTGATGCGGGGAGCGATACGGAAGGCCACTTCGCTTGCGCTGTAGCTCTTGCAGTGCTCGGCAGCCAGGGTGGCCAGCCCCAGGTGCTGGCTGTGGCGAAGCTGCTCGAGGCCCCGCCGCACCAACGCCCGGTTGAAGCCCCGCAAGGGGGCCACGTCGGCGATGGTGCCGATGCAGGCCAGGTCGGCGTATTCGATGGGGGCGGGCTTGCCCAGCATTTCATAGATCTTCCACAGCAACAAGAAGGCCACGCCCGAGCCGGTGGGGTGGGGCTGGCCCTCGAGTTCCGGGGTGAGCATGGGGTGAACGAGGATGCCCGGAGGGTGGACCTGCCCTGGACTGTGGTGATCGGTGACCAGCACCGAGACCCCGTTCTCGGTGAGCTCGCGCAGCTCGGCGTGGTTGGAGATGCCGCAGTCTACGGTGATGAACAGGTCGCAGGCGTCGATGTGCTCGGGGATGCGGTCCATCAGCACGCCGTAACCCTCCTCGAGCCGGTGGGGCACGAAGGCGTGGATGTCGGCCCCCAGCCTGCCCAGCCCCAGCAGCAGCACCGCCGTGCCGGTGAGCCCGTCGGCGTCGTAGTCGCCGTGGATGCGGATGCGTTCGCCGCGCTCGAGGGCCTGCAACACGCGCTTGGCGGCCTCCTCCAGGCCCCGTAAGGGCAGCAAGGTAAGGGGCGGGTCGAGGTCTTGAGGGGTGCGAAAGCCCCGGTTATAGCAGATGGCCGCCGCCAGGGGCGGGAGGCCCAGCTTCAGCAGGGGCTCGAGTTCGGAGGTCGTGGGCCAGGGGCGGAACTTCCAGATCATGGCAGGGAGCTCTTCAGGTTCTGCCGTCTTCAAGGCTGTTGGTCAGGACCGGGAGCCGCGGAGACTTCCTGAGTCTGCGCGCGCTTGAGGGTTTCGACCTCGTTGCGCACCTGGCGCAGCTCACGTCCCTGGCGGCCCAGGGTGCGGCGCAGTCCTATCCACCAGGCCAGGGCGTACAAGGCCATCACCAGCACCCCAAGGGCAAAAGAGCCCGCCAGCAGGACCCCTACGTGCACCGGCCCCCAGGGCGTGCCCAGCAACAGCTCGGGCTGGTAGGTGTATAGCCCCCAGCTCACCGCCACGACGACCAGGGCGATGAGGAAGGCCAGCCAGTTGAGGACGATCATGGGGATAGTCTAACCCTAAAAACAGGGGGCCGGGGGACGGGAAGGAGGGCCTTCCTCACAGCCACCGGCTCAGGTCGATCCGGCCCTCGTAAAGGGCCTTACCGGTGATGGCCCCCTCCACCCCCAGGCGTTGCAGGCCCTCGAGGTCGGCGTCGGAGGCGATCCCACCCCCGGCGATGAGAAAGCTGGGCCAGGCCTCGCGCACCCTGGCGACGGTCTCGAGGTCGAGCCCCTGCAAGGTACCGTCGCGGCGCACGTCGGTGTAGATGAGGGTCCGCACGCCTGACTGGTGCATCCGGCGGGCCAGTTCGCGCACGTCCTGCGCGGTGCCCTCGGCCCAGCCCGAGACCACCACCTCCAGCCCCCGCGCGTCCAGGCTGACCACCACCCGCTCGGGACCGAAGGCTTCGAGCATGGCCGCCAGCACCTCCGGCTGCTTGACTGCCACCGTGCCCACCACCACCCGGCCCGCGCCCAGCTCCAGCAGCGCGCGGGCCGCCTCTAAGCTGCGCACTCCACCCCCCACCTCGAAGGGCACCTCCAGCCGCTCGGCGATACGGCGGATTACCGCGCGGTTCTCCCCGCGGCCCGTAGCCGCATCGAGGTCTACGAGGTGCAATAACCCAGCCCCCTGGGCTTGCCAGTGCAGGGCAGCTTCCAGGGGGTCTTCGAAGTAGACGGTCTCGAGTTCGGGCTTACCTTCAAACAGCCGCACCGCGCGGCCTTGTTGGATATCTACCGCAGGAATCACCAGCACGCAGGCGATTGTACTGGTTTTCGGCGGTCAACTGTCGGCGAGAAAGATCGACCATCGACCTCCGCTCACGCCCGAATGATGGAGCGCTGGATCGGGGGCTCGCTCACCTGGGCTGCGCCCTGCTGAATGCCAATGAGGAAGCCCAGCTTCATCAGGTTGATGATCTGCTCGGTCTGGCCGGACTGCACCAGCTCCTGCACGTACTCGGCCATGCCGGGAGGGAAGGGCATCTGCTGCAAGGCTTCGCGGTTGACCTCCAGCATGTGTTGGATCCACTCGAGGGGTGTCATGCTTTATACTATAGCACTCAACTTACCTGATAACTTGTACTTAGACACTTTCGGGCTCGAGGTCGTCGCGCGAAAGATCGCTCTGCAACCAGGCCAGGATGGCTTCGGCAGCGGCCAGGTTGCTGGCCAGAGGCACGTTATGCACGTCGCACACGCGCATCAAAGCCTGCACGTCGGGCTCGTGGGGCTGGGCTGCCAGGGGGTCACGCAGGAAGATCACGGCGACCACTTTTCCCTCGGCCACCCGCCCCCCGATCTGCTGGTCGCCGCCCATCGGCCCGGAGAGCAGGGCCTCGACCTCGAGCCCCGCCTTCTGTCTGAGCAGCCTGCCGGTGGTCCCGGTGGCGATGAGCTTGTAGCGCGAGAGGATTTCGCGGTGGTCCTTGGCGAAGGAAACCATGTCGGCCTTCTTGCCGTCGTGGGCGATCAGGGCCAGAGACTTGCTCATGCTCCCTAGCTTAACGCCCTGCTCCGAATCGGGGCGCGCCCGCGGAATTTAGGCCCTGCCACGGTTAACCATCCGGTGAGGCGGCAAAATCGGAGCATGCAACATCCCCTACAGCCTCGAGCCCGCTCGCAAGCCCCATCCCCACTCAGTTCCATCGCCGCGCTGTGGTGGGGCGTCGCCTTCAGCACCCTGGTCACTGGCCTCATCTGGCTTCTGGGAGAGCGGCTCGAGCGCGTCCCGCTACTCCCCGACCAGGGCGCGGCCTGGTACTACTGGCAGCTCCCCGACCCCACCCTCCTCACCCGCCTCTCGGCCTGGGTGCCCTACCTGCTGCACAACCTCGCCATCTGGTACCTCATCTATCTCGCGCAGAAGCAGCGCCCCGCCTACACCGCCGGGCTACACCCCTTCAACGTGTGGGCCCTGGCGATCAACGGCTTATTCGGCGTGCTGCACGTACTTCAGACTCACCTCTTCTACGACGGGCTGGCCCAGGACGTCTCGATCTTCTCCTCGCAGGGCTCGGTGATCGTGCTGCTGGTGCTGGTACTGATCATGGAGAACCGGCGGCGGGGGATGTTCTGGGGCAAGCCGGCCCCGCTGAGCCGGCAGGTCGTGGACTTCGTGCGGCGGTACCACGGCTACTTCTTCGCCTGGGCGGTGATCTACACCTTCTGGTTCCACCCCGCCGTCGCCACCGCCGGACACCTGCTAGGCTTCTTCTACACCTACTTGCTCATGCTGCAAGGCAGCCTGTTCTTCACCCGCGCCCACCTCAACCGCTACTGGACCTTCAGCCTCGAGTTCCTGGTGCTGCTGCACGGAACCATCGTGGCGGTGCTGCAAGGCAACGGCATCTGGCCCATGTTCGCCTTCGGCTTCGCCGGGATCCTGGTCATCACCCAGATGCACGGCTTGGGCCTGAAGAACTGGGCTAAGTGGGCGATCCTGGCCCTCTACTGCGCGGGGGTGACGTACGTCTACAGCGACCGCGGCTGGGCCAAGGTCAACGAGGTGCTCCGCATCCCGATCATCGACTACGTGCTGGTGTTTTTGCTGGCGGGCCTCATCAGCCTGGGGTTGTGGATCGCCCGCAGGCTGCGCCCGACTCGAGCCGCGGGTTAGCCCAGACCCTGGCCCTACACGGGCGTCCGGCCACCGGCCAGCGGCGATTCCGGGGATCCAATTACCTGATCCCTAGCACCTCGAGCGCCTTCTCCAGCATGGGGTCGCGCCCAGTGCGGGCGATGACCTCGGGCTCGTAGGGCATCTCGACGTCGGGGGTGACGAACTCGGGGAGGGGCTCACCGGTGGTTTTGAAGGTTCGCACGTAGGTGATGGCGATGGCTGAGCCGTCGGAGAGGGGCCAGAACTCGGTGGCGGTGTTCATCACGCCCACGGTGCGCTGGCCAATGAGGGGGACCTTGCCGAAGTGCTGGAGCACGTAGGCCATGATCTCGCCGCAAGAAGCGGTCGAGCCGTTGATGAGCGCGGCAACCTTGCCGCTGAAGCGGGCGGGCTGCTCGAGCCGGTAGGGGGGGTTGGGGTCCTTGGGGTCGTTGCCCAGCACCGCGCCGTCGGCGTAGCCAAAAGGCACGGTGGCGGTTTTGGTGCGCATCTCCAGAGCGAAGTTGCCCACGAAAGCGCCAGGCGCGCTCTCACACTCGGTCTCCTCACCGCCGGAGTTGCCCCGCAGGTCGATCACGATGGCCCTGGCCCCCTTGCCCTGAGCCTCGCGCACCAGGGCGTGAACCCTGGGTCCTACCTGCTTGTAGACCGCGAAATCGGGGATGCGTAGCACGAACACTCCCTGGGGTGCACCGCTGGGAGCATAGAGGGTGGGCAGCACCGGGAGGGTGTAGGGCTGGCGGCGCAGGGTCAGTTCCAGGTGCTGCTCGGCACCCTGGGCTCCGCGCAGCAGGCTCAGGCGCACCGGCTGGTCGGTGTTAATGCGGTTGCGGAAGTCCTCGAGGCTGCGCAGGCTTTCGCCGCCCACCGCCACAACCCGGTCGAAGGGCCTGACACCGGCCACATCGGCAGCGCTCTGGGGCCTGATATCGCCGATAAGGACGCGCCCATCGAAGAAGCCGACCATGCTGATGCCGTAGATGGGCGTAGGGTCAACCCGGCCCGCGAAGCGGTCGAGGCTCTGTCTGTAACGCTCGGGGCTGAGGAAATAGGTGTGCCCGTCGCCGATGCCGCGCACCAGGCGCGCAACCACACTGCGCCCGGCCTCGAAGCCGCACTCGGGGTTCGAGGCGCACAGTTGCTCGAGCTCGCGCCCATAGCGCTCCCCCAGGGCCTTGAAGTCGGGCTGGGCGTAGCCGAAGTAATGGGTCTCGAGCAGCTTCAAGGCCTCTTGCAGCAGGTCGCCGGCGGGGTGGGTGAGACCCGTGCCCAACGCCAGCAAGGCCGCGAGGATCAGGGCACGCAGGTGCATGAAGCCAATCTACACGAGGCCGATGGCTGGTGGCTTAAAGGCGATAGCTGAAAGCGTTTAGTCTGCTCTAAGCGCACGACGACGGCTCATGGCCTGACCGTTACACCGTCCACGACAGGGTGTGCGCCTTAGGCGAGCCAGAGGCAAAGCTGGGCTTATACTTCCATACAATGAGTGCCGCCAGCGCTTACACTGCCCTCCTCGAAACCTTGCAGGCGCTGGCAGGGCAGCGCGAGGAAGAGCTCTGGCCCTCGTTGCTGCGTTCTGCCGTAGAAGTGGTTCCAGGCGCCGAAGGCGGGGCGATTATCGTCCGGCGCAATCACCGCTACCGGACCATCGCCATCTGCGATTATCCGCCGGAGGTCCTGGGACTGGAGTTCAGCGAAGCCAGCGTCATCGCCTGGCACGGCGACGAGGAAGCCTGGCGGCGCGGCGAACCCCGCATTGCCAATGGGGCCGCGCTCGAGAAGCTCATGGCTGCGGCCCTCGAGCAGCCTAACACCCACGCGGCCCTGGCTGCGCTGCGCCACGAGCGTGTGCGGAGCATCCGGGCCAACCTCTGCCTGCCCCTGCTCATCGGCAATGAGGTAGCCGCTTTCATCCACCTCGATAACCGCTCGCGGGAAAAAGCCTTCACCCCCGCCTCGCTCGAGGCCACCCGGCTTTATGCCCTGCAAGCCACCGCCCTGCTGGCGGCCCAGAACCAGCGCAGCGCGCTCGAGGCCCGGCTGCGCGAGTTCGAGATCATCGAGGGCCTGACCCAGACCCTCAACCGGGCCAGCCGCCAGGAGGAGATCGTGGCCCTGCTGGTGCAGGAGATATCGCGCCTGATGAACTCTCCCCACGTCCACGTGCTGCTGCGCCAACCTGAAGCCGACTGGCTCGAAAGCGTCGGGTGGCTGGGGCTGTTCGAACGCCACGCCCACACGCGCGTTCCCAGGGGTATGGGCCTGAGCTGGGCCAGCCTCGAGCACAAGCAGGTGCTGCGGGTGGAGAACGCCCCCCGCGACCCCCGCAACTTCAACCC
>NZ_QWLA01000100.1 GCF_003574095.1 Calidithermus roseus
CCCGAGGACTACCCCGCCATCCCCCTCCCCGAAGACCGCCTCTTCGTGCCGGAGGAGTTCGTGCCGCTGTTCAGGCAGCAGGGATGGTAGGGGATGTGGGGTACTGGGTTCCAGGTGACGGGAACTCTTTGGCGATCAGCTATCGGCCTCAGGCGGCACTAAGCGGTAGAGGAAGCCCTGTGAGAAGGGCCTGGCCTCGAGCAGCGCGTTCACATCGGCGACGGTGAGGGCTTCGTACTTGCGGGCCATCTCGCTCAAGGTCTCGTAGCGCCCGGTGTAGACGTAGGAGAGGCCCAGGTTGAACAACCGGCTCATGGGGGTTTCGCCCGCGAAGACGATGCCGGTGGCGATCTTGTTCTTGGCCCGCTCGACCTCCTCGGGCCGCACCCCCTCGCGCTCGAGGCGCTCCAACTCGCGGCGCAGCACCTCCACCACCCGCTCCTCGTTGGCCGGGTCGGTTTGGGCGAAGATGTAGAACAGCCCCACCCCGTCGTTCTCGTCATGGCTCGCGTTGACCGACTCCACCAGGCCGCTGTCTACCAGGGCCCAGTGCAGGCGGCTGTTGCCCTCGGCCCCCAGGATGCTCGCCAGCACGCTCGCGGCGTAGCGCCGCTCGTCCTGGGCGGCGAAGCCGGGCGCAAGGTGGACCAGGTAGCTCTGGGTGGCCTTAGGGTAGGGCTGGCGGAACTCTCCTGGCTGGGGCTGGAAAGGCGCGTACTCCCGCCCCGCGCTCACGGGCCGCCAGGGGTGGGTCAGGACCCGGACCTGCTCGAGGGTGGCCTCCCAGTCGAGCTGACCGGCCAGGGCCAGCACCATGTTGGCGGGCGAATAGCGCCGGGCGTGATAGTCGGCCATCTGCTCGCGGGTCAGGGCCCCGACGCTCTGCGCCGTACCCAGCACGCTATTGCCCAGACTGTGCCCCCGGAAGTAACGCGCGCGGGCCCAGTCGAAGGCCATGAACTGTGGGCGGTCGGCGTAGAGGGCGATCTCCTCGAGGATCACCTGCTTTTCGGTGTCGAAATCCTCCTGGCGCAGCGCCGGGCGCATCATGTCGGTGAGCAACTCGAGGAGCCTGGGGCCGAACTCCGGGAGCACCGCGCCGTGGTAGACGGTGTTCTCCTCGGTGGTGAAGGCGTTGCTCTGCGCGCCCATGCGATCGAACTCGAGGTTGATCTCGATGGCGTCGCGGGTAGGGGTGCCCTTGAAGAGCATGTGCTCGAGGAAGTGCGAGACGCCCGACTCCTCGGGGCGCTCGTCGCGGCTGCCGGTCTTGACGAAGTAGCCCACCGCCACGCTGCGGGCTGCTGGGTTGACCTCGGCGATCACGGTGAGGCCGTTGTCGAGCCGGGTTTCCTTGAATTCCACGCCGGTGTCCATGGGGGTCGCTTTCAGCTTCATCGGGTTCATAGCGAGGCCACGATCTGATCCACCGGACCCAGGATGGCCGTCCAGGGGTCGCGGTAGGGGTTTTTTGCCAGGTAGCGGTTGATGCGCTCTGGGTCTACGGCGGCGATGGCGGCCTCGATCTCCTCGAGGCTGCGCACCCGCCCCAGCAGGTAGAGGTCGCGGGCTATGCTCACCGCCCTCGAGCGCGCCGACTCCTCCTGCATCACCAGCATGGTGCGCAGGCCCACCTTAGCCCGCTCGAGCTCCTCCGCGCTCACCCCCTGGGCCAGCCGCTCGATCTCGGCCCGCAGCACCCGCAGGGTCTCCTCAGCCCGCTCCGGCGTGGTCCCGGCGTAGGCGCTGAGGTAGCTGTAGCCCTTGACCCCGTTGGGCGAGGCGTAGACCGAGTAGACCAGCCCGCGCTTCTCACGCACCTCGACGAACAGCCGCGCCCCCATGCCGCCTGAGAGCACCTGCGCTGCCAGACGCGCGGTGTAGAACTCGGGATGGCCGATGCTCACGTCGGGGTAGATCAGCCCGATCTGCACCTGGGCGCTGTGCTGCTCGAGCCGCAGGGTATGGGGCTGGCTCACGACGGGCGCGGGCACCGTCACCTCACCCCCCTGCCACAACCCGAGCGTGGCCTCCACAGCCGCCTGGGCCCGCTCGAGGCTAACCCCCCCGGCCAGCGCCAGGATGGAGCCGCGGGCCCCGTAGCGCCGCGCGAAGTCGGCCCGCAGGGCCTCGGGGGTGGCTGCTTGGAGCCCCTCGAGGCTGCCGCTGGGATTGCGCCCGTGCGGGCTTTCGAAGACCGCCCGCCGAAGCGCGGTGAACATCTTCTTGGGGGGCTGGTCCTCGAGCGAGGCCAGTTCCTGTAAGGCTACCTGCCGCACCGTCTCGAAGGCATCCTCGGGCAGCGCGGGCCGCATGAGCACGTCGGCGTAGAGCGCCAGCACCTTCTCGAGCTGCCCCGCCAGGAAGGAAGCCCCCAGCGTGGTGTACTCCAGCCCGGCTGCGCTGCCCCGGCGCACGCCTAGGTCGTCGAAGGCCTCGGCCAGGGCCCGCGCGTCACGGCCCCCGGCCCCCTTCCACAGCCAGCCCTCGAGCAAGTTGGCTGCCCCCTCCAGGCCCTCCGGGTCGGTGACGGCCCCCACCGGCAGCAGCAATTGCATGGCCACGCCGGGGTTCCAGGGCTGTTCCTCCACGGCCAGGATCAGGCCATTGGACAAAGTCACGGTTCGCGCTAAAGCCATATGCCCTGGGAGTATACGGCCCGGTGGGCGGGGTCAAGGTGTAGCAGGGCTCAGATGACATATGCCCTGGGCCATGCGCCTCCTTTGGGATAGGCTCGAGGCTGTGAAGCCTCCTCGTCTGCTGGTTCTGCTGGCGCTGCTGTTTTCGACCGGCCTTGCCCAGAGCGCCCTCGAACTCGAGGTGCTGGCCCAGACCAACCAACTCCGCCTGGCGCGAGGGCTGGGGGCCTTGCTGTGGGACAGCCTGGCCTACAAAGCCGCCGTGGGTCACGCGCAGGACATGCTGGCGCGGGGCTACTTCGGCCACGACACCCCCGAGGGGCGCACCCCCGGCCAGCGCATGGCGGCGGCAGGGGTCACCGAGGTGGTGGTGGGGGAGAACCTGGCCTACTACGAGGGCTACCCCGACGCCGACATCCCCAGGAAAGCCGTGCAGGACTGGATGAACAGCCCCGGCCACCGCGCTAACCTGCTCAAGGGCGACTTCACCCACCTGGGCGTGGCCCTGGTGCGTCAGGGCCGCAAGGTGGTGGTGGTGCAGAACTTCGTGGGGCGCCCCTTCGATCCCGTGCTGAAGCGAACCTCGGCCCAGGCTCAGCGCACCCTGCTGTGGCTGAGCGGAGAGGCTCCGGGAACGCTGGGCATCTTCCTGGACCGCCAGCTATTTGCCCAGGTCGGGCCCAGGTTGGACCTGAGCCTCGAGCTGCCCCCCGGTTCGCGCCTGGAGTACGGCTTCAACGACGGTCGGGGCTGGTTCGTGGCCCCTGAAGGGCAGGGCGGCGGCTGGCAGGCCCGCCTCGAGGTCACCCAGGCTCCCGGCGTGGCCCTGCGGCTGGCCCTCCCCAGCGGCCAGTACGCGCTCGCGGTGGGAGCCGAACCCCGCTTCTGGCGGCGAGTCGTGGGGCCGGAAACGCTCGAGGTGACCCTGCCGGGCACGCTGCAATTCCTGTGGGTGGGACGGTTGCAGGGGCAGAAGATCGACTACACCCACCGAATTCCTTTGCGTTGAGCACCGCTGGTGGATAGCCGAATAGTCTGGGGTGAAACGGTGGCTCGCCCCGACAGAAATTGCCGATAGTCCCTTGCGTTTAGCGTTTCGCGTACGACCCCATAACCGAACGCAATTCGGATACTGCCCGACTCAGCCGGATTGCATTAGACTCTGGGAATGGATTACCGTACGCTGCTGGCGATTGTGGCGACCCTATTGCCCTGGGCCTCGGCTTTTGCGGGGATCCGGGCCGGTCTCGAGGCCTACTCCCCCGGCCACCTCACCCTGCTGCGCTTTTTGGTGGCCTCGCTGACCCTCCTGGTCTACGCCCTGGCGGTGCGCATGCCCCTGCCCCGGCGAGAGGACTGGCCGGGCATCTTTGCTCTGGGCTTCGTGGGGATCACCGTCTACCACACCGCGCTCAACTTCGGCCAGGTCACGGTGCTGGCGGGGCCTGCCGCCTTGCTCATCGCCTGCGGGCCGGTCTTCACGGCTCTGCTCTCACGCTACTTGCTCAAGGAAGAGATCTCGCCCTGGGGCTGGATTGGCATCGCCATCGCTTTTACCGGGGTGGCGCTGATCGCCTTCGGCAAGCCCGGAGGCTTCGAGCTGCAACCGGGAGCCCTCCTCATCCTGCTCTCGGCCCTGGCCACCTCGCTGTACTTCGTGCTGCAAAAACCCTTCTACCGGCGCTACACCGCCCTCCAGTTCACGGCCTACTCCATCTGGGCAGGAACCCTGCCCATGCTGCTTTTCCTGCCGGGCTTGGCTCAGGAAGTGGCGGCGGCCCCGCTGCCCACGACGCTGGCCGTGATCTACCTGGGGGTGCTGCCGGGCGGGCTGTCCTACGTCACCTGGTCCTATGCGCTCTCGAGGGCGCCCGCCACGAGGGTCACCAGCTTCCTCTACGTCAACCCCCTCATCGCCACGCTGATCGCCTTCGTCTGGCTGGGCGAGGTGCCCGCGCTGCTGTCGATGATTGGCGGGGCCATCGCGCTGGTGGGGGTGACCGTGGTCAACACCCTGGGCAAGGTCAAAAGCGCCCCGCGCCCGGAGCTCAGGGTCGAGGGCTGAGTCCAAGAACTCTTACACCGAACGCTGAACCCAAGGTGCTGAGGCTCCTGCGTCATAGGTCGCACACCCAGGGCGGGGCGCGAAAGGTGAGTTCAGCCGATACAATGACGGCGTATGGAAATTCGCAAAATCGGTGTAGTTGGTGCAGGGCAGATGGGATCGGGCATCGCCCAGGTGGCGGCGCAGGCGGGCTACGCGGTGGTGCTGCGCGACCTCGAGGAAAGCTTCGTCGAACGCGGCCTGAGCACCATACGGCGCTCCTTAGCCAAGCTGCTGGAGAAGGGCCGGCTCGACCAGGCCACCCACGACGCCTCGCTCGAGCGCATCCAGACCACCCTCCAGCTCTCCGACCTCTCCGACTGCGACCTGGTCATCGAGGCCATCGTGGAGAGCGAGCCCGCCAAGAACGAGCTCTTCCGCGAACTCGACCCCCTGCTCAAGCCCACGGCCATCCTGGCCTCCAACACCTCCTCCATCCCCATCACCCGCCTGGCCTCGGTGACGAAGCGCCCCGAGCGCTTCATCGGGATGCACTTCATGAACCCCGTGCCCCTGATGGAGCTCGTCGAGGTCATCCGGGGCTACCTCACCAGCGACGAGACCACCCAGGCCGTGCTGGAAGCCGCCCGCCGTATGGGCAAGACCCCCGTCGAGGTCAACGACTACCCCGGCTTCGTCTCCAACCGGGTGCTGCTGCCCATGATCAACGAGGCCATCCAGTGCGTGATGGAGGGGGTCGCCACCCCCGAGGCCATCGACCAGGTGATGAAGCTGGGCATGAACCACCCCATGGGCCCCCTCACCCTCGCCGACTTCATCGGCCTCGACACCTGCCTCTCGATCATGGAGGTGCTGCACCGGGGCCTAGGCGACGACAAGTACCGCCCCTCGCCGCTGCTGCGCAAGATGGTGCAGGCCGGGCTCTACGGTCGCAAGAGCGGGCGGGGCTTCTACCGCTACGACGAGAAAGGGAACAAGATCGGCTGAAGAAGGGTTGAGTGCTGAACGCCCGGCGCGGGTCGGACGTCCTACGTCCTACATCGTACGCAAAACGCTAGACGCCGGTCGTACGTCTTGCGTCGTACGTCCTACGCAAGACGCTTTCGCCCTCGACCCGCGACGAACCACGCGCTACGGGCTGACGGCTAATCGCTAATTTCCCGCCTGGCGACGGGGAGCCCTCGAGCCGTAGAAACGCTTCCACCGGACCCGGTATGCTGGGGCCATGAACTTACAACGCAGCTTCGGGATATTGCTCCACCCTACCAGCTTTCCTGGCCGTTGGGGCATTGGCACGCTCGGGCAGGAGGCCCGCGCTTTTATCGACTGGCTGGCCAGCGCGGGGGCTAAGTGGTGGCAGGTGCTGCCGCTGGGGCCTACGAGTTACGGGGATTCGCCCTACCAGTCCTTCTCGGCTTTCGCCGGGAACCCCTACCTCATCGACCCCGACATGCTCATCGCCAGGGGCTGGCTCGAGCCCGAGGACCCCCCGGCCTATCCCGCCCACAAGGTCGATTACGGTTGGCTCTACGACACCCGCTGGCCGCTGCTGCGCCGGGCCTACGCGGGCTTCGTGGCCCGGGCCGGTGAGGCCGACAAGAGCGCTTTAGCCGCTTTCGAGCAGAAGGAAGCGGGCTGGCTGGCCGACTACGCGCTGTTCATGGCGCTCAAAAACAAGTTCGGCGGCAAGCCCTGGAACGAGTGGAGCCCCGAACTCGTCCGGCGGGAGCCACAGACGCTCGAGGCCGCCCGGCGTGAGTTGGCCGAGGAGGTGGGGATGCACGCTTGGACTCAGTGGCTGTTTTATACCTCCTGGGCCGAGCTACGGGCCTACGCCGCGCAGAAGGGCATCCACATCATCGGAGACATGCCCATCTTCGTGGCCTACGACTCCAGCGACGTGTGGGCCAACCCGCAGTACTTCTACCTCAACCCCGATGGCACCCCCAGCGTGGTAGCCGGGGTTCCACCGGACTACTTCAGCGAAACCGGGCAACTGTGGGGCAACCCGCTCTACCGCTGGGACGTGATGCAGGCCGACGGCTTCGGCTGGTGGATCGCCCGCATAAGGCAGAGCCTGCAGACTTGCGACCTGGTGCGCATCGACCACTTCCGGGGCTTCGAGGCCTATTGGGAGATCCCCGGCAACGCCCACACCGCCGTCAAGGGCCGCTGGGTCAAGGCCCCGGGCGAGGCGCTGTTCCAGGCGGTTCGCGCCGCGCTGGGCGACGCGCCCATCATCGCCGAGGACCTGGGCGTGATCACCCCCGAGGTCGAGGCCCTGCGCGATGGCTTCGGCTTCCCCGGCATGAAGATCCTGCAGTTCGCCTTCTCCGACGAGACCAACCCCTTCCTGCCCCACAACTACCCCGAAGACGGCAACGTCATCACCTATACCGGCACCCACGACAACGACACCACCTTGGGCTGGTACAAGACGGCCCCCGAGGAGGAGAAGGAGTTCATGCGCTCCTACCTGCAGGACAACGACATCACCTTCGACTCCCCCGCCGAGGTGCCCTGGGCGCTGATCACCCTGGCCTTCAAGAGCCCGGCCAGGCTGGCGGTGGTGCCCCTGCAGGACGTCTTCGGCCTGGATACCGAGGCCCGCATGAACTACCCCGGCAAGGTGGGCGGCTACTGGTCATGGCGCTATGTCCCCGAGGACCTCACCCCCGAGCACGCCGCGCGCCTGAGGGCCTTGGCCGTGGCTACGGGGCGCTGAGGGGGTCGTACGCCTTACGTCCTGCGTCGTACGCAATACGCCGAAGGCTGATAGCCATGAGCCACCGGCTCTCGACTCTTTCCCCTGGCTCCCCTTGAGCCAACCTTTATTTTGTAACCTTCCGGTAACGTTGGCTGGTCTAGCCTGAAACCCGCCGCCTATGGGCAACACGCGGCCAGCGGCGCGCTCGCATCGTCTTGGCGAGGGGGTGAGAGGCTGGTTGTGTCGATTGCTTGGCCCGTGAGATTTTTCGCTTGAATTGCTGTTTTGGAGCGCTCTTCAGGGCTCTCGAGCCGGTGAGGACCGCGATAGGAGCAGGCTATGGTAGAAAAGCACGAAAGCGTAAAGGGTGTGCCGTGCTGCCCCGATCTGGAGGCTAGGCCTACTTGTGATTTCCTGGATTTCCACTACCGCCAGATTCACCCCACCACCGTCGTCGTCGGTGACCGTCGTCAGACGGTGCAGGTCGAGGTGCTCATCCACGCCCGGCTCGAGCGCTGCGCGGGGCCGCTGGAGGTGGGCGACCTGGCTTATTCCACCACCCTCTTTCCCGGAGAGAAGGTGCGGCTATTTACCTCCGATCGCCGCACCCGCTTCACCTTCGACTCGGCCTCGAAGCTCAGTTACCGCAACGAGCAGACCCAGGAAGAGCACTTCTACATGGCCAGCATGGACCGCTCCATGTCCGACCTCTCCATCCGCGACAGCGGCCGCTCGAGAAACGTCTCCCAGGGCAGCGCCGAGAGCCACGCCGAGACCAGCGGCTTTTTCGAGACCATCTTCTCGGGGCCGTCGGTGGGGGTCAGCGGCAGCTACAACGCCTCCTCCTCCAGCGAGTTCCTGCGTGAGCTGAAGCAGCACGCCGAGGCCTCGCACAGTCGCTCGGAGATGGCCACCAGGGCCGCGAGCTCAGTCTCGATGGGCGAGGTCAACACCCGCTCGCACGCCGAGGGGGAGACCGAGGACCACTTCGAGTCCAGCAGCCGGGAGTTCAAGAACCCCAACCGCTGCCGGGCGATCACGTTTTACTTCTACCGCATCAACAAGACCCAGACCATCCGCTTCACCCTCGAGGCCATCCGCCGCCGGGTGATCGACCCCGCCGTCAACACCCAGGTGGCGCTCAACCCGCAGATCTCCAGGGGCCAGCTCTCCGTGATCCCCCAGGCCGTGCTGGCCAGCGACGAAAACCGCCTGAAGGTCGAAGAACTCGCGCGCCAGAGCGCCCTGCGGCAAGCAGGCCTGAGCGGGGCGGGCGAGGTCGGGGCGCGGGCTGCGGCCTTCGGCGCGGTTGTGCTGGTGCAAGCACCCGCCGTCGAACCCCTGCCCCTGGCGGTCAAGGAGCGGGCCCTGCGCCAGGTGGACCAGGACCTGGTGAGGGCGGGGCTGCTGGACAAGGTGGGCGGGCAGATCAGCCCCGAGGCCAGGCTCGAGTTCTCCTTCGAGCGCAAGACCTCCTTTCCCACCCCTGGCCTCTTCGTGCGCGGCTGTTTGGACGAGTGCAGCATCTGCGAGCCCGAACTCGAGGAGCAGATCAAGCTCGAGCTCGAAAACCTGCGCTTGAAGAACGAGCAGCTCAAGCGCCAGATCGAGCTGATGGACAAGGACCAGGAGCACCGCTGCTGCCCCTGCCCAGAGACTGCTCCGGCATAGGGGTGTACGCAAGACGCAAGACGCCAGGTGGTCGAAAGCTTTTCTCCACAGGCCACAAGCTCCCTGCACCCGTCGCCCGATACCCGACACCGACCCTCGAGGGCTTATGCTCGGGTCATGCGACTGGTTGCCGTGTTCGGTTCGGCCCGCTCGGCTCCGCATACGCCGCAGTACCGTGAGGCCTATGCTTGGGGCCGGGCGGTGGCGCGGGCGGGATTCGGGGTGGTCACTGGGGGTTATAATACCAAACCTATGTAGATAATAATGCATGCCGAGCAAAGCCATACCCCTACACCCCCACCTGAGCCTGGAGGAACTCGAACAGCGCTACCGTAGCTGCAAGGATGCCAAGGAGAAGACCCGCTGGC
>NZ_QWLA01000101.1 GCF_003574095.1 Calidithermus roseus
GCGGGGGGGCGGGGTGGGTGGGGCGCGGACCCTGCTGGCCTCGCTGGGCATCGCCGGGGTGAGCACGGCTGAACTGGTGCAGGCCCAGGAGGCCGTAGCCCAGGCTACCCCTCCCCAGGGGCAGCCGCTCGTAGACCCCAACGACCCGGCCCTCGAGGCCGAGATGATCGAGTACCAGGCCCGCGGCTTTACCCACATGGCTTACCGGGTAAGGCCCAAAGGGGTCACGGCGACCCCGGGCATCCTGGTGATCCACGAGAACCGGGGGTTGCAGCCCCACATCCAGGACGTGGCCCGCAGGGTCGCCAAGGCAGGCTATATCGCCCTGGCCCCCGACCTGATCTCCAGGATCGGGGGGACGGCCCGGATCACCGACACCGCCCAGATCTCCAGCTTCCTGGCCCAGACCCCTGCCGAGGAGCACGTGGCTAACTTGCTCGAGGCCCTCAAGGTGCTCAAAGCTACTCCGGGAATCCAGGCCGACCGGCTGGGGGCGGTGGGCTTCTGCTTCGGGGGTGGCCTCACCTGGCGGCTGGCCACCGAATCTCCCGAACTCAAAGCGGCGGTGCCCTTCTACGGCCCGGCCCCCGACCTGGCCAAGGTGCCGGGCATCAAGGCGGCGGTGCTGGGCATCTACGGCGGCAACGACGCCCGCATCAACGCGGGGATTCCGGCCCTCGAGGAGGCCCTCAAGCGAGCCAACATCCGCTACCAGATCAAGATCTACGAGGGAGCCAACCACGCTTTCCACAACGACACGGGGGCCAACTACAAGAAAGACGCCGCCGAGGACGCCTGGCGTATGACGCTCGAGTGGTTCAGAACTCACCTGTAGCCCCGAACCACAAGCAACGGTGGACCGTTTCAGGCCCACCGTTGCGTTCTCGAGAACCTACTTCCTCGCCTGCAAGTTGGGCGTCAGGAAGGCGTTGGTGTAGAACTCGGTCGCCGGAAGGGCGGTGTCCACGCGCCCGGTAGCCTTGAGCAGGCTTAGGCTGCTGACCCAGGCCTGGGGGTTGGAGAAGCCCAGCCCCATCTGGCGGCTGTAGGGTGACTCGTAGAGCCGGATGGAAGTGGTGAGCACCGTATAGCGCATTTCGTCGAGGTTCTGCACGTACTTCCTGGCAGCCTCGAAGGCCTTGCGCGGGTTGGTGATGGTAAAGGCCATGGCCTCCTGCGAGGCGCTGAGGAAGCGCCGGGCGAGGTCGGCGTTCTCGAGCACCTTGTCCGTGCTGATGATCCCGTTGCCCGGCGAGTGGTTGTAAGGTCCGGCGGGGATTACGTTGAGCTTGACCCCCTGGCTTTGCAGGAAGACCGGCTCGTTGTTGATGAAGCCCATGGCCACGTCCACCCGCTTCTGCACCACCGCTTCGGCCTGGGTAAAGCCGATATTGACGATCTTCACGTCGCTTTCCTTGAGCCCGGCTGCCCGCAGGATGGCCTGGAGCGAAGTCAGCGAGACCCCGAACATCCCCGGCATACCGATGGTCTTGCCCTTGAGGTCGCGCACCGACTTGATGTTCTTCTCGGCCAGCGAGAACAGGGCGTTGGGCACCGACTGGTACAGCGCCATGACGTACTTGAGCGGGATGCCCTGGGCCCGCAGCGCGATCACGTCCTCCGCGTCGGCGACCACGAAGTCGAGCTTGCCCTGCGCGAGCAAGGGGTAGAGCTCGCTGGCGAAGCCGTGCTGGAACTCGACCTCGAGGCCCTTCTTCCCGTAAATTCCCTCCACCACCCCCGCGTAGAACGGCGCGAATTGCACGTCGGGTAGGTAGCCCAGCCCCACCCGCAGCTTCTCGGCCTGAGCCAGCGAGAGCAGTAGCGCAGCGACCACGAAAACCCACTTTTTCATCGAAGCAAACCTCACATTCACGCGTGCAACCCAAAGCGAAACCCGGTCAGGCACGAACCGACCGACGCCACCGTGAGCCAGGTGTTGTGTGGGGTTTGCGTTATGAGGTATTGGACATGCCCTGCGCTCGAGCCAGGTGACTCGAGCTTCGCTCCTTCTCCCATCCCGACTGTCACGGTCGGCTTCGGACTTTCACCGAATCGGGCCTGGATGTACCGCAGATTTCCAGGCTTCGCGGGCTGTACCGCCGGTGGAGACTTGCACTCCGCCCTGAAGGAATGGGTCTGGCGACCCGCAGTCAGTTTAAGTCACCCCACCGTGAGCTTGTCAAACAGCGATGTGCAGTGTGCAAGCCGATCCTTTTCAGGATTTCCGCGTAGCCTTCATGCTCACCGCGGGGGCCCAGCACAGATATGCCCTGAATACACTCGAGCCCACGCCAGACGAAAAGCGGCTTGGCTATCATAGAAGGGCATTGGCCGGTTTTGATCCGTCTGACATCATGGCGCTGGCGAGCCTCGAGGTGCAGGACCGGGGCTACCAGCTATTCAGCCGGGGGATGGTGCTCGAGGGCTCCCGGCAGGGCCAGCGCTACAGCGCCCGCGTGAAGGGCAGCGCGCCCTACCCCTACCGCACCTGGATCGACCTGGAAAAGCAGGATTGGGGCTGCTCGTGCCCGTACACCTGGGGCCCGGTGTGCAAGCACGTCGTGGCCCTGGCCTACGCCATCCAGGAAGCGCCCGAGATCTTCCAGGCCAGGCGCAGGCGGAAGCAAAAGACTGCCGACCCCAAGCAGTTGGCCCTGCAAGAACTCTCCGACGAAGACTTGCTAGAACTCCTGTGGGAGCTGGCCGAGCAGCGCCCGGAGCTGATGGAAGAGTTCGCCTACAACCTGCTGCAGCGCACCGAGTAGGGGCGCAGCGTGCGTGGCGGTCAGCCGTCAGCGGGGGATGAAGGCCCGTGGCTTGTAGCTCGTGGTTTGTGGTGAAAGAACCCCCTCCCCGCACGCGGGGAGGGTATATCCCCCCAACCCCCTTGCTAGGGGGGGTAAACAAAAGGCGTTTTGCGTCTTGCGTATTGCGTACGACGTAGGACGTACGACCCGCGTCTGGCTATCGACATAATCCCCGTCACCGCCTGCGGTAACGCAGCACCCAGTACTCCAGCAGCGTCACCAGCCCGTACAGCGCGATGCCCAGCACCACGTTGACCCCTACGGCGGCGAAGGCGTTGGCGTAGCGGAAGGACAGCCGCTCGGTGTTGGCGAAGGCTCCCAGGCCTTCGCCCTGGAAGGTGAAGTCGGCGACCACCGCGCCGATGAGGGCGAGTGAGACCGTGAGGCGCAAGCCGCCCAGCAGCACCGGCAGGGCGCCGGGTAGCTCGAGCTTGGTCAGGATGCCCCAGGGCCCCGCCCCGATGGTCTGGAACACCTCGCGGTAGATGCGGTCCACCTCGCGCACGCCCACCATGGTCGAGACCATCACCGGGAAGATCGAGATGAGGGTGGTGGTGATGAGCTTGGCCTCGAGGCTGAAGCCGAACCAGATCACCAGCAGCGGGGCCACGATCACGGTGGGGATGGCCTGCAGGGCCACGATGAAGGGCGAGAGCAGCCGCTCCATGGTGCGCAGGCGGCCCATCAGGTAGCCGATGGGGGTGCCGATGAGCAGCGAGCACAGCACCCCCAGCGCGGCGACCTCGAGCGTGGCCAGGGCGCTTTGAGCCAGTTGGGGGGCGTTGTGCAGGGCAGCCTGCCATACCGCCAGGGGGGAGGGGAAGAAGAGGGGAATCCGGGCTGCGAGCAGGGCCCAGCTCAGGAGGAACAACCCGGCCAGGCCCAGCACCCCGAAGAGTTCCCAGGGCGGACGCAGCGGTGCAGGTGGAGGTTCGACGTGGGTGGAGTCGGCCACGCCCAGCCTAGCCCGCAGTTCGGCCTCCACGCCGTCGGTGAAGGCGGTGATGCGACCCTCATCGCGGGTGTCGAGGATGGTCTCGATGACGCCGTTTTTGAGCACCACCACCCGGTCGGCCAGGTAGACCGCTTCGCGGATGGAGTGGGTGACGAACAAAATGGTCTTTCCGCTCTTCTTGTGCAACTCCTTGAGCTCGAGGTTGAAGCGCTCGCGCACCAACGCGTCGAGGGCGGCAAAGGGCTCGTCCATCAGCAGCACCTCGGCGTCCTGGGCCAGCGCCCGGGCGATGGCCACGCGGGCTTTCATGCCCCCGGAAAGCTGGTGGGGATAGAGGTGCAGGTAGGGCCGCATCCCCAGGTAGGTGCTGACCTTACCGCGCCCGGTGAGTTCGATGGGCAGGCGGATGTTCTGCTCGACGGTGCGCCAGGGCAACAGGCGGTAATCTTGGAAGACCATCGCCGGCTGCCCGCTCACGCTGACCGATCCCTGGGCTTTTTGCAGCCCAGCGATCACCCGCAGCAGGGTGCTCTTGCCGCCCCCCGAGGGGCCGATGATGGCGATGAACTCGCCCCTGGCGACCTCGAGGTCCACCCCCCGCAACACCGCCTGACCATCGAACTGCACCGAGATCTGGCTCAGGCGAATGGCCAGGTCGCGGGTAGCTGGGGGAGGAAGGGTAGGAGAGGGCAGGCTCACCCCTCTAGCATAAAGACCCTCGAGGCCCGCACTGAAACGGGCCTTACAGCTCCCTCGAGCCTCACGCCTCAGGGGCTTGATGAGAAAATGGCGTTAAGAACGTCTTGCGCAGCTTTCTCATGCATGGAAAGATTGGTAGGTGTTCTACCTCAGAGCTAATATGCGCAAACTGCTTCGATTTGCGGCCCTGATCCTCATGGCCCTGGCGATTGGCTCCTGCAACCTGGGCAACAGGGGGTTTCAGACCTTCAACCCAGGCAACACTGTTGAGATCGGGCAAGACCTGACCATCAACATCGTCTTCGTCGGGTACAAGCAGGGCAGCGGTGCCCAGCAGATCAACCTCGACGAGTTCAAGAAAATCCTGCCCAGCAAGTACAGCAGCGTCAACCGCATCCCCACCGTCTATTATCTCAACTACAAGAACGGGGAGAAGGAGCTTTCAGGCAACAGCTTCACCTATAACTACAACATCAAATTCGCCAGTCAGGGCTTCGAGGACGCCTTCTTCGCCAGGCTCAACGAACTGGCGCAGCCCAAACCCCTGACCCTTTATCAGGAGTCCTATAACTGCCAGGCCGACCTGGGCGCCGGCGAGCCCTGCCCCGGCGACGCCGCCAACATCAGCAAGAAGATCACCGAGAACTACTGGATCGACGCCTTCGAGACCGAGAAGTGGCTGGCCGAGAACGCCAGTCAGCTCGGTATCGACCCCAAGAACTACACCGTCTTCTTCATCAACTGGTACGGTCGCCCCGACTTCAAGCACCACGTCTACGTCAAGACTGACGAGCCCGACCCCGACACCGGCTTCAACTTCGGCGAGCTGCTCTCCTCGCGCAAGATGAGCGCCTGGGGTGGCAGCACCCCCGACGACCGCCAGGGATCCGCTGCCTCGCTGAGCAAGACCGCCCGCATCTGGTTCCACGACCTCTCGGCAGGCCCCGAAGCCCAGAGCGACAACTGGGACATCACCAACGCCGACCTCGACGGCGACGGCAAAACGGACTACCGCATGCCCCCCATTTGGGAATACGGCAGCGCTAAGACCACCTACCGCCCCTTCAACAACCTCTCGGGCGACCTGGGCCGGATCACCCGCTACGTGGCCATCAACCTGCTCTTCACGCCCTCACCCATCTACCGCGTGGCCATCACCCCCCACCAGATACCCGATAACCTGCTGCTCAACGTCAACTTCTACAACGACCCGGCAGCTGGCGACCAGGGCCAAGCCCTTTTCGACGCCAGCCTGACCACGGCGCTGCTCAAGAAACTCCAGCCCCTCAACAACTTCACGGCCACCATCCGTGAGCTGAGCTACGACAGCCAGGCCCAGTGCTCCTTCGAGTCCTACTTCACCGGGGTGTCTTGCCACTCTGAGTACGCCCTCAGCGCGCAGAACCCGGGTTCTGGAGCCGATGTCTTCATCGATAACCTGCTCGAGATGAAGCAGCCTGGCTTCTTCCAGGGTAGCGCCGATTACGAGATCCCCATCTTCGCTTACAACGTTGCCGGAGACATCCCCTACCTGGGCCTGGCCGATGACGACTGGAGATCGGGCACCCAGAGCCTGGTCTACGCCGCCAACAACCCGCTTGCCAAGTCCCGCTATGGCTACACCACGACCATCACGCACGAAGTAGGGCACCACACCGCGCTCTCGCACCCCCACGACGGTTACGACTCGAGCGAAAACAAGGACTATGGCCCCAGCAACGAGTTCTACTACGCCTGGCTGGGCGATATGTCCAACAGCGTCATGAGCTACATCGACCTCACCGCCGAGTTCGGGCAGTTCAACCGCGACGCCATGAACCGCTACCTGGTAGCGGCCTACCTCAACCAGGGCAACGCTGTCCTAAAAGCCATGATCGACGCCAAGAAGCTCAATACTGGCGCCATCCCCGCATCCCTGAGGGAGGCCGATAGCCAGATGGCCGAAGCGCTGAAGTCTTACCGGGCGCTGGAGTACGAAGCGGCGGTGCAGAAGGCCAAGGGGGCTTACGACGCGGTGGTGGCCGAGGCGCTCAAGGAAGGAGTAAACATCAGGAGCTACTGGTTCGAGAGTTATACGCTCGAGCCCGCCAGCCGCACCTCGGCCTTGCGGGTGGCCGGCGGCTTCAAGGACGCAGACTTCCCCATCAACGAGTCCAAGGCCCTGAAGCGGCGCATGCGCCCGTAATGGAGGAAAGTTGCACGGAAGCCGGGGCCGAGGGTCCCGGCTTTCTCATCCTTTTTTGCCCTGCGCTTCAGGCACTTTTGCTAGCTTGAAGCCGTGGCGAAAATCACGCGTTTGCTCTTGATGGCAATGGTGTCGGTGGGGGTGCTGGGGATGGCTCAGAGCGTAGGGGGAACTGCCAGGCTGAGCGCGTACCAGCCGGTGTTCGAGCTGGTGCGAATGGTCAATGCCCTGGCCGAGATGGACAAGGTGCAGGGGCTGGCTTTCGACAGGAACCAGGCTGCCGCCTTGCTGGCTAAGCTGCGTCCTCTGAGTCTTCGGGAAAACCTCGAGCCCGCCCAGGCTGCGGCCTTGCGGAAGGAACTCGAGGCCCTCCTCACGCCGGCGCAGTCGGCCTGGGTCAGGGAGTGGCTCGAGCAGCAGGAGAAGATGGCCCGCATGCGCCTGGCCCAAATCAAAAGCGATACCAAGCCCAGCTTCTACATGTTCGCGGTGCCGGGCTATCTGGGCATGGTACCCGAGCTGCAATCAGGGAAGCCCTTTAACCCCTTCAAGAAGGGCCCCAACGCAGCCCGGCTGAGCAACCTGATCCAGAGCCTGGAAGCGCGCTGAAGGCTAAATTAGGCCCTCGACGCTTTGCGTACGACATCCGACCCCTGGCTTCAGGCCGGGGCGGGAAGTCCTGCGAGATGGCGCAACTCTTCTACTTTGTCGGTGACCTCCCAGGGGAAACCATCACGGCCAAAGTGCCCGTAGGCCGAGGTGGCGGCGTAGATGGGTCGCTGGAGGTCGAGGTTCTGGATGATGGCCCTGGGGCGGGCGTCGAAGACCTGCTGGGCGATCTTGCTGAGCTGCTCGTCGGGGATGACCCCGGTGCCAAAGGTCTCCACGCGCATGCCCACCGGACGGGCCTTGCCGATGGCGTAGGCCAGCTCGACCAGGGCGCGGCGGGCTAGCCCGGCGGCCACGATGTTCTTGGCCATGTAGCGGGCGTAGTAGGCCGCCGAGCGGTCTACCTTGGTGGGGTCCTTGCCGCTGAAGGCCCCGCCGCCGTGGGGGACAGCGCCGCCGTAGGTGTCCACGATGATCTTGCGCCCGGTGAGGCCGGTGTCGCCATGGGGACCACCGATGACGAACTTACCCGAGGGGTTGATCAGGTAGAGGGTCTCCTCGCTGAGGTATTGCTCGGGGATGGCCCGCCGCACGACCTTCTCGATCACGTCGTGACGAATTTGCTCCTGGGAAATGTCTTCGGCGTGCTGGGTAGAGACCAGCACAGTGCCCACGTAGAGGGGCTTCTCGCCCTCGTAGACGATGGTCACCTGGGCCTTGCCGTCGGGGCGCAGGTAGGGGATCTCCCCGCTCTTGCGGGCCTGGGCCAGGCGGCGGGTGAGGCCATGGGCCAGGGAGATGGGCAGGGGCATGAGTTCAGGGGTCTCGTCGATGGCGTAACCGATCATCAAGCCCTGGTCGCCCGCTCCGATTTCGTCGAGCGGGTCGCGTGAGCCCAGCTCGCGGTGTTCCCAGGACTTGTTGACCCCACCGGCGATATCGGGCGATTGCTCGTCAATGGCCGTGATCACCGCGCAGGTGCTGCCATCGAAGCCGAACTTGGCGCGGTTGTACCCCACTTCGTTGACGGTTTGGCGCACCAGGTTGGGGATGTCCACGTAGCTCTCGGTGGTGATCTCCCCGGCCACCATCACCAACCCCGTGGTGACGAGGGTTTCGCAGGCCACCCGCGACTTGGGGTCTTGGGCGAGCATGGCGTCGAGGATGGAATCCGAGATGCGGTCGGCCAATTTGTCGGGGTGACCCTCGGTCACCGATTCGGATGTAACTAAACGCAGCAACTTTCACCTCCTGAAGTTGGGTTGTGCGATCCTGCTCAGGGTAGCAGGTGACAAGCCGAAACACTATAGCACCTGGGCAACTCCGTGCTGTGAGCCCAGTTGCCAAGGACCTTCAACGCACCCGGCGGAAGCGGAGGGCAATCTCGAAGCTGCGCCGCCAGGGAAATTCCACGCTCAGCAACTCGAGCCGGTCCCCCATCAGGCTTGGCAGGCGCTGCTCGCGCAGGTGGCCTAGAGTCAGGATGCTCACCCCCTCCAGCAAGGGCTCGACGAAATAGCGCCGCACCCAGGGCCGTCCCACCTCGCCGTAGAGGTAGTGCAAATAGCCCTCGGCCAGCCGGTCCAGCCGCCCCTCGAGGTCACGCAAAAACAGTCCCCCCTGAGCCAGAGCGCTGCCCAGGTTGTTGGCGGGTGTGCCCCAGCAGGCGTAGCTGGCGAGGTGGGGATAGTGGCCCAGCTCGAGCAAGTAGTCCATCAGGCGCCTGTCGCCCCGGTTAACCGAGGCGATGTCGGCTACCGCCACCGGGGCCTCGCGGCTGGCCCGCAGCAGGGTGAGCACTGCCTGGCGGGGGTCCTTGCCGGTGTAGACCAGCAGGGCTAGGTCGGGCTTTTGCTCCACTACCTGCATGCCCCCGCTCTCCAGCAGCCGCCGCACGCTCTCCTCCAGGGGAATCCCCTCGTAGGGAGTAATTTGCCCAGTGGCGGCGGGGTCGTCGTACCAGACGCGCACCCTGAGCCCTGGCGACAGCGTTCGCAGCAGCATCAACTGCCCGCTCTCGTCGGCGCCGGGGCGGGTGGGCAGGGGCAGGG
>NZ_QWLA01000102.1 GCF_003574095.1 Calidithermus roseus
ACTGGGAGGTGGAGAACCGTCTACACCACAAGCGAGACACGGTGTTGGGAGAGGATGCCTCCCGCAGCCGCAAGGGGGCGGTGGGGCTGATGTACTTACGCGATGTCATCCTGAGCCTCTTGCATCTCAAAAAGTGGCCGGTGTTGCACTCGGTTAGAAAGTTCTCGGCGAATCCTAAGGCTCTACTCAAGCTAATTCGAGGGTTGTGATAAAAGCCTGCTTTCGGCGGACATGGCATGGTGGGCGGCTGATGTGTGGTAAAATGCCCATCGGGAAGAGCGATTCCCGAGGTTCTTGCCGCCCCGCCTTGGCGGGGCGGGGTAGGGGGTTCCGTTCACGAAGCGCTGGACGGGTAAAACCTGTAGCGTGTGAATCTCGGTCAGTTGCGGCGAAAACCAAGCCGTGCGATGACCAAACTCCGTACCGTGGGGCACACGGGAAGTCACGCTTGAGGAGACGGTTGAAATGCCGTGCATCACCGTGTAAGACGCTCGTACCGGGCGCAGTGGTGAGCCCAAGAATCCCACGCGCTTTAGCCGTGGGAGTGTCAAGAACAGGCGTCGAACACCGCGGACGACTTCCAGGCCTGCCTGCGCAGCTTGTTGAATGGGAAAAGGGTTCCGGTATATCCCACCGTGGTGATCCCGACCGCCCACCCCTCCTCCACCTTCGAAAACCATCACCAGACCTGGGTGGCGAACGGAGTCGACGAGCTCGCCGAGAAGATGAGGGCATACAGACGCCGTCACGATAAGCGCTTGCTGAGCCAGGACGAGATCATGCAGGTCGTCGAGCGGCTACGGCTGAGCCCGGTCGGTCTGGCCTTCCTGGAGGGCCGGGCGCTCGACCGAGCCACCGGCAAGGGGATCGCAGGCGTGGAGGTTCGCCTGGTCGGCGAGCAGCTGGCCGAGGACCTCGTCGAGACGACCGATGACCAGGGCCGCTTTCGGGCCACCGTGCCGGTCGGAACCCTTACCCTGGACTTCCGGCCTCCGTCCCCCTACGAAGGACGCCGGTTCACCTACGAGGCCCGGCAGGGGCAAAACCGAGTCCAGGACCAGGAGTTCGGCAGTGTTGCACCCGCCACTCCGGCTGCCCCGGACCCCCGGGAAGAGTTGGGAAAGCTCCTGGAGCAGGTGCAGCAACTCCTCGCCCGCAGCTCGGTAAAGGCGGAGGTCGAGGCCAGCAAGACCATCCTGGAGGTGCTCGAGCGGGAGCGGCGCGAGCGGGAGGCGCTCTATGAGCTGATCCTCGAGCAGGCCAGCCGGCCGCAACAGTCCCTCCCCGGCGATCCCCATCCCCCTTCCCAGGAACTGCTCAACGAGCTCCAGGAGATCCGCAGGCTGCTCGGCCAGATCACCGAAGCCCGCACCCCCCAGGAGCGTTCACAGGCCGTCCACCAGGTCCAGACCCTGCTGCCCCAGCTTTTCGACCGCCCTCTTCCCGCCGCGGCGCCGTCCACGGCCGCTCGAGCCGTCCCGGTCGAGGTGATCGAGGCGCGGCCGGCCGCGCCTCCACGGCCGGCCGAGACCGTACGCCGCCGCACCACCCGCTGGCCGCTGGCCCTGGCCCTCCTCCCGCTGGTGATCCTCGGGGGCTGGCTGGCCTGGCCCCGCCCGTCGGGGGACACCCCGGCGCCCCTCCCGGCCCCCTCGGCCGCGGCCTACGAGGCGGAGGAGCCGACGGCGACCGGGCTCGAGGACGCCCGGACCACCGTGTCCTCGCCCTCGAGCCGCACCGCTTTGGCCCCAGCACCGGACGTGCGCGAGCCCCCGGCCGCGAACCCGTCCCCTGCCCCGGCATCCGAGCCTCGGGCTGCGCCGCGGGCCACGCCCCAGCCTCTGTCGGCCCCAACCCCCGAGCCGGACGTCAAAGCCCCGGCCAAGGCTTCCGAAGGCCGTCTCCAACCGAAGACCCCTACTCCCCCGGCTCCCACGGCGCGCTCCGTGCCCCAGGCCACCCCGGAGCCGGCTGTGCGGGTGACCCCGCCTCGCGGCGAACCGAAACCGTCGACGTCCACCGCCGGTCCACTGCCGGGCGAGCCCCTTCCCGGCGCGCCCCTGGAGCCTGAGCCTTCGGCAGCCCCCGTTGCCGAGCCCCTGCCGGGGGAGGCGCTCCCGGGCCAGCCGCTGGCCGCGTCGCAAGGTGTCGCCCCGATGGGGGCATACTGCCCGGCCACCCACCCGGTCAAGGGCAACCTGAGCTACTCGGGGGAGCGGATTTACCACCTCCCCAACCAGGAGTACTACGACAAGACCAAGCCGGAGGTCTGCTTCGCCACCGCTGGCGAGGCGGAGCAGGCGGGCTTCCGGCCGAGCAGCCGCTAGTAAGCCCCGCCCCTCCGGCGCCACAGCCGCTAAGGCGGGGTAGACCTTACCCGAGCCTATGTCACCGAAGCTTCGACGCCTGATGAGCCTCTTAGAGTCCCGCGGGCCGCAGACCGTGCAGGCCTGTCTCGAGGAACTGGGTGTCGGCCCCGAAGACCTCCGGCGCTACCTCGAGCAGGCCCAGGGCAGGCTGCACCTACGCGACGAGCGGGTCTACCTCGTGCACCTGGAAGGTAGTGAGGGCCCAGAACCCCCAGTTCGCCGACTGAGGGGCGCCGATGCCGAGCACCCGCCGTGCCCCCTCGCTTCCGGGTGGACCGGCCGAGCTCGCCCGAGCAACCGCCTCTAGGCCGCAATCTATCAACGCCAAGGAGTCAACCCCGCCATGCACGATCCACACGACGCCCGTCAGCAGTTCGACCGCAAAATGTCCGCCTACGGCTCGACCGAGGAGTCGCAGGCTTGGCTGAGCCGGAACTGGGGCCGGATCAGGCGGCTATTCTCCGACATCCGCCTGCGCGATTTCATCTTCGAGCCCTTCAAGGGGGTGTTCGTGGCCGAAGGCACCGACGGCCCGAGCGCGATCCGGCAGACCATCACCGTGGTGGCGGTCACCAACGCGGTGCTGGCGGGCCTGCCGGGGAAGTTGGGGGTGGGCGTTTTCGTGTCGATGGCCCTCGAGGCGTACATGGCCGGTGTCATCGCCTCCAAGGTGGGGGTCCCCTTGCGGAGTCCGGCCGACGCCTGGAAGTACTTCGGCCTGCTGGCTTCGGTCGCTGGGGTCATCCTCTACGGGGTCCGCGCGGCGCTGGGGGTGGCCTTCTCACTCCTCGCCGTGATCCCCGGCCTGCCCGCCACCGCCGCGGCGGAGCTGGTGGTGACGAACCTGGTAGGGGTCCTCTTCTGGGTGGGGTTCGAGGAGGCCAAATTGCGCGGCAGCTTCACGGTCCCCGCGCGGGCCCTCGGGCGTATCGGCGTGGAGACCAAGGGCCTGGCCCAGTTCCAGTGGGGGCTGATCCGCGGCAACCTGAACCCCACCGCCCTACGGCGGATGGGCTACCGCCTGAGGGCCTGGCTGCTGGGGGAGATCCCGGTAGACCAGCCCCTCCTGCGCGGCCAGGTCGCGCCGGCGGTGCTGATGGCGTCCCTCCTCGCCGGGCGGCAGGAGCGGCTGCAGGGCCCGCTAGGGCAGGAGTTCGTGTCGGCCGTCCGAGACCGCTACCCCGAGCTGCGCGACGCCAGCCTGGACGAGATCGCCGCCCACATGCGGGAGTACACCCCCGAGCAGATGGCGGGGGTGCTGAACCTGGTCAAGGGCAAGCTCTTCGAGCGGCTCGTGGCGCACTACGAGAATTCGGACGGGGATCCCTGGCGCGCGGTCCTCCACGCCGACGAGAGCTACCCCGGCTCCGACATCGTCTTCGTGGACGAGCAGACCGGGCGGTCCGTCGAGGTCTCGCTCAAGGCCACCGACGACCCCGCGTACGTCGAGGCCGCCCTGCTGAAGTACCCGGACATCCCGGTGCTCACCACCGAAGAGGTCGGCCGCTTCTTCGCCGACGACCCGCGGGTCCGGGGGGCGGCGCTGAGCGACGAGGAGCTCACCCAGATCACCAGCGAGAACTTCGAGGAGCTGCTCTCCCGCCTGACGAACGTGGACCTAGCGGCCGGCGCGGCGTCGGGGGCGGCAGCCGGGGGGGCGCTCGGGCTGTGGCCCTTCGTGGTGGCCTTCCTGCGCCAGCGGATCACCCAGGAGCAGCTCGAGCAGGCCTGCACACGTGTGGCCGGGGTGGCGCTGGCGGCACGGCTGAGCTACGCCGTGCTGTTGGGGCCGGTGTTCGCCTGGTACCTGCTGGCCCGGGGGGTGATGGGCCTTTCCCGGGCGGCCCACAGGGAGGCGGCCGCGGGGCCGGTCATGCGGCTCGAGTGGAACGGCGCGGGGGCGCTGTCCCCCGGCAGGGGCCCCTGAAGGCCACACTCAGTACAGCCAGCGCAGCACCCCGCCGTGCCAGGAGCAGGTGCCCCGGCGGCTCTGGTTGAAGCCGTAGAGCCCGTCGCGGCACTGCGCCGTCGCCCCGGGGGGCGGCCCGCCCTCGCTGTAGGCGGGCGAAGAGCAGGTTGACCTCGGCCGGGGGCCGGCGGCGGGCGTCGAGCGCGGTGAACATCCCTGGAGCCAGTATAGTGCGCAAAACCGCCGGCGGGCCCGGTGCCCGCTACAGGCGCCGCAGGGGGATGCCGTCGAGGGCCAGGTGGAGCCACTGCGAGGCGTAGTACCCCGCCAGGGCCCCCCACAGCAGGGCCGGCTCGAGGCCCCCCAGCCACCCACGCAGCGGCAGCAGCAGCGGGCTCAGGTACAGCAGGCGGCTGAGGGGCCCCAGCACCCAGTGGTGGGCCAGGCCGCGGTGGCGGAAGAGCAGCCCGTAGGGCAGCCACACCAGCTTCAGCGGCCCCCAGCGCCGGGCGGCGAGGACCGGGTAGCGGGGGAAGTTGTCGAGGTCGGGGGTGACCCAGAAAGTCCCCAGCGCATAGCCCAGCGCCGCCCCCAGCCACAGCGGCTCGCGCCAGTCCAGACCCAAGGCGCTGCCCACCAAGGCAGCGCCCGCGCCGAACAGCAGGTTGGCTCGCTCGTGGACCTCGCCCGCCGGCATCGCGCCCTACACCGCCGCGCTGGCCAGCACGCCGGGGAGGCTGAGGGGGTCACTGACAAAGCTCACCCCCTCCAGCACCCCCCGCACCACCAGCCCGTCCCAGCGCCCGGCGTACAGCAGCAGGGGCTGGGCCCAGTGCAGCCGCACCCCCTGCAGGTAGGCCAGGTCGGCGGCGTAGATCTGGTCGCTGGCCCCGCGCCGCCGCAGGTCGTGCAGCAGGGCGGGAGGCGGCTCGAGCACCAACGGCTCGTGCAGGCTCCACACCAGGTAGTCGGCGTTCGTGCGCCGGAAGACCTGCTGCGCCTGGCCCTCGTAGTCGTGGTAGGCCTTGAGCGAGCCCAGCAGCAGCACGCCCTCGCGGGGGCCCTCCCCGCCGCCGAAGAACTGAACCCGCACGGCGCCCTGGTAGCGGTTGAGGATCACGGACATGGCGACCTCCTATCTCCTATGCTTCTTACATATATCACCAAGCTCAGGAAGAGGCAAGGGCGAAGGACGATCCCCTGTCGGGACGCCGCCGCCTCCGGCGGCGGGAGGCCCGTGCACCAGCTTGACGATTTCCCCGTGCTTGTGCTAGCCTCCAGCTAGCTCACGGGAGGTCGTGAGCCGTACCACCGAAAGGTGGACCTCCTATCACGAATCGCCGCCCTGAACAAGGGCGGTGGTTCGTTTTTCCCGGATAGGGGGCCGGCCGGGGTACGGGCCCGCGCCCCCTGAGCAAGGACGATCCCCTTCAGGACCGGCTGACGCCGGTACACCGAGAAGCCTTAAGGTTCCTTCATGCCTGAAGGCATATGATGCTACAGTGAACGTTGATAGGGAAAGGGAAACGGAATAGGGAGGATGCCGAGGAAGTACCTGTACCATGACCCCGCCTGGTTGCGCCGCGAGCTCAAAAAGCATCGCAGCATCAGGGTGCTCTGCCAGATGCACGGCTTCAAGCCGGCCACGCTGATCGACTACCTCTCGCGCCACCCCGAGGTCAAAGCCAAGGTCGCCGACCTGCTCCTGCCCTCCCCCCCGGGTCCGGGCAAGGGGACAAAGGAGCGCGCCCGCCTGGCCTCGCTGCGCCGCCACAAGCAGGACTGGACGGTGGAGGAGCTGCGCGAGCAGAACCTGCCGCTGTACTGGAACCACGGCTGGCTGCTCGAGCAGCTGCGACAGCTGCGCTCGGTCGAGGAGGTCGCGCGCCAGCACGGCTACAAGCCGCTCACGCTGCAGTCCTACGTCTTCCGCCACCCCGAGCTGCACCGCGCGGTGGAGGAGCTGCGGCTGGAGCGGCGGCTGGAGCGGCAGGAGAACCTGCAGGGGGTGCACCTGCGGCTGCCAGGGGAGCTTTCCGATCGGCTGGCCCAGGACCCGCGCTCGAAGATCAGCCTGGTGGAGAAGGCGCACCGGTGGAAAATGAGCCAGACCCAGAAACAGGACCAGAACCCTACTCGCGAAGCACAAGAAGCGCAGGAGGCACAGGATGAACAGCAAGGATAAGTACAACCTCATCCGCTTGGGGCGGAAGGTCTTCCCGACCCGCCCGCACTGGGAGGTCGAGGCCCTGCAGGCCCAGGGCCTGCCGCTGTACTGGAACAAGGAGTGGCTGGCGGGTGAACTGCGGCGCCTGGGCTCGGCACGCCGGCTGGCCCAGGAGTGGGGCTACCCCTGGGGCGAGGTCGCCCGCTTCGCGCGCCAGTTCGGCCTGGCTGCCCCCGGGCACCGGCCCTGGAAAGCCACCTTCGTCATGCTGGACAAGGATCTCGTCAAGGAGATGGACCAGGCCTCCAAGGCCGTCGGCGTCTCGCGCAACCGCTGGATCGTGCAGGCGCTGGAGGAGTACCTCGCCCACGAGGACGCGGCCAAGGCGCAGGGCGGGTCCCGGCTGACCAACTGACCCCGACAAGGCTGAAGGGGCCCGGTGGGCCCCTTTTCCCGTCGCTGTCTGTGCCTGTGCCCGGCTAGACCCCCGCCAGCAGCCCGGCGACCAGCCGGCCGTAGGCCTCCTCGAAGCCCGGCGGGGCCGCCTCGAAAAGGCTGGCCCGCCGGGGCGGCTGGCTGTAGATGAGGCGCTGGCCCGGCAGGGCGGTGAAGCTCAGGCTGTCCCCCCGAACCACCAGCTCCCCGTGCAGCGGCAAGGCCAGCAGGCGCTCCAGGCACCCGGGGGGGATCGGGCTGTCGGCCTCCACCCACCACTGCCCGCGCCGCTCGAACCAGCGGTGGAGGACGGCGTGGTAGGCCTGGGGCCCCGCGCGCACTGCGCCCCAGCCCCCCTTCAGGCCCAGCTCACGCAGCGCGCCGCGCAGTGGCCCGCTGGCCTCGTGGGGCACGCCGCGCAGGTGGAAGACCTGGCGGTCGGCGGCCTCGCCCGGCCGACCGTCCAGCGCCACCGCCGCCCGGAAGCCTTCGGGAGTCCAGGCCCAGCCGAGGTAGGCCCGGCACGGGGCGCCGGCCGGCCTCGTCGGGAGCCGCCCACGGCGGCCCTCCCCCGCGCGCTGGACCAACCAGAGCCCGGCGGTGCAGTCGGCCAGGGCCCGCTCGAAGGCCTCGGTCCGCGGGAGCAGCTGCTCGAAGGCCTCGCGGGGGCCGCCCACGGGGAACAGCTCCCACACCGCCGCCTCGAGCACCTCCCGCGCCGCGGCGGGCGCGGTGACGTGGGGGTCAGGGGGGACGACGACGTGCATCACGCCCTCCCCGCCTCCCGCACGACCGGCCGGGAACCCTCCCCCCGCGCGGCGGGAGGCCCGTACACCAAGGGGTCCAGCAGCCGCCAGGCGCCCTCGCCCTCCAGGGCGGCGGGGTCGTAGTAGACCCAGCGGTCGCCGGGCTGGGCCGGGGGAAGCGCCTCCACCGCGCGCACCGGGCTGTGCGCCCAGCGCCTGCGCAGGGCGGAGGAGTCGAAGCCCACCAGCACCACCTCCTGCCGGCTGTAGAGCCGGGAGAGGGCCTCGAGGTTGGCCCCCACCGCCACCCCACGGCCCGCCAGCCCCTCGGGGGCCTGCCGGAGCACGAACAGCCGCTTCACCTGCCGCCCCTTCCGGCGGCTCTGCCGCAGGAATTGCAGCGTCAGGGCGGTGAAGCGCTCGCGCACCACCTCCGGGGGCTCCTCGGGGTGTACCTGTTGTCTCGTCATGCTTACCTCCTATCAGGGATTAGTATATCTATTCCACCCGGCGCTTTCGGTATCCCCAGAACCGATAGGGCGCCCCTTCCCGGCGGACACTGGCACTGCGCCTCGAGGCCGCCCTGGCCGAGGCGCTGCCGGGGGAGCTCCAGGACCACAACCCCCACCGACCGCCCCCCGCGGGGGCGGTTATTGTTGCTATACTTGCTCTTGATAGGAGGTAAAGGTATGTACCACCAACAAGAGCAGGCCATGCGGCACCTCGAGGGACCGGCCCTGGTCTTCGCCGGCGCAGGGGCCGGCAAGACCCGCACCCTCACCCACCGGGTCAAGCACCTCGTCGGGGAAGGGGTGGACCCCCACGGCATCACTCTAGTGACCTTCACCAACAAGGCCGCCGGGGAGATGAAGGAGCGCATCGCGCGCCTGCTGGAGGCCCCCCTGGCCGAGGCGGTGTGGGTCGGCACCTTCCACCGATTTTGTTTGCAGGCGCTGCAGGTCTACGGCAGCGAAGTCGGCGTGACGCAGGTGCGGGTGCTGGACGCTACCGAGCAGCAGCGGCTGGCCGAGCGCCTCATCGAGGCCCTCTTCCCCAAGCGCAAGCCCGACGGCTTCACGGCCCGCGCCGCGCTGGGCGCGGTGAGCCGGGCGGCCAACAGCGGCTGGGACGACGTGCAGCTGGCGACGATGTACGCCGACCTCACCGAGAAGATCGTCAACTTCCGGTGGGCCTACGCCGACGCCAAGAAGGAGCTGGGCGTGCTGGACTACGACGACCTGCTGCTGCAGGGGGTGAGGCTGTTCAAGCTGAGCCACTCCGCGGCGGCCATGGCGCGGCGGCGCTGCGTGCAGCTGATGG
>NZ_QWLA01000103.1 GCF_003574095.1 Calidithermus roseus
GCCAGCGGGTCTTCTCCTTGGCATCCTTGCAGCTACGGTAGCGCTGTTCGAGTTCCTCCAGGCTCAGGTGGGGGTGTAGGGGTATGGCTTTGCTCGGCATGCATTATTATCTACATAGGTTTGGTATAAAACGTCACATCCAGGGCGTTACTTCCGTAACCTCGGAGCGGGATTGTCCCTGCACGAGTTCACTCCCACTCGATGGTGGCGGGCGGTTTGGAGGTTATGTCGTAGACCACGCGCCCGATCTCGGGAACCTGGCGGGTGATCTTGCGGGCGACTTCATCGAGGAAGTCCAGCGGCAGGCGGGCCCAGTCGGCGGTCATGAAGTCCACGGTGCTCACCGCGCGCAGCCCCAGCACATAGCCGTAGCTGCGCTCGTCGCCGATGACACCCACGCTCTGCATGGGGGTGAGCACCGCTAGGGCCTGCGAGACGCTGTCGTAGAGGTTCCACTCGCGCAGGGCGCTGATGAAGATGTCGTCGGCGCGGCGCAGGATGTCGAGCTTGTGCGGCGTGACCTCCCCCAGAATGCGGATCGCAAGGCCAGGGCCGGGGAAGGGGTGGCGCATGCGGATGGGCTCGGGCAGGCCCAAAAGCAGGGCCAGCTCGCGCACCTCGTCCTTGAAGAGGTAGCGGAAGGGCTCGAGCAGCTCGAACTTCAAATCCGGGGGCAGCCCGCCGACGTTGTGGTGACTCTTGATGTTGGCCGCCCCTTCCCCGCCTGCCGACTCGATGACGTCGGGGTAGAGGGTGCCCTGGGCCAGCCAGCGGCAGCCCTCCTGCGAGAGCTTGCGGGCTTCGGCCTCGAAGACCCGGATGAACTCCCGCCCCACGATCTTGCGCTTTTCCTCGGGGTCACTCACGCCCTTCAGCGCCTGCAAGAATTGCTCGGAGGCGTCCACCACCCGCAAGTTCTCGTCGCCCAAAGGCCGCAGGGCCTGCTCGACCTCGTGGCGCTCGCCCAGCCGCAGCAGCCCATGGTCCACGAACACGGCGGTGAGCTGAGAGCCGATGGCCCGCGACAGCAGCAGGGCCAGGGTGGAAGAGTCCACCCCGCCCGACACCGCCAACAGCACCCGGTCGCTGCCCACTTTGGCACGGATGTCGGCAATGAGGGTCTCGAGGGTGTGCTCGGGTGTCCAGTCACGGCGCACCCCGGCGAGCTCGAGGAAGTTCTCCAGCACCGCCATGCCCTTGGGGCTGTGCACCACCTCGGGGTGGAACTGCACCCCGAAAGTCCTGCCGTCGGGCGCGGCGATGGCGGCCACCGGGTTTTCCTCGGTCTCGGCGATCACCTTCCAACCCTCGGGCAGCGCAGTGACGGCATCGGAGTGGCTCATCCACATCTGGAGTTCGCCCTCCAGGCCCGCGAACAGCGGCCCCTCGTGACGGGTCAAGACGGCTTTGCCGTACTCGCGCCGCCCAGCCCGCTCTACCCGCCCCCCCAAGGCCTGGGCGAGGTACTGCATCCCGTAGCAGATGCCCAGCACCGGCAGCCCCTGCTCGAGCAGCCCCTCGGCAGGCTTAGGTGAGCTCGGATCGAAGACCGAGTTGGGCCCGCCCGAGAGGATTATTGCTTGTGGCTGCTCGGCCAGGATGCGCTCTAAGCTGGCCGTGCCGGGCAGAATCACCGAGTAAGCCCGCAACTCGCGCACCCGCCGGGCGATGAGCCGGGTGTACTGCGAGCCAAAATCGAGGATGACAACGCTCATGTGGGTGAGTGTACCCGTAAAAGGGGGTGATGGGTATTGGGTGAAGGGTTCCGGGTGTCGCCCCTCTAGAAGTCACCGACAGCCAAACGTCGTCCGATGGTGTTTTTGAGCGTCCAGCGTTTTGCGTTTGGCGTCTTGCGCTCAGCTATCGACCCTCGGCATTTTATTGCAGCCTAATCGTCACCCCACCGGGCGTGGGCACGTCCAACAGGACTTCCTTGGGCTCACGGCCATCCACGCGGATGCGCACACGGTAGGCTCCGGCCTTGTCAAACTGCACCGGGCCCGGAACCTCGGCGATGGTGCGCCCTTTCTCCATGGTGGAGCCGGGGGGAGCCTCCAAGATCTCGATGCGCCCCTTGGCTTCGGGGGGATCGAGCCGAAACTCGACGACGTAGCCGCTGACGACGGGTTGGGGGCGGGGCCACAGCCACACAGCCAGGCCCACTGCCACCACCAGCAGCAACACCCCCAGGTAGTGCAGCAGGCTCCGACGGTGAGGTTGGGGCTCGATCACGGGGAAAGAGGGCTCGAGAGGGTCTTCGATGCGGATACGCCGGGGTGCGACAGGCATTTCTTCTTCCGGCGACCCTTCAGGAAGGCGCACAGGCTGGGATTCAACCCGCAGTTGGGATTTACTCTTGGGGACGGGAGCAGACGGGGGTGGGGGCTCCTCGGTGCTTCGCACCGCGAGCGTGGGCTCCTCCTCGAGCACGGCCTGGAGAATGGCCGGGGATTCAGCCTCCGCCTCGGCCACGGGCTCGCCCGCGAGTCGTTCGCGCACCTCCTCCAAGCTGAGCTTGCCCTGAGCGAAGGCCTCGAGCTCGGTGGAAAACAGCAGGTGCGACCAGCTCTCGCCCGCCAATTGACGCAGGGCCTCCACCACGCCCTGGGGATCGGGTTTCACGGGCTGCACCGGCAAGCCGGCACCCTCCAGCCATATGCGCGGACCCCGCACCCATAGCCGCTCGGCGCTGATGTTTCCGTGGCTCAACCCGGCCTCCTGCAAACGCCCCAGCGTCTCGAGCAACCCCCGCGCCCAGGCCAGCAGGCGCTTGGGGTCGGCGGTGCCCTGAAAACGGGTGGCTTCCACGGCGGCCACGGGAATTTCGGCAATCCAGGCCGACTCGAGGCCCTCGAGCCAGGGCAGCATCCCAGCTACGGCCTCAGGTGGCTCGCCCTCGAGCGGGCGGTACACCACCACGCCGATGCCGGTGCGCGAATCGCGGCCCAGCCAGGCCTCGAGCACGCGGCCCTCGGTGTCCAACAGCCCTCCTGGGAGAATGGGCGCGTGCAGAACATAAGGTCCCAGGCTATCCATAAACCCGAGTATACCCAGCCCCCAAGCCCAGGCGAAAAGCGCGCCTCGACCTTGCCCTAGGCCGATCGCAAAACCTATAATCTCGTTGAACGAACGGCCACCCGCTTTTTGGCGATGGGGGCAAACCGGCGGCCCTTAGGTCGCATGTTGGAAAGGAGCAACAGGATGGAGTTCAAGGTGACCCTATCGACCGAGGAGATCGTGCGCGGGCTCAAACACTACCGCCGCATTGCCAAACAGGATGTGCTGCGGGCCCCCGAAACCCCCAACCCCGAGGTGTTCCGCCTCCACGCCGAGGCCCGTCGCGAGGTGTATGCCCGCCTGGCCGAGACCGCCGAGACCGACGGCCCCGAGGCAGTAGTCGCCAAGGCCCTCGAGCTCTACCAGAACCTCCCCTTCGTCACCGGCACCAGCGAGGACGCCTATCCAGAGGTCAAGGGGCAGGAAAACGCCCTGGAGAACTTCTTTCTGATGATTGGGCTCGACCCGAAGGTGCGCCGGGAGGCCCGCAAGGCCCGCAAACCCATCGAGTGAGGGATAAGGCACAACAGCGGAGCAAATTTCAAAGCAGGCCGAAAGCGAGGCAATCCACGGCGCTTTTGGCCTTTTGCTGTGTAGGATGTTCAGAGCCATGAGTTTGGAACTACTGGCCGCACAGGCCCGCACCTGCACCGCCTGCCGCCTGGCCGCTACGCGGCTAAATGTCGTGTTCGGCGAGGGAAACCCCGACGCCCAGCTCATGATCGTGGGTGAGGGACCCGGCGAGGAAGAGGACAAGACCGGACGGCCCTTCGTGGGCAAGGCCGGGCAACTGCTGGACAAAATCCTCGAAGCCGCGGGCATTCCCCGCGAGAGCATTTACATCAGCAACATCGTCAAGTGCCGCCCGCCAGCTAACCGCGTTCCCCTGCCCGACGAGGCCAAGACCTGCACCACGCTGTGGCTCAACAAGCAGCTCGAGCTCATCCGGCCCCAGATCATCGTGCCGCTGGGAGCGACGGCCTGCGAGTACTTCTTGGGCGAGAAGGTCTCGATCACCAAGATTCGCGGGCAGTGGCTGGAGTGGCAGGGCATCAAGCTGTTCCCTATGTTCCATCCGGCCTACTTGCTGCGCAACCCGGCCCGCACTCCGGGCAGCCCCAAACACCTCACCTGGCTAGACATCCAGGAGCTCAAGAAAGCCCTCGACAGCCTGGGCGAAAAACCCAGCCGCGCGATCAAGACCGTGAGCCAGGAGTCGCTATTCTGAACGCCCCGCCTACCAGCGGCCTGATCCACCTGGGTGTGCTCTACGTGGTGTGGGGCAGCACCTACTTGGGCTTTCGCCTGGGCGTGGGGCCGGGGGGTGGCTTCGAACCCTTCATGATGGGAGCTTTGCGCTTTTTACCCTCGGCAGTGGTGCTGCTGGTCTACGCTCTCCTCACCCGGCAGCGCTTGAGGCTCCAGCGGCACGAGTTGCTGGTGATGGCGCTGTCGGGCGTGGTGCTGTGGGTAGGCGGCAACGGCCTGATCCTCGTCGCCAGCCAGTACTCCGCCTCGAGCTACGCGGCCTTGATGGTGGCGACCACGCCCATCTGGGCGGCGGCCTTCGAGGCCATCCTCAACCGCAAGGCCCCTTCGCCCAAGCTCGTCGCCGGGCTGCTGTTGGGTCTGGTGGGGGTGCTGGTTCTCTCGCTGCCCAAGCTGGCCCATAGCTCACAGACGACCCTGCTGGCGGTGGTGCTCTTGCTGCTGTCCCCCATGCTGTGGTCGGCGGGCACGCTCTACTACCAACGCAACCAGAGCCACCTCGAGCCCGTCGTGGTCTCGGCCTACCAGCAGCTCTTCGGCGGCCTAGCCTTCCTGCTGCTCTCCCCCCTGCTGGGCGAGCGCTGGGCCATGCCCACCCTCCAGGGCTGGCTGGCGCTGGCCTACCTGATCGTCTTCGGCTCGCTGCTGGCCTACACCTCCTTCATCCTGGCCGTGAAGCTCCTGCCGGTGAGCCTGGTGACGACCTACGCCTACGTCAACCCGGTGGTGGCGCTGTTCCTGGGCTGGCTGGTGCTGGGCGAAGGCATCGGGGCGTGGACCCTCGCTGGGGCGGCGCTGGTGCTCATCGCGGTGGGGATCGTGTTCCGGGCCCGCCGGCGATAGCACGCCCTTAGCGCTCCGAGGGCGCGAGGTTGACCCCGGGCCCGGTGAGGCGGCACGGGTCGGCGGGGGTGACGTCCTTGGGGTAGTGGCGCTTCATCTGCGCCACGGGGCGGGGCTCGCGCTCTACCCGGCCCACGGGGGAGGGGGCGCCGGGCTGGCCGCAGAGGATAGCCGCTGCTGTATCTGGCAAATGGCACACTCTGCTGTATATTTCAGCGGTTCACCCTCCCAATTCTCTCCCTCATCGTTGTCCTTAATCCACTCGAGCACCTCCAAAGCGCGCTCGTCACCGATTTTGCCAAGGATTAGGATGCTCCGGTAGCGTACGTTCTCATCAGGATCATTTCGCGCCAGGTCAATCACTTTATCTACCGGGGCATCCTTAACCCAGTGGCGCAATAAAATCCTGCCCACTTCTTGTCTTCCATATGGCAAATTCCCCTATGTGATCCTCTACAGAAATGCTGATGTACTGGTTCTGTGGGTCAACACGCACCAGGGTGGGCGGCCCCCGTAAGCAGTTGTCCGTTTTGAGATTGAGTAAGCATTGGCGATCATTGGTATAAAATATTGGATTAGGTCCAATCTCTACTTTTCTTAGATAAACCTTCGGCACCCTTAGGAAGTGATCCACAACACTTAGAGAGCTAGCCATCACCGGCACCGAAAAAGACAAGACAATTAAAATGAAAAAGAGTAGTGGCTTCGAGTATAGTCGTTGGAAACGCTGGGGAAAAGTATGCCCACTCATAGAGTTCATCTCTTTGAGATGGCTGACGCCCAGAAAACGCCCCGCTCCTTCAAGAACGACCATGACCCGAGGTTGTCTTCTCCCATAGCTCCACTTTCTTTATCCATCCTCCAGGGGGACATCCCTCGGATCTCGGCAGCCGCTGCCGGAAAATCACCGCCCCGTAGGACATGGGGAACCCATGTCACTCCTCCGAGGGCTCGAAGGAGAACCGGCCCTGCCGCCACACCAGCCTCCCCAGAAAGAGCGCATGGTCCCACAAGCCCTGTCTCGGCTGGTCGGTGTAGGCCACGAGCGGCCGGTCGGTGTAGACCCGCGCGATGACCCTAATATCGGGACGTTCGGTCAGCGGATGGTACTCGAAGCGGTAGAGCCTCACCCGCCCCTGCTCACGCCCGAGCCTCTTCAGCATCAGCGCCCTGAGCCGCTCCGCGGGCACCAGCACGGACGCGGAGATGTCCCTCCACCGGCCGCCCCTGACCTCGAAGAACCGGATGCGCTGCGGCCTCTCGCCGTAGGAGAGGTTGCTCACGGCGACGACCCCCCTGGCCGAGTCGACCCTCCACACCACGAACGCGTGGGACCCCGAGTCCTGACCCTCAACCTCCTGGATGGGAAAGTCCCTGGACTCCCTCAGGCGCGGGTGCAACACCTCCCCGCCCACGTTGATGAAATCGCCCTCCTCGCGGAAGTGGCCGAAATCCGGCTGCAGCATGTCGCGGCGTTTGAGGATCTCCCGCCTGCGGTCGGCGCAGCGCTCGTCGGGCGCGAGGTCGGTGCAGAAGGCGAACCAGCCCGAGGAGTCGCGGAAGACCTGATCCGGCGCCCTCAGGAAGAGCTCGAAGACGCTGCCGAGGGGGGCCCGTCTCTCCCCCGCCCTCATGAGCAGCAGGCCGAGCGAAAGCGTCGCGAACAGCACAACCGTGAGCCTCAACCATCGCATGGCTTACCCCCTACCTCCGCTCGATCGCCACGATCCACCACATAAAACAGGCACTCATTCCGCTTTCCTCAAGTCAAATCGCTCTCCGCGCCATATCAGGTTGAATACCTTGACTCGAGGGCTTGCCATATAAACGGCAATGGTGGTTCCCACTCGAGGTATTTCGTAAAAAGGTCTTGGTATGACAGTTGCCTCTGGCTCGCTCCGCTTAAGTGTCCTATAAGCCTCCAGCATCATCTGGGCGGTTATCTTGGGCAGTACCTGATCTGTAACATCGACCCAGGCACCATTTTTGTACCTCAGGAAATGGAGGGTCACATTTTTGCAGGATGCGGCCGTGCATCCATTGATTGAGAGGCCGATAAGAGGCTCCTGACCTTTTGCCCTCCACACTGCCATCTCAAACACAAGCTCCCACTGGCTGCTCGAGGCCATCAGGTATTCATTTCGCATATCAATTGCCATTTCGTAAGTGATGCCTGAAATTGTTCTCTCTATATACCCAGTTCGCCTTGAAGCAATGGCTAAATCTTCCCTGATGCCGTGGGGAATCAATGTAGCATCACCAGAAAGTAACGTGAAGTACCTATCGGGTAGAAGTTTGAAGTAATCAGCCACAGTCATCTGCTTTGATTGGGCGAAAGCCGAAACAGATAGGACTGATAAAAGGATGGGTAGGAATATCCAATGAAACGTAGAAGGGAGGTGCTTCATGTTTTTCGCCTACTTTCTCCTCACGGCAACAATCCATCGCATCGAATGCTTGGAGACATCTGACCACTTCCACAACACGTCTTCTCCTCTCGCACCCGCTAGCTCTTGGGATTTATCCGCATTCTTCAGACTATTCGCTTGCTGCCAATTCTCTCCATAATCCCATTTAGCTCCAGGAAATAGTCTGACCAATCCATAAGGATCATCTACTATCAGACCCTCCTCGGATACTTTCTGAACCCTGACTATGTGCCCGCCTATACTCATCATGATCGAGTGACCCTTAGCTAGATGGGGCAACACGTTTTTTTCCCACCATTCTTTGTCGCGTTGACCACTTCCAACGTCTTCAACATATCCTCCCATAGCCTCAATCACGCTTTGCCAGCCGGCCCTCGATTCTCGGTGATAACTGATACGGATTGCTTTTTCCATCTCCGGATTGACCTTAACTTTTGCATCAGCTATTTTTCGCCTCAGGTGTTCCAAATAATCCTCAAATTGAGGGAAGTTCTTGGGGTCAGGATTCCCAATACCCAGTTGCTCTAGAGCCATTGCGGCTGATGTCAAGTTACACATCACGTCCCCAAGGGGTTTACCAACCCGTTCAGCCCGCATATCACCGAAAGGGGTATATTTCTCGTCCTCCTCGCGCCCAATACTTGAGTTATTCCTTTGATTGCGGTAAGAAACCTTGCTCTGCAACAGCAGGTATAAGTCACCCCGCTTTTTTGCATCCGGCTCCTGGGCGATGAGGCCTCGAGCCCGCCGTATCTGTTCGACCGTGTAGCGTGGGGTAAATTGTTCGATTCCCATGAGCTTATCCAGGGCATCCGGGGCACCGTTGCCGTCCTGGTACGTCTGCCTGGTCGCGGGTTCAGGTACAGGGGTGTAAACGGCCACGAGTTCCCGGCTGCGGACAACCCTCCCGTTGCGGTCTAGCTCGAGCCAATCCGCTACCAGCCGGTCTCCCTTATAGCCTTGAAGGCTGCCCACCAGCTTGCGCACGGGTTGTTTGCCCGAGTAAGCCACCAGGTTGAGCACCCCGCCGGGGGTGATCCTGCCGATCAGGTCGAAGGAGCCCTCCCCCTTCTCCCAGGTGCTGCTGGAGTAACCGACTACCTTGTCGCCGAAGGGGCGGTCGAGCTCGAGGTGGATCGGCACCCGCCCCGCGATCTGGCCCACGAAGTGCCGGGGCTTGGGCCAGACCCTCTGGAGGGGTTGGGTCGCCTGGGATGCTTGGGGAGGGGGCGAGGCGACGGTGGCCTGCGGAGATGGTTTGGAGGAAGGTTGCGTGGGCTGTTTGGCCTGGGGAGGGGCTGGCGGTTTGGGAGG
>NZ_QWLA01000104.1 GCF_003574095.1 Calidithermus roseus
TCGCCCAGCCGCACCGAGCGGATCAGGCGGCCCTCCAGCCGCGGCTCGAGGGCCGCCTGATCCGCTCGGTGCGGCTGGAGGGCCAGGCTCCGCCCTTGGTCGTCCACCACCGAGATCTGCACCGGACGCGGCGGCACCACGCGCAGGAAATCGCGTTCGACCTGGATGCAGCCCTCCACCCGGAAGCCAATGGTGTTGGAGTATTGCTTGGCGGTGGGGGGCTGGCGGAAGCCGAAGACCACCCGCCCCGCACGGGTGAGGCTGAAGTCGGCCCAGGCGCGGTCGCCCGAGACCGGGCGGCTCTGGGTCTTGCCGCCCTCGTAGCGCACCCGGCCCTCGAGTTCAGATGCGCCGTCCTCGTCGTAGAAGCTCACCTTCAAGGGCAGCACCTCGGGGGCGACCTCGAGGGTGAAGGGTTCGGCCCATACGCGGTTCTTGGCCTGGGGGTCGGTGCGGACGTTGTAGTAGTCGGTGGGGCGGACGTCGTAAAGCTGCAAGCCTGGCTCGACCACCAGGCTGGCCGCCTGGGGTACGCTGGTCTGAATGCGGTAGCGGAAGGCGTTCTTGGCCAGGCCGTAGAGCCGGGCCTTGACCTGGTAGACCCCCGGCTGCACCTGCCCGCGGAAGAACAGCACCCAGCGGTGGGGCTCCACCCCGAAGCTCTGGCGGGCGAGTTCCTTGCCATCCCGCAGCAGCACGAACTCCGAGCGCACCCGCCCTTTACCCTTGTCGTAGCGCTCGTCGCCCAGCTCGGGCGCGCCCTTGAGCGCCGAGCGGTAGTCCTTGGGGTCGAAGCCCGGCGAGTAGATCTGCAGGTTGAGGATGGTGGCCTTGCTCACGACCACGGCAGCCTCGAGTTCGCTGCTCTCCCAGCCCAGCTCATCCCCCGGCACGATGCCCTTGAGGTCGGTGCGGGCCTGGGCGAGGACGGGAAGGCTGAGGGCCAACAGCAGGGCCAGGATAGGTCGTGGGCTAAAATATGCCGATAGCCAAAGGCCAAAGGCGTTGAGCGTACGACGCCCGACGTACGACCCTCTCACGGATACCTCCAGCGCACCTGGGGATCGGTCAGTTCAGCAGTCTTACCACTCCCTTCGGGACCGGGCAGGCCCGGTACGCCAGGGGGCAGGTCGTAGGTGAGGGTGTGCTCGCCCTCGAGCACCTCGAAGGTGAAGGTGCGCTCGCCGCCGCCGGGGAGGGGGTCGGTGAGGGTGAACTCGCGCAGGGGCTCGCCGGTCTTGAGCACCAGCACCACCCGCCAGCCGCCGCCGGGGAGGGGGAGCATCCGCTTGGTGAGGCGCAAAGGGCCGAACTCGAGCACCGTCTCGCGCGTCGCACGGGCCAAGCCCAGGGGCATCTCGAGGGGAAAGTCGCTCACGGTGAGGCCCGTCACCCGTACTCGGTGCTGGTAGCCGCTGCCCAGGCGCTCGGGGTGCGGCAGGGGCAGGAAGGGGGCCGAGGCCGGGTCGAGCATCAGCGTCCAGACCCCACCGCCCAGGTTGCGGAAGGCATAGCGACCTTCCGCGTCGGTGACTACCTGCCAGCCATTGCCCAGGACCAGGCGGACTCCGGGCAGGGGCAGGTCGCGGCCAGGGGTAAAGCGCCCGTCCCGGTCGGCGTCGAGGAAAACCCGGCCCAGCAGGGTATCGGGAGGGGTAAACACACCCGGCACCACGCTCACCAGCGCGCTGCTCTCGGCCTCGCTGACCACCGGGCCGCCGCTGAGGGCAGCCTGGGCCTGGGCCACGTTCCTGAGCTCAGGGCCTGCGCCGGGCAGCACCCGCATGCGGTAGGTGAGGGTGAGGGTCTGGCCGGGCTCGAGCCTGAGCCCCGTCCACACCAGCGGCCCGTTCCCCTGGGGCTCGAAGGAAGCCTGGGAAGTGCCGCTGAAGGCGCTCGAGCCCTTCTGGTATTCGAGCCCTGGCGCCGGGGTATCCACCAGCCGCACCTCCAGGGCCACCTTCCCGGTATTCGTCAACTGCAAGGTGTAGGTCAGCAGGTCGCCTACCACCGCCTTCTGGGGGCTCACCGACTTCTGCAGCAGGATCTGGGCCGAGATCACCTGGGTGCTGACGGTGTTGGAGGAAAGCGGCTGAGCGATCTCGCTCGAGGCCAGGCTGAAGCGGTTGCGCACCTCGCTGCCCTCGGGCGCGGAGGGCAGGACGCGCGCCCGCAGGGTGAGGGTGAGGCTGGAATTGGCCGGGATGCTGGGCAGGCTCCAGTTCACCTGGCGGGTAGCGGGGTCAAAAACCCCACCACCATCAGCGGAGACGAAGCCCAAGCTCGGGTCGAGCACGTCGGCGACGACGACACTGGTGAGGGCAAAGGGCAGGGTGTTCTCGAGGCGCAGGGTGTAGGTCAGGCTGCCGTCGGGCACGACCACGCTCTGGTCCACGTCCTTTTGCAGCCGCAGGGCGCTGGGGTCGAAGACCGAGAGCACCCGGTCGGTGGTGCGGTTGGTGCCCCCACCCAGCGCGGAGCGGGCCTCGAGCACGAGGTCCTGCGCAGTGCTCGTAGTTTGGACAAAGCTGTAGCAAGCCCGGAAGTCCAGCGTCTGGCCACTCCCCAGCAGCAGCGGCTGCGCGAGAGGGGTGCCGTCGAGGGCTTGCAGGCTCAGCCCCACGCCCTGGGGCAGGGTGGCGGCCAGGGTATAGCTGTCGGGGCTATTTCCGGCGTTCTCGAGGCTGTGGACGAAGCACAGCGGGCGGCCCAGGAACGCGTAAGCCTGCTGGCGATCGTCGGCACTGCCTTCCCCGCCGGGGGTGGCGCGGGGGTTGCCTTGCGGCCCCAGGTAGTGGGCGTAGAGCGCGGCGATCTGGAACACGGCCTCGGCCTCGGCAGGGCCACCCGGCCCCTCGGCCCGCGCCAGGTTGGACCGTAGACCTGGCGCGACCTGGGCATCGGCCCGCATGCGGAAGGTGAAGTAAGCCTGCTCCCCGGCCTCGAGCCCCCCCAGGCGCAGGCGCAGGCGGCTCACCTGGGCGGGCGGGGTGGAGCTCCAGGCGAGCCCGTCGTCGGAGTACTCGAGCACCCCCTTGGGGGCCTGAGCCGAGCCCGCGACGTAGCGCAGCCCGGCCAAGGTGGGCGCGTCGAGGGCGTCGCCGACCAGCACCTCGCCTCCGGTGGCCTGCGAGCCGCTGTTGCGCACCCGCACGGTGAATTCCACCTCGCCACCTGGCTGAACCAGGCTTTGGTCAACCGACTTTTCCAGGTTGAGCGCCGCTCCTGCCCCCACGACCACGCGGGCATAGTTGTCGGCGTCCTGCTCCCCGGTGGGGCAGGTGGCGACAGGGGTGAGGTCGAGTTGGCCGCTGGCGTCAGCCGGCAGCCGGACCTCGAGCACCAGCCGCGCCGAGGCTCCGGGTGCGAGGGTCAGACGACCGAGCGAGGGTTCCCCAGGGTCACGCTGGCCGTTGGCGTTGAAGTCGTGATAGAGCGCGACCGTGGGGGTCCAGGGAGTGGGCTCCTGTTTCCAGGAGAGGTTGAACTCGAAGCTGGCGTTGCCCGCGTTCTGCAGCAAGTAGGCGAAGTACGCGAAACCCCCCGCCGGAGCCACCGCCCGCTGACCCGGAGCGGCGGGGGTTCCGCCAGGGCTCAGGGCCGCCGCGCACAGCGGCAGCACTTCGGTCTCTACTACGTTGGAAAGGTAGGTCTCGCTACCCACCGTAGCCGAAGCCTGGTTGCGGATGACCGTCCCAGCCGGGCTCTGGGCCCAGGCCAGGCTAAACAACAGCGCGACGGTCAAAATTCGCAAAGGCTTCGCCACAACTCTCCTAAATTCTGCCCGAGAACAAGCGTTACGTCTGTCAAAATTGAACATCCCGTAACGCTCGTGTGCCCTGCCCTTGAACCTCGAGGCCGCCCCTAAGTACTTCAGTGCGAACTTCGCATCCAAAGCTTCTTCCGTTTATTCGATAGGTGTTTGTAAACCCGAGCCCCCGTCCACGGAGGCGGGGGCTCGGTGAGGGATCAGGGTTACTGGACCACCACCTTGAGGGTGATGACGATCTCTGCCGAGGGGGGCAGGATGTCGGCGGCGGTGATGGTGCTATCGCCGTTGGTGTCCACGCCCACGTAGATCACGCCACCAGCACTCAGGCTCGAGGGCGCCGTGGCGCTCCAGGTGCTGCCGTCGGTGGAGTAGAGCACGCTGCCGCTCACGCCGCTCACGCTGGCGCTGACCGAGACGAAGTTGGTGTAGGCAGGCAGCGGATCGGAGACGCGCACGTAGCTCAGGTTGGCCGTGCCGATGTTCTTGGCGTTGATGGTGTAGACGATGCGGTCACCGGGGTAGGCCGTGGCGGCGGTGGCGCTGCGCACGGTGGTCTCAGCGTTGCCCACGTAGCTCACCCCGCTCTTCTGCAAGCGCAGTTCGCCCGAAACCACGGTGGTGGTGTCGGTGGCAGTATCCGAGGCGGTGTTGCCGCTGGGGTAGGTGGCCGTGGCGCTCAGGGTGGCCGCTTCGCTGCGGCCCACGGGCTCGCCCGCCGGCACGATCACCCGCACCTGCACCACCACCGGGGTGCCTCCGGCGGGCACGCTGAGGCCGGCGACGCTGCTGCTCCAGGTGGCCCCGCCGTCGGTGGAGAACTGATAGGTCCAACCGTAGGCCGAGGTGAAGGCCGGGATGGACACGCTGGCGCTGGCATTGCCGTTGTTGACGAGGTTGTGGGTGTAGACGATGGTGCCGGGAGTGGTCACCGTGCCCGCGCGGTCGGGGTCGAAGAGCAACGCCCGCACCTCGTTGACGGTGATGGTGGTGCTGATGCTGTCCTGCACGCTCGCCACGGTGGTGCTGGTGGCGGTGATGCTCACCGGGTTCGACCCAGGGGCAGCCCCGGCGGGCACGCTGAGCACGGCGATGAAGCACTTGGTGGTCGCGGGGTTGGTCAGGCCGCTACCGGAGACCGGCGCGGGCAGGGGGCTGTCCATGGCACCGTCGCAGTTGGCGTCGGGGTAGTAGGCGATGCTCCAGCCCGAGGGCACCGAAGCGCTGAAGTTGTAGCTGTCGGCCACCTGCCCGGTGTTGCGCACGTCGAAGGGGATGTTGAGCGTGCTGCCAGGGTTGGCGCTCTGGGGCGCGGGGTTGTCGTTGGCCGCGTTGCCGTCGCCCGCGTTGCCGTGGGCCGCGAGGTCGAGGGCGTAGCCCAGGGCCACGGCGCCGACGGTGTCGGTGGTGGCGTCGCTCTTGCTGGAGTCGCTGACCGAGGTGGCGCTTACGCTGATATTGAGGGCCGAGCCGCTGGTGTAGGAGGCCGGCACGGTGCACTCGAGCTCAAAGTCGAAGGTCGCACCCGCCGCGAAGGGGCCCACCGCCCCGCTGATGGGCGTGCCGTCGGTCTGGGCCAGGCGGCAGACCCAGCCCGCGGGCGCACCGCTGTAGGCCAGGTTGAAGCTGTCGGCGGTGTTGGCGTCGTTGCGCAGGGTGTGCTTGAAGATGACCGTGGTGCCAGAGTACACCGAGGCCACGCTCTGGCTGTCGCCGCTGCGGGTGATGGTGTAGCTGCCCGAGGCGTAGCTGCCGGACGCGCCACCCGCCGGATAGCCAAAGGGCCCCACCACCACGGCGTAGCTCGAGCCAACGGTGTTGGTGGTGGTGTTGGAGGTGAGGGTCTGGGCGCTGCCGTCGCTGTAGCGCAAGGTGGCGGTGTTGCGGTAGACGGTACCCTGGGCCGCCGCTGCAGGAACCGTGGCGCTGAAGCTGAAGGTGTAGGAGGCATTCTGGGGGAAGAAGGCTCCGCTGCCCGAGATGTACATGCCCACCAGCACGTCAGGTACACTGTCGCTGTCGGCGTCGGCCCCGGTCAGGGGGAGGTTGCCGGCCACCAGGGCTGACCAGGTGGCTCCCTCGTCGGTGGACTTCACGATCTGCACGCTGCCCGCGCCCGCCGAGCCGCTTGGCAGGCTGCTCACCGTCAGGCCCACCGGAATGGGGTCGGAGATGAGGATGCCCGTGCCCGAGAGGCCGCTCACGCTCACGCCGCTGGCCGCGCTGCCGCCGCGGTTCTGACCGCTGATGGTGTAGGTGATGCTCACACCAGGACTCACCGTGCCGCTGGGGCTGGCGGCTTTGGTGATGTCCAGTGCCGCCGCGGTCTTGGCCACCGCGCGGGCCCAGTTGTTGGTGTCGGTGGGGCCGCCCGAGGAGGTGCCCTCGAGGTTGATCAACGCGGTATCACCGTCGGCTCGAGTGGCGGGGATGGTGCCCAGCACCAGCACGCAGGCCTGAGCCCCCTGGGCCAGGGACACGCTGGAGACGGTAGGTTCCCCGGAGTCCACCACGCCGTTGCAGTTGGCGTCGCGCACGATGCTCACCGAGCTGAGGTCGAAGTTGTCCCCGCTGCTGGCCTGAGTGGTGCTCAGGCTAATGGCATCGGTGCCGTTGCCGTTGTTGGTCACGGTGTAGGCGAAGATGACCTGGGCCCCCGGCAGGGCGTTGCGGCTCTGGCCGGGGGTGCTGGTGGTGCCGTCGGGGGTGATGGTGAAGGCGTAGACCTGTTGCACCACCGTGACCACCTGGTTGGAGGTGGTGGAGCGGCTCTGGTTGGCCGAGTCCAGGTAAGTGGCCGAAGCCTGGTTCTGGATGCTCGTCCCGGCAGGGGTACCTTGCGCGAACCCCATCCCCAAAACGAGCAAGATGCCGAAGACGCTGAGAAGTCGCTTCATGTTCCTCCTATGAACGCTTGTAAACACCTGATGTATGCGCCTTTGCCGCCCGACGAAAGCCCGACGAACGACTAACGCACGACGACACGAAGCTTGAGCAGGATTTTGGAATTGGACCCAAGCTGAGGGATAACCCAGCGAATGTGGGTGTACTCCTCGGGCCTGACCTCTACCTCTTTCTCGATTTCCTTGCCGCCTTCGAGTTGCTTGACTTTGCGGAAGAGTGGAGCTTTACCGTAGGTCCTGCCGCCGTCGTAGCTGAACTCGGGGGTCAGGGTGAGTTCCCCCAGCTTGAGCACGCTGGCGGTGGCAGGCAGGTAGGCCAGCGCTTTGGAGCCGTCCGGGCCCAGCCCTCCGATCTTGATGAGATCCACCGTGACCACCACACCCCGCAGGGGGTCGATGGTGGTGTTGCTGACCTCGTATTGAAACTCCAGCACTTCCCCAGGCTTCACACCCAGGGCTTCCTCGAGGCGCTCCACCGTTTTGCCGTCCTGCTGGGCCTGCACGACCCGGTAGGTCCTGGCCTCGATGGCCAGGGGATCCTTGGCAAACGCCACAGCTGCCACAAGTCCGATTAGCATCACCCACAGCCGCTTCATCGCTCTCCTCAAAGGCGAAGTCGAAAGCCTCCGCGCCCGTAAGTGTAGCAACGAGGCCAAATGAGGTTTGTGTTAAATAAACATCAAGCCATGGAGCTTGACAGGGGAAGCCCCCATGCAAAAGAGGCAGCAAGGACTCCTCAGGAGAAGGTCATTCTTGTCGCCGTATGGCCTGGTAAGAGCCCCGGCAGCTTCAAGTTCTCGATCTGGAATATGAACACCGTTCAACCCTGAATCTGGATCGCAGGTTCATAGCCCGGCTTCCACTTGATGCTGCATCCCAGCGCCGGGGCCTGGGCTATTGGCGGCTCCTGCCCGGCCAGCAGGGCGCGAAGGGCGAGCTCGAGGGTGTGCTCCGTGACCGCTTCGGGGTTCTTGGGCGTATCGTTCACCCGCCCGTGATAGCGCAGCTTGCGCTTCGCGTCGAAGAGGAAGACCTCCGGGGTGCGCTGGGCCTGGTAAGCGCGGGCCACCTCCTGGCTCTCATCGAGCAGGTAAGGGAAGCGAATGCCGTGCTGGTCGGCAAAATCTCTCATAGCCTGGGGGGAGTCCTCGGGGTAGCGCTCGTAGTCGTTGGGGTTGATCCCCACGAAAGCCACCTGACCGGCAAAGCGCTGGCTCAGTGAAACTATTTCAGCTATGGAACCCTTGACGTAAGGGCAGTGGTTGCACATGAAGACCACCGCCAGCAGGGGTTCGGAAAAACTCGAAAGCCTCACAAGCACGCCGTCGAGCCCTGGCAGCTCGGCGTCGATCAGGTCGCTGCCCAGGGGCAATTCAGGGTAGTGCAGCATGCCCTAATTTTATCGCGCTTTTCCAAAGCGCCAGACTCGCCGATGACCCATCCCTCGCGTCTTGCGTACAACCCCTGGCAATCAAACCCTAACCTGCGGAGGGAATTGCTCAAGGCGCTGGGGTGAGGGGACGTAGGTGGCCAGCGCCACCCCTTCCCCGCTTAGCTCGAGCCCCTTCC
>NZ_QWLA01000105.1 GCF_003574095.1 Calidithermus roseus
GGTGTGGAAAGGCCGGGGATGGGCATGGGCGGCAGAACCCACACCAGGCTTAGCAGAGTGAGGTAGACGCCGCCTGCGAGCCAGGGGAGTTTGGGCAGCCGGGCTTGGCGCAGGCTTTCTTTGGCTTCGGCCTCGAGCCGCTCGCGCCAGGGGTGGGCGGGCGGCGCTTCCAGGGCGCTGCGGTAGGCCAGGCCGTAGTGTTCGTCGAGCTGCCGCAGGGCGCGGGGGAACTCGAGGCGGCTGGGGTAGAGCAGGGCCAGCAGGGAGAGCAGGCCCCAGGCCGGGTGGACCCACAAAGCCAACGGCAGCAGCAAGGCCAGAGCGACGAGTGCCCACTGCAAGCGCCGCCTCCAGGCCAGCCGGCTCGCCCAGCGCCGGTGGGCGCTGCTGAATCTTCCGGGCCGCATGGGCAGCTGGGCCTGCATGCCTCCAGCTTAGGGTCCGGCCTTTGGATAGAGAGCAAGCCCGTTCACAACCGGGCGCGGTCTGGACTCGATAAGCGGCGAGCGCAGCACGCCGCGCACGTAGAGCTGGGAGGAGCCGCCGCCGTCCATGCGGATGGCGCCCCAGGCCCCCAGGCTTTGCAGGGCTTGGGCCAGCACGGTGGGCGTGGTGGGCTCGGAGACCACCAGCCACACCCCGCCCTCCAGGGTCCAGGCCACCGCCGATTGCAGGGCGGTGGCGTTCAGCGGGCGGGGGTCGGTGAAGGGCTCGCGCTTGGGGTCGAAGACGTTCTGACCGGCCTGGATCAGCAGGGGTCCGGCCTCGAGCGCGTACTGCACGGGGGGCTCGAGGCTCATCCTGAGCTTGAGGGTTTCCCCGGTGTGGGCGATGGGCGCTTCGCTGGCTGGGAAGCTCAGGCCCCACTGCCCCGCCTTCAGCTCGGCGGGCGCGGGGAGGGTGGCGATGACCCGCTCCCGCTCTACGATGGCCACATTCTCGCCGGGGCGTCCTGCCGGGCCGGGCGTGGTGTGGGCGGTGAGCCGGGCCCGCCAGAGGTTGACCCCCACCGGGTAGCGCTGGCCGCTTGCGGTCTCGACCCAGGCTCCAAACTTGGGGAAACCCCCGAAGACCTGCCCATTGCCCCACAGCAGGGCGCTGCGCCCGAAGGGGAAGTTGAGCGCCACCCCGTCCTGGATCCACAGCCCGATGGGGGTGGCGGTGCGGTTGTCGAAGTAGCCGCCGTTGAGCAGAGCCAGCGCTCCGGGGGCCATCTGGTCGAGGGGTCTGCGGCTGCCGGGCTGCCCCACCGGTTCCATGCGCCAGCTACCGGGGTCGGCTTGGATCATGAAGAGCCGGAGCGGTTCGGGCGTCCAGACCCAGCGCTCGAGGTAGCTGATCCCCCGGCTGAGCACCTCGCGGGTTTCGGGTTGCAGGTAATAGAAGTCCAGCACGAAGCGCCAGGGGTCTTCCAGGGCGTACTGCCGGTAGCGGTAGAGGCGTCCGGTGGGGGCTTGCAGGCTGAGCTGGGTGCCGTGGGGCAGGTAGCGGAACTCCAGGCCGAGTTCGGGGGGGAGCTTGAGGGTCTGGAGGTCGGGGAGGAAGTAGGGCAGCTCGAGGCTCAGGCAGCCCGGATAGCTCCCCTCACGCTTCTCCACCGGCAGGCGTTCGGGCAGGTCGAACACCAGCCGCAAGCGCCCCGCGCCACCCGAAAGGCGCACGCCCGCCTGGGGCACCTGCACCAGCCCCGCTGCGCGGACGACCTCCAGCGGCAAACCGTCCTCGCTGGGAGGCGGCAGGGTGGGTTCCAGCGGCGGTGCCCAGCCGATGCCCTCGACATAGACCAGCTCGAGGCCATCTTTCTTGAAGACCACCACGTAACTGTCGCGCAGGACGCTGAGCCCGAAGCGCTCGGCGGGGATGGTCGTGGGGGTTTGGGCAACCGCCAGGGCGAGCAAGACACTCAGGGCAAGAACGCGAACCCACATCACGCCCCATTAAACCCGAGATCGCGTGGGAAGCTAGCCAGTTGAGCCTTCATCCGGCGAAGGCTTGCGGCCTGGCGCTTCCAGCGTATGCAGGAAGGCTTGGACCACCCTGGGGTCGAACTGGCGACCGGCCTGGGCCTGGATCTCGGCCAGGGCCTCCTCCGGCGACCAGGCCCGCTTGTAAGGCCGCTCGCTGGTGAGGGCGTCGAAGACGTCCACCACGGCCACGATGCGGGCCTCGAGGGGGATGGCTTCTCCACACAGCCCATCGGGATAGCCCGAGCCGTCCCAGCGCTCGTGGTGCGAGCGGGCGATGCGCTCGGCTACCCGGCTCAGCTCCGAGTGCCCCCCTGAGAGGAGTTCGGCCCCGATGGAGGTGTGGGTCTTGATGATGGCAAACTCCTCGGGCGTGAGCCTCCCAGGCTTTCTCAGGATGGCGTCGGGGATGCCGATCTTGCCCAGGTCGTGCAGGGGAGCGGCACTGTGGATCATCTCCACCTGCTCCTGGGGGAGGCCCAAAGCCTCGGCCAACCGGGCGGCGTTGGCCGCCACGCGCCGGACGTGCTCGCCGGTCTCGTCGTCGCGGTACTCGGCGGCCCTGGCCAGGCGCTCGAGGATCTCCACCTGGGTTTCCTGCAGCTCGCGGGTGCGCTCTCGCACCCGCTCCTCCAGGTGCTGGTTCTCCTCGAGCACGGCCCGGTAGAGGAAGCGGGTTTCCAGCAGGTTGTTCACCCGCAGGCTGACCTCCAGAGGGTCGAGGGGCTTGGTGAGGAAGTCCTTGGCCCCCAGCGAGAGGGCTTTGTACCTGGCCTCGGGGGTGGCGTCGGCGGTGAGGACCAGCACGGGGAGGTACTCGCCGGGGGCGATCAGCTCCTTCAACCCCTTCAGCAAGGCGAAGCCGTCGAGGTGGGGCAGGTGCAGGTCCAGCAGGATGAGGTCAGGGCGGAAGCTCTGGCACAGATCCAGGACCTGGCGCGGGTCAGTGGTTCGGCAGAGCTCGGTGAAACCGGCTCGCTGCAGGATGCGCTCCAGCAGGGCCAGGTTGTCCTCCTGGTCGTCTACCAGGAGCAGGCGGGCCTTGTGCAGCGGAAAGCTTTCCCCCATCGACATCACTCACCTCTTGAGTACTTGGGCCAGCACCTCCAGGAAGCGGCTGACCTCGAGGGGTTTGGTCAGGTAGGCCGCGGCCCCCTGGGCCAGCAGACGCTGGACCTGGCCGGGAGAGGCCTCGGCGGAGAGGATGATCACCGGGATGCCCTGCGTCAGCGGGTCCGCCCGCAGCCGGGCGAGCACCTCGTGGCCGGGGACGTCGGGCAGGTGCAGGTCCAGCAGGATCAGGTCGGGGCGGTGCTCGCGGGCGAGCGTCAGCCCCAGGCTGCCCTGCATGGCCGCGATCAGCCGGAAGTCGGTCTTTCGGGCCAGGATGTGCTCCACCAGCCGCAGGTTGGAGAGGTTGTCCTCAATGTAGAGCACCGTGCGGGACTCGGCCAGCGCGGCTCCCGGAGCCAGGACCTCCCTGGCCTCCTCCAGGAGGGGAGGGGGGGCTTCCACCTGGGGCAGCTCGAGCCAGAAGGTGCTGCCCTTTCCCACTACGCTCTCCACCCCCAGACGGCCCTGCATGGCCTCGGCCAGGCGCTTGGAGAGGGCCAGGCCCAGCCCAGTGCCCTCGGCCACGGTGGCCTCGGCCCCCAGGCGGTCGAAGGGGGTGAACAGGCGATGCAGGAGTTCGGGGGCGATGCCGGGGCCGGTGTCGCTGACGCTCAGGCGCAGCATGTCCCCCGCGACCTCCTGGCACGACAGGGTGACCCGGCCCCCCTCGCGGTTGTACTTGATGGCGTTGGAGAGCAGGTTCAAGAGGATCTGCCTCAGGCGCTGGCGGTCGGCCAGCACCAGGGTGCGGCACTCCTCCGGCTGGGGGAATTCCAGCTGCACCAGACGCGAGGCGGCCAGCGAGCCCATCAGGTTCAAGCACTCCTGGACTACCTCGGCTGGGCGCATGGGCTCGATGGAGAGGGCCATGCGCCCAGCCTCGATGCGGGCGAGGTCGAGCACCTCGTTGATCAGATCCAGCAGGTGCCGGCCGGCCTTGAGGATGCGCTCCAGGCCCTCGCGCTCTTCCTGGGTATGGGCGTCGAGTTCCAAAAGCTGGGCGAAGCCCAAGATGGCGTTCAGGGGGGTGCGCAGCTCGTGGCTCATGCGCGAGAGGAACTCGCTCTTGGCCCGGTTGGCCGACTCAGCCTCCAGGCGGGCGCGGGAGAGCGCCTCCTCCAGCTCGGCCTGGGTGCTGATGTCGCGGCTGACCACCACCACCCCTGGAACCCGGTCCCCCTCCGCCGGGAGGGCTTGGGCGTGGGCCTCCAGCGTGAGCCAGTGCCCCTGCGGGTGCCGGTAGCGCACCCGCAGCCGGGCCTGGGAGCGCCGGCCTGAGAGCAGCTCCTGCAGGGTTTCCGCGACCTGGGGGTAGTCCTCGGGGTGGATGGCCTCGGAGGGCAGCTGGCCGAGCCGTTCCTCGGGGGCCACACCCAGCAGTTCGTAGTTGGCCGGGTTGGTCAGCCGGATCCTGCCTTGGTGGTCGAGGAGGGTGATCACGTCGGGGGAGGCCTTAAAGAGGGCCTCGAGGGTGGCCTCGCGCTCGCGCAACTGGTGGTAGCTCTCCTCCAGCAACTGCTGGGCCTGCTGCAGCGCCTGGCCCAGCTGCCCCACCTCGTCGTTCCCCGGTGGCAGGTCCAGCGGGGACTGCCCGCGCGCAACCCGGAAGGCGTTTTCCCCCAGCCGGCGCATGCGGCGGCTGATCCCGCGGGTGAAGAGCACCGCGGCCCCCACCCCACCCAAGAGGCCCAGCAGCCCGCTCAGGCTCAGCGCGTAGAGGCTCAGTTGCCTCTGGCGCTCCACCCCGGCCCTCGCTTGCTCCAGCTGGAGCTGTAGCTGCTGGTCCAGGTTGGCGATGCCCTGGCGCAGGGCGTCCATGAGGGTCTTGCCCTCCTCCAGATGCAGCTCCAGGAGGGCGGGGTTACCCTGGACCACGGCCTGGCGGGCGTTTTCCAGCACCTGCAGCCGTCGCTCGATCAGGGGGGTGAGGGGGGTCAGGCTTTCCCGCCCCAGGCTGAGTTCCAGGCGGCTCTGCGCGGCGGGAAGCTTCTCCCGCGCCTGCTGGTAGGGCTCGAGGAAGCCAAGCTTGCGGGTCAGGGCGTAGCCGCGCAGGCCGGTCTCGGCGTCGACCAGCAGGCCGAGCAGGCCGCGCAGGTCTTGCTGGATGAGCAGGGTCTGCTCGACCCGGTCTTCCCAGCGGCTCTCCTGGGCCCGCAGCCACAGGCTCAGGGCCAGGACGAACAGCAGAGCCAGCACCGGCAGACCCACCACCACCAGGCCCTTGAGCCACAGCGGCCAGTCCAGCCAGGCTCGAGACAGCAAGCGCCCCCCGGATCTCATGGCTCTGCTCAGAAGCCTTTCCCTCCCTAGACTGAGCCTATTCTGAAGCGTCTCACGGATTTTAGGGTAGCACGCCGCCTGTAAGTCCCCTGCCAACCCTGACAAAATTCGCCGATAGCCGAAGCGCGTCCAACGCATTGCGCTGGGTGTTGGGCGTACAACGCATCACACGATCTCGAACTCGAGGTTGAGCACCTGCTGGGCCGCGGGCAGGCGGGTGCGGGAGATGTCCTGCCACAGCGTGCGGCTTTGCCCGCGCCCGTGGTTGCCCACGTAGGCGGCGGAGCGGCTTACGGCGGTGCCCGCGAGCTGGGGCAGCGGCCCGGCGGTGGGGGTGCTCTGGGGGATGGGGTCGGCGGTGAAGCTGAAGACGTTGGTGCCCAGCGAGACGTGCTGGCCGACCAGCAGGCTGCGGCTGCTGTCGAAGAGGTTGTCGCTGAGCAGGCAGCTTCCGAAGAGGTTGTAGAACACCCGGCTGCCGCCGTCGCCCTGGATGGCTTTCTCGAGCGCCTGCACCATATTCTCCCCCGAGACTAGGCGGGTCAGGCGGTTGCCCCGGAGCTGGAAATTGCCCATCAGGCCCAGCATCAGGAGCTGGTTTTCCTTCAACAGCGCCTCGAGCAGTTTGAGCTCGTCGACGCTTAGGCTGCTCTCGCCGGGGAAGCCGTAGAGGCTGACCGCGCCCGTGATCTCGTTGGCTTCGAGCAGCACGAAGTCGTCCTCGTCGAGGGTGAGGATGGTCTGGGGCAGCGTCTCGCCGCCGGGGTTGAGCAGGACCAGTGCGGTGCCCGCTACCGCCCGCACGCTGGCTTTGCGGATGTCCTCGAGGTGGTCGGCGGTGATGTTGGGGTCGGGGCTCTGGGCCGAGAGCTGGAGGATGAGCTTGGTGTAGGCCAGCGTCTCGCCCAGGCTGAGGATTTGGTTGAAGGGTTGCAGCCGCTGGGACACCAGCCCGGCGAGCTGGGTCTTGGCCTGGGGCGGCAGCGCGTTGATGGCCTCTGCCGTCTTGGGTGCTTCCTGGCGGAAGCGGCCAGGGGAGAGGTCCTTGAACAACTCCTCGAGCACCGTGAAGCCCTCGAAGACCTTCAGCAGCACCTCCGCCCGCCCCTCGGTGCGGGCCTCGAGCACGTTGTCGCGCAGCCGCACCCGGTCGGGGCCCACCACCAAGAGCAGGCTGCCGCTGACGCCGCCGGTCTGGGTGCTCCCGGCGACGGCGCAGCCCTCCAGGCTCAGCTCGCCGCAGCGCACGAACTGCAGCCTCGAGGTGCCGTTGTCGGTGTCGGCGAGCACCTCGAGCTCGAAGTCGCGCAGGATCAGGCCCCGCAGACCCGCGAAGCGAAGCCCGCTCTCCACCAGCACCCGCGTGCCGCGCCCGCAGCCGCGGACCTTGAGGTGGATGGGCTCTTCGACCTCGAGCGCTCCGACGCGGTGCTCGCCGTCCATCAAGCAGATGCAGATGTCGCGCTCGCCGCGCTCGAGCAACTCCTTGAGGGCTTGCTCGAGGGTGGCGAACTCCCCGCCCTCGCCCACCGTGACCTCACAGCCCCCTCCGCTAGGGCGCTGGCAGAGCAGGTCCAGGGCTTCCTGCACGGTACGGGCGTTTTGCAGGTCGGCGCAGCCGGGGGTGTAGGCCACGTTGGAGGCCACGCTGAGGTCGGCGCCGAAGTCTATGAGCTGGTTGGGCACGGGGTTGCCCTTGGGGTCGAGCAGCTCGGCCCGTACCCGCTGGACCCCGCTGGCCCCTAGGGTCCAGGTGGTCTGGGCCAGGCCGTTGGCGTCGGTGAGGACGTAGCCCGTCACCCCCAGGCTGCCCCCGCCGCCCACCACGCTGAAGCGCACCCGGGCCCCGGCCACCGCCACCGCGCCGTTGGCCACCCGCACCCGCAGGGGGGAGGGCAGGGGCTGGCCAGGTATGGCCTCCTGGCCGTCGCCGCCTACGTAGTAAAGCTGGAGCAGGCGACTGAGGGGGGGGAAGAGCGAGCGGCAATCGGCGGCGTCCCCGGCCAGGCTCCAGTTGCCGCCCTGTCGGCGCAGCAGGCCCAACGGGGCGTAGCGGTGCGGCACCCCTTCGGCTTCCTGGTGCACCGGGAGGGCAGGGGTGCCGCTGCGGGGCCAATCCACGTCGCCGGTTTCGACCCTGGCCGGGATCAGCCAGTAGTCCCCGGCCCTGAACACGGGGTTGCCCTGCTGGCGGAAGTTGACCTGCACGCCCTCTTCGAGCTCGAGCCAGCCCGCCTTGAGCGGGATCGCGCCGTCTTTGAGCGCTCCGTTCGCCTCGCTGTGGTCCCAGCGGCGCAGCAGGGGGTGCTGGAGGGCGTAGTCGGGGGCCAGCGAGCGGGCCTGGAAGGGGGCGCTGGGCAGGCCCTCCAGCACCACCTTGAGCGCGGAGGAGCCGTCGGCGGCCTCGAGGGTCTCCACCGTAGCGACCTTGAAGAGTTTTTCCGGGGCCAGCAGGTCGGGGTCGTGCTGGCTGAGGCTGATGCGGTCGTCGAGCAACTCGACCCAGTTCCCCGGCGCCAGGCCCAGCCGAGCGTCGCGGGGAGTCTGGGCCAGCAGGACGGTGGTGCGGCTGTTGGGAGTGTCGTACTCGTAGCGGCTGACGGCGAAGAGCACCGAGCCGTTCTCCCGCGACCACTTGAAGCTGGCCTGGGCAAAGCTCCCGCCCACGTGGATTTCCACCCGGTAGAGCTGGTTCTCCAGCCCGCGGTAGCCCGCGCCGGGGGGCACCTCGCAGGGGTCCTGGCTGCTTGGGCTGGGCTCGGCGCGGGCGGCCAGCAACCCCGTGCTCAGGGGGGGCGGGGG
>NZ_QWLA01000106.1 GCF_003574095.1 Calidithermus roseus
CTCCCACCCCCACGCCCAGCTCACCGCCCCCATGTTCGATACCCACGGCGAGCCTCTGGGCGTGCTGCACTCCGCTCGTGACCTGCCGGCGAGCTATACCCCGTTCGAGGAGCGGCTGCTGGGGCTGATCGCCAACGTGGCGGCCACCGCGCTCGAGCGCAGCCGCAAGAGCGCCCACCTCGAGCGCCAGCTGCGCGAGACTCAGGGCCTGCTGCACACCGTGACCGCGCTGGCGGTGGGCTCGGACGACCAGGCCTGGAGCGAGTTGCTGCGCTGCGCGGTGGAGATGGTGCCAGGGGCTGAGGGGGGCAGCATCTTCGTGCGTGAGGGTGAAACCTACAAGCTCGTAGCCCAGATGGGCTACGACGAGCGCCTGCTAGGAGCTAAGGTGGTGATGCCCATCCACCGCTACTGGCACCCCCAGCCCGATGCCTGGCTCAGCGGCGAACCCCGCATCGCCAAACAGGATTTCCTGCGCCAGGCAGCGCGAGTTCAGGATCAGTTCATGGACGCGGCCTCGGCCAGGCTGTTCGAGCAATGGGGACGCCTGGACGAAATCCGCTGTAGCCTGTGCCTACCGGTGGTGCTGGCAGGCGAGGTGCAGGGCTTCATCAACCTCGATAACTTCAGCGACGAGCAGGCCCTGGACGAGCGCTCCGTCCGGGCAGCCCGCAACTACGCCCTGCAAATCACCGCGCTGCTGGCGGCCCGACGCGAGCGCGAGGAGCGCGAGGCTGCCTACGAGGGCGCGTTGCGGGCTATCGGGGTGGCGCTTGAAGCCCGCGACCTCGAGACCGCCGGCCACACCGACCGGGTGGCCCTGCTGGCCGAACTGCTGGGCCAGGAGCTGGGGCTTGGCCCCACCGAGCTGCGCGATTTGCGCTGGGGAGCCTACCTGCACGACCTAGGCAAGCTGGCCGTGCCCGACAGCATCCTCATCAAGCCCACCGGGCTCGACAGCGAGCAGTGGCAGGTCATGCAATCCCACACCACGCTGGGCTACCACTTCACCCGCAACCTGCCCTTCCTGCCCGAGACCGCCCGGCTGGTGGTGCTGCACCACCACGAACGCTGGGACGGGCAGGGCTACCCCTCGGGCCTGAAGGGTCAGGACATCCCCCTGGCGGCCCGCATCTTCGCGGTGTGCGACGTGTTCGACGCCCTGGTCTCGCCCCGCCCCTACAAAGAAGCCTGGAGTACCGAGCAGGCCCTGGCCGAAGTGCGCTCCGGCGCCGGCAGCCAGTTCGACCCCACCGTGATCGCCGCCTTCGACCGCGTGGCGCAAAAGTACCCCGAGGCCCTGCGGCTGGAAGTGCTCGAGCCGGGAGCGACGCGGACGCGGTGAGCGGTCAGCCGTCAGCGGAAGGGTCGTAGCGTGTGGTTCGTCGAGGGTCTAGGGTCGAGGGCCGGGGCGTACGACGTAGGACATGCGTCTTGCGTAGGACATACGACCCGCGTCCGGCTATCGGCTATCCTTTAGACCATGATCGTCGATGCCCATCTCGACCTCGCCCACAACGTCCTGGACCTTGGACGCGACCTGACGCTGCCCCTGGCCGAACTGCGTAAGCGCGACGGTTACAAGGACATCCCCGTAGTGACGCTCCCCGCCCTGCGCGAGGGCGGCGTAGGGTTGTGCTTCGCTACGCTGTGGGCAGACCCCAAGAAGCACACCGACCCCCAGGCAGCTCACACGGCAGCCCGCGCTCAGCTCGAGGTCTACCGGCGCTGGGAGGATGCGGGCCTGGTGCGGATTATCCGCAGTACCGGCGACCTGCGATGCCACCAGGAGCGCTGGCCCGCCGACCGCGTTCCGGCGCTAGTGATCCTCATCGAAGGCGGGGAGTGTATCCGCGAGCCCGGCGAGGTGGCCTTCTGGAAGGCTGAAGGCGTGCGGCTGATCGGCCCAGCCTGGAACCGCACGCGCTACTGTGGCGGCACCCGCGAACCCGGCGGCCTCACCCCCCTTGGAGTCGAGCTGCTGCACGCCATGGACGAGGCCGGGCTGGCGCTGGACTTCGCCCACATGGACGAGCAGGCCTTCTGGGAGAGCTTAGAGGTCTTCCGCGGCCCCGTCTGCGCCACCCACGCCAACCCCCGCAGCCTCCTGGGCGGCGCCGACACCCCCTTCGCCAACCGCCACCTCTCCGACGCGATGATCCTGGCGATCGGGGAGCGCGGCGGGATGGTGGGGGCGGTACTGTTCAACTTCTTCCTGGACCACACCTGGAGCCGGGGCATGGAGCGGCTAAGCCTGCACGCCGTGCAGAAGCACCTCTACCACGTCGCCCGCCTCATCGGCTGGGACAAGGTGGGCCTGGGCTCGGATTTCGACGGCGGCTTCGGCATGAACGAAAACCCCGAAGGCTTGAACCAGCCGGGCGACCTGGCCAGGATCGGCGACTTGGTGCCAGCAGAAGCCCGCGAGGGGGTGCTGGGAGGCAACTGGCTCAGGTGGCTCGAGCGGTGGTTATAAGTATCTCCGCTGCTCACAGACGGTCGTCTGACAAGCTCACCGTGGGGTAACTTAGGTCTCTGGCAGCTCGAGTGCCCCCCACTCCCAGGAGCACCAACACCACCAGAAACAGAGCCAGGGTTATCCCGCTTAGGCCCAATGGCGTGATCAGGGCCCCCACCGCGCTCAGGGCCAGGGGGCGCAGAGCCTGGGCAAAGAACAGACGCACGCTGCCGACCCGTCCCCCCAGCACCGCGCCCAGCATCCCCAGCGCGACCAAAAAGCAGCCTAGTAGCAAATAGCGTAGTGCCAGGGGATTGGGAAAACTGCGAGCACCTAGCCAGAGCGTCGCGATCAGTTCGGTGTTGACCGTGACAGTATCGAACAGGCCCAGCCCCGCCGCCTGGGGGTCGGAGCCGAGCCAGGCTGGAAGCCGCATGCCGCTGAAGAAGCGCTCGGCAACTCGAGGCAGGAACAGTGCATTGTAGGGGTCGGTGAAGGCATTGACGCTCGAGACCACCAGGATAGTGCCCCACACCACCGCTCTCGAGCGCACGAACCCCAGCCCTGTCCTGATCTGCGCCCACCATCGCCTGAGCGCAGGTCCACTGGCGCCAGGGGGCGAGGCGCAATGCCTCGGGGAAGTCGGCCTGGCGGCCCCGCTCGAGCAACAGCCGGGCCAACTCGCGCCGGTGTCCGAAAGCCCCCTGCCCGATCTCACGACGCAACACCGACTCGGCCCGTTCCCAGGCCGCTTCCTCCCTGGGGCTTCCCTGCAGGCGGGCCAGCCGCGCGAGGCCGGTGTAGGCGGCGTGGTCGTAAAGCTGGTAGGTCTGCCGGTCCTGAGGAAGAATCCGCTGGTAGAGCTTTTCGGCGGCGCGGTAGCGGCCCTGGCGGGTCTCGAGTTCGGCCAGGTAGAGCAGCGCCAGCGGGTAGTTCAGCGCGATGCGCAGGGCTTCCTCCAGCAAGCCCCGAGCCAGCCCTGCCTCCCCATGCCGCAGGTGATAGCGCCCCAGCAGGCTGCGCGTGCGGGCGGCGCCATAGAAGTCGTCGGGCTCCTCGAGCGCGACGGCCTGCCGGAAGTCGGCGAGGGCCTGGGCGTCCTGGCCCTGGGCCAGCCGCACCAGGGCCCGCTGGACCAGGTGGCCCGGCGTGGGGTTTTGGGCCACGAGCTCCTCGGCGACGCGCTCAGCGGGCTCGAGCCGCCCCTGCGCCAGGTACACCGAGGCCAGGAGGGCGCGGGCCGCCGGGTTGCTGCGCCCCTCCTTCAGGATCTCACCGGCGATCCGTGCGGCGCCGCCGAAGTCGTGCTGGGCCTCGGCGATCTCGGCCAGCACCAGCAGGGCACCGGTGTTGAAGAAGGGCAGGGCCTCGAGTGAGCGCTCGGCGGCCTGCTGCGCCAGCAAATACCACGAACTCTGGCCCGTGACCCGCCCCTTCTTGAGGTAGACCCCGGCCAAAGCCGCCAGGTCTAGACCACTGTCTGGGTTGCGGCGCAGGCGCTCCTGGTAAAAGGCGATCTCGGCCTGGTAGGCGCTGCGGCGGGTCTGGGAGCGGGCCTCGAGCAAGCCCCCGAAGCGGTAGCGGTACGCCTCGGGCAGCCTCGGTCCCTCCCGCCAGGCCAACAGCCCCAGCCCCACGACTAGGCCTGCCAGGGCGAGGAATACGGCTATACGGTATCTGTGCAGGGTGTCAGCGAGGGTCATGGGCTTCTCCTTTTGCCTCAGAAACGCTGAAAACCAGCCGAGGTGAGCAGGTCTTCCCCGCTCACCCCGTGCTCTGGGCTCAGTTGGGGTCGGCCAGGTAGGGGAACTCGCCCAGCAAGGGCTTGTGCTTAGTGCCTCCGGCGTTGGGGCCGTCGTAGGAGACGTTGTCGCCCTTGACCGCGCCGTTGGAGAGCACCTGCAGGGTGATGTCGATCACGTCGTCCTTGAGCATGCGGCCCCGCACCGGGCTGCCGCGCTTGTTGAGGTCGTTGGCGTATCCGGAGGGCCCGGTGGTGTCGATGCGCATCACGTCGGGCAGGAAGGCGCCGAGCAGGGCGCTGATGCGCTCGGGCGAGTTGCCCAGCAGCTTGAGCACGGTGGAGATCTCGCCCACGATGGGGGCCGCCGCCTCACCCGCCGCCTTGTCGCCCGCCAGCACCGCCGCTTCGAAGTCGGGGCCCACGGCGTTGAGGGTGTTGAGGTAGTCGTTGGTCAGCAGCAGGCCCTCGTTGACGGCGGGGCGGGCCAGGCGCTCGACCTGCCTCCACTCGCCGGGCTTAGCCGGGTCGGGGATGGAGATGGTGGTCCACACGTCGAAGGTCTTGGCAATGGAGCCGGCGGTGAGCCACTCCATAGGCGCGCGCACCACGATGGAGTTGACGTTGTAGCCGGCGGTGAAGTCATGGCCGGGGCTGCGGAAGCCCACGCTGGGGCCCAGCCCGGCCAACCCCGCCCGCACCCGGAAGAACTGCTCGACGTCGAAGAAGAAGGGGTCCTCGCGCAGGCCAGCGAACACGCTGATCGCACCCCGATCGAGGGGAACCTGGTTGATGATGGGCTTGGCCGTGAGGGGCGTGGTCAGGATGGGCTTGCCGTCGGCGGTGGCCTTGACCGTGCGGGTCACCCCGGCCCGGCTGGCGGTGAGGGTGATGGATTGCTGGCCACTCTTGTCGGGGGCACCGAACTCGAGGCGGAAGAAGGCGTCGGTCTGACCGGTGGCCGGGTCGTCCTTGCCCAGCACGCGGGTGAGGCGGAACTCGTAGCGGGCGTTGGTGCTGAAGTAGTACTGCTGCCGCGCCAGCGAGCGGGGGTTGGTGTTCATCACGAAGATCAGGTCATCGGCCTTGGCCCTGGGGTTCTGGTCGATCTCGCGGAAGACGTAGAGGTCGGTGAGGTTGAGGGCCCTGGCCTTGGTGTCAGCCTCCCCGTCGTCGTGGTCGGAAGCGGCCACGAAGGCCCCCACCGCCGCCAGGCCGAGCGCCGCGCTCGCTAAGATTGCCTTGATGCTATTTCTCATGATCTGCCTCCTGAGGTCACATTCCCTTCCCTGGGTTTGCAGGAATGTTGTAGACCCCAAAGCGTGAAAAAGCCGTAAAAATCCAGGCTCGAGGCAGCAAACGTACGGTTAGGTCCGTCGAATTTCCGGGTGTAGAATTTTTAGATTCAAAATCTCATGGTATAACCCTGTTGTGAAGCTCTCGAGTCTTTGGATCGGGCTGGCGAGCGGGGCCTTTGGCGGGCTGGTGGGCCTGGGCGGCGGGGTCATCGCCGTGCCCCTGATGGTCAGCTTTCTCAAGCTAAGCCAGCACAAAGCCATCGCCACCAGCCTGGTCATGGTGGTCTTCACCGGCCTTACCGGAGCCCTCACCTACGCCACCCAGGGCTCGGTGGATTGGTTGGCCGCCCTGCTGATCTTTCCTACCGCAATGGTCACCGCCAACCTGGGGGCTCGCTACGCCAACGTCCTGCCGGAGTGGAAGCTCAAGCGGGTGTTCGGCTGGTATCTGGTGGCGATAGCCCTCAGCCTGATCCTCAAGCCCTACATCCCCCACGTCGAGGAACCCTTGCAGGGCTGGGTCCGGGTGATCCCGCTGGTGTTGACGGGAATGGCGGCGGGCTTCGCCTCGGGGCTGATGGGGGTTGGGGGAGGAACCATCATCGTGCCCATCATGGTCTTGCTGATGGGCCTCGAGCAGCACACTGCGCAGGGCACCTCGCTGCTGGCGATGGTCCCCTCGGCCATCGTGGGCTCGATCACCCACTACCGCTACGGCAACGTAGACCAGCCCATGCTGCCGGGCCTGATCGTGGGGATTCTAATCGGAGCCTTCGTGAGCAGCCTCGTCGCCAACCACCTGCCCGAGTTCTGGCTGCGCATGGTCTTCGCCGCAGTGTTGATCTGGACGGCAACCCGCTACGTCGGAGCTAGGCCCAAGAACACAGGAAAGCTGGAGGCTCCGGCCCCGGAAGGCAACGGCAAGGTCTAGCGAAAGGGCGAGCCGGTGGCTCGCCCCTACAAAAGGCCTCTTGCGTTCGACATGCGATGCGAGAGCTTAAGCCCGACCAGGCTCACTGCTCCTCGTCGTCCTCATCCTCCTCGTCTTCATCGTCATAGTCGTCATCTTCGACCTCTTCCACGTCGTCGAGGCTGTAATCGGTGATGGAGGCACCGTCGGCTACGACCTCGCCAGCCGCCGTGAACTGGATGCGGCCTTCTTCGTCGAGCTCGAGGGTCAGGTCGTCGAGGTCGGTGTCGTCGGGCACTTCCAGGCGCAGGGTGATCATGGCTTCGATTTCCATAGGCGTAAGGCTAAGGATAGCCGGTCACGCCAGCGTCAGCAAGCTCAGCACCTCGACGTGGTGGGTGTAGGGGTAGAAGTCGTAGGGGCGCACGAGCTGGGGCCTGTAGCCCTCCCGCGCCAGGCGCCCCACGTCCCGCGCCCAAGTGGCGGGGTCGCAGGAGATATAGAGCAGGCGGGCGGGGCGGGTCTCGAGCAGGGCCTGCACCGTCTGGGGCGAGAGCCCAGCCCTAGGTGGGTCCACAGCGACGAGGTCGGCGGCCCCCAGCTTGGCGAGTTCGCTCGCATCGCCCCGGTGGAAGCGCAGGTTGGCAACTCCCAGCCGGGCCTTGTCGGCTTCCCCTCGCTTCACCGCGTCCTTGCTGATCTCCACCGCCAGCACTTCCCCAAAGCCCCGCGCCAGGTGAAACCCCAGCACCCCGCTCCCGGCGTAGAGTTCCACTGCCCTCTCCCCCTCGCCCGCGATCCGGGCGGCCTCGAGGTACATCCGCCCCGCCGCCTCGGGATTCACCTGGGCAAAGCTCTGCACGCTGACGCTACAGAGCACGCCCCCAAAGTCCTCCAGCAGCGTCCCTGCCCCCCCAAGCGCCTGCACCCGCCCGCGGAAGCGCCCCGCGGGGTGGTCCTCAGCCCAGACCACGCCCACGACGTCCGGGCTCGAGCCCAGCAGCTCGCGGGCCACCGGCTGCAAGCGCTTGGGGTCGCCCCCGATGAGCCCCAGCAGCACCTTGCCCTCGTGCAGACTGCCGCGCAGGGCGACCTCGAAGCAGGCCAGTTGCAGCAGCTTGACCTGCTCGAAGGCCCGCACCAGTGGCGGGGCCAGCAGGGGGTCGCGCTCGAGCAGCCGCAGGTTGTGCGTCCCCGGCAAGCGGTAGGCCAGCCCCCCGCCTGGCATCACCGCGTACTGCGCCGCCGCCCGGTAGCCCAGGGGCCAGGGCGAGGGCTGGATGGGCTCGAGCGCCGCCTCCAGCTTGGCGATGCGCTCCAGAGCCTCCTGCACGAAACCAGCTTTGATGGGAAGCTGGGCTTCATAGGCCAGGGGAAGGTCCACCGAAGGGGGCCAGGGGCCTTCCTCGCGTTGGGGG
>NZ_QWLA01000107.1 GCF_003574095.1 Calidithermus roseus
GGCCTGGCGGGTGCTGGAGGGGGGGGAGCCGCTATACCTGGAGGACGCCTCGCAGGCGCCTGAGGCCCTGTTCTTCTCCGGGCGACCCAGCCGGGCGGCCTACCTGGGGGTGCCCCTGCGCGACGCCGAGGGACGGGTGTTGGGGGTGCTCTCCGCTGACACTGCCGAGCAGGGCGGGGGGTTGCTGCCCGAGGATCGCCACCTCCTGCTGGCCCTGGCTGAGGCCGCCGGGGCGGCCATCGCTCGCCTCGAGGCTTTGCGCAAGGCCCAGGGCGAGGCGGAGCGCTTCCGGGCGCTGGCCGAACTCTCGGCCCGGCTGGAGGCGCTGGAGGACCCCGAGGCCATCCTGAAGGAAGCCATGGAAGCCCTGTGGCGCATCAGCGGCTTTCAGATGGCTCTTTTCAGCGAGGCTACCCCCGAAGGCCTGTGGACGCGGGTGGTGACCGGGGAGCCCCCCGAGGCGTGGCTCACCCAGGTCCGCCACGAGCGCCAGCCCTTGAAGCGGGGGCTGATGGGCCAGGCCCTGCTCACGGGGGAGGCCCTTTACGCCCCCTCCTACCCGGACCACCCCCTGGCCCTGCCCGAGCGGGTGGCTTTGGGGTTGAAGAGCGCCGCCCATATGCCGGTGGGGCTGTTCGGCCGGACCGTGGGGGTCCTGAGTCTGCTGGACTTCCGTCGGGCCTACCGCGAGGACCCTCTGCCGCTGCTGGGCTTCGCCGCTCGCCGCCTGGAGCGCGCGCTGGAGAAGGCTCAGACCCTGCAGCAGCTGCGCCAGACGCGAGAGGAGGCCCTCAAGGGGCTGGGGGTGGCGCTGGAGTACCGCGACCTCGAGACCGCCGGGCACACCGAGCGGGTCACCGCGCTGGCCCTGCGCCTGGCCGAGGAGCTGGGCCTGGGTGAGCCCGCGCTTACCGAGCTGCGCCTGGGGGCCTACCTGCACGACCTGGGCAAGCTGGCCATCCCCGACCCCATCCTCAAGAAGCCCGGCAAGCTCTCCCCCGAGGAGTGGGAGCGCATGAAGGCCCACGCCATCCTGGGCGAGGAGATGGCCCAGCGGCTGGGCTTCCTCCCACCGGCCACGCTAGAGGTCATCCGCCACCACCACGAGCGCTGGGACGGCAGCGGCTACCCCGACGGCCTCGCGGGAGAGGCCATCCCCCTGCTGGCGCGTATCTTCGCCCTGGCCGACGTCTACGACGCCCTTACCTCCGAGCGCCCCTACAAGCCGGCCTGGAGCCGTGAGGAGGCCCTGGCCGAGATCGAGCGCCAGGCGGGCCGCCAGTTCGACCCTGAGCTGGCGCGGGCCTTCGTGCGCCAATTGCGGGAGGGGTATGGCGGCTAGCCGTCGGCATTACCCTGGATGTTCGCTTTGGAGATCCGACGGGCTTGACGGTCCTCCTCCGCCAGCCCCTCAAGTGCGGGTGGCGCGTGCTGGCGTCGAGGACAACTCCGAGGTCAGGGCGCCCTTAGCGAGAGGACTCGGCCGCCTCCACCCAGCCCTGGGGACTGCCCTTAGCCCGGGTGGAGGCCTGGCTGGCCAGGTTGATCAGGTCGTCGGCAGTGGCCGCAGGGTTCTCCGGCACCCGGCCCGGGCCGCGCCGCCCCCCCGACACACCCAGGGACAGGGCCAGCGGCGGCAGGCCCTCCACCTTCAGGACCCCCACCTCCCGCCGCAGCTCCTCCAGTAGCGGCAGCACCTCGCCGCGGGGCCGGGGGAAGAGCAGCACGAACTCATCGCCGGCGTAGCGGAAGGCCTCCCCGCCGTGGGCGCGGGCGAAGCCCCCCAGCAGGCGGCCCAGCGCCCGCAGGGCCCGGTCGGCGGCCACGTGCCCGTGGGCTTTGTTGAGGGAGCCGAAGCTGTCCAGGTCGGCGAAGACTAGCGTGGGGTCCAGCCCTCCCTGCAGGTAGCTCTCCAGGGTGTGCCGCAGCCGGTCGGCGCGGGACAGCCCGGTCAGGGGGTCCTGGCTGGCGCCCAGGGAATACAGGAGCGCGCCCTTGGTCAGCACCCCCACCAGCTTCCCCGCGCGCACCACCAGGAGCCGCTCCACCTCGGCCTCCTGCATGCGCTCGAAGGCCTCGAAGAGGCTGGCCTCGGGGGGTATGGTCAGGGGGTCTTTGCGCATGGCGTCCAGCACCAGGCGGTTGGGGTGGGCGGCCCGCACATCCCGCGAGGTCAGCAGGCCCACCAACCGCTCGCCCGTCACCACCGGCAGGCCACCCACCCGGTGCTGGTTCATCAGCCGGGCCGCCTCGGCCACGCTCACCTCCCCCTCGACCACCAGGGGGTCCGGGGTCATGGCGTCGATAACGCGGCGCTGCATAAGCCGGACCTATCTTAGCCTGAGGGTACGCTTGGCCTGCAACTCCGGGTCCAGGTGCACCCGGATCACCGCCTCCTCGTCGAGCATCTGCGCGCACTCCTCCAGCAGGAGCTGGACCAGGCTTTCCGCCTCCACCAGCCGCAGCAGCTTCTTGCGCACCAGGCAGGCCTCGACTACCGACCCTTCCCCTTCCAGGGGAATCAGCTCGAACTGGCCGGGGGACAGGCTCTCGGCCATCCGCCGGGCCGCCTCTGGGCCGATGGGGGCGCCCCGACCGATCAGGAGCGCGTCCCACAAGGGAGGGATCTCGAAGGGCTGGGCCCGCAGGCTTAGCTGCAGGTGCTTCTGGCTGTGCTCGCGAGACTCAGGCTTGCTCATGGCTGCCCTTAGTCTAATGTGCATGAAGGATGGCGGAAGTGATTTTCGAGCAGCTCGAGCAGCCTGGCAGGCGAGCCATGGATCAGTGTTTGGCACCAGCGATGTCCACCACGGCGCACGTCCTCAGTACACCGTTGCCGAGGTATTTGTATAGCCCAAGTTGCCACCCACAAAACGCTGGCCAGACGCTTGAGGTTATGGGCCTAGGTACAGGTACACGACAAAACTTGCGAGAAGTATGTAGGAGCTGATAAAGATAGGGACTGCCCGGCCAGAAGTGAAAACCCCGTACCCCACAGTATCTTCCGCTGTCCATCTGTCCAAATCAGCAACGCCACATTGAACCCGTACACATACCTCCCCCCTGCGCTATCTTTGAGCTTTTTTAGACTCATCTTTGGGTTTCCTTAGTGACGGGAAGCCCATTCCAATCCACTTCCCTGGATCCGCGTAATTCCAGTTGGTATCACTCGGCAAACGACGCAAGAAGCGTCGCGGCACTCAACCGCCCCTCATCGCTCGTGAACGTGGAGAATCCCCACAACCCCTGAAGAGTGCTCTAGGGCGGCTCGACGCGCAATCCCAGATAGAGCAACGCCACCTGCGAACGGTTGTCTGCACCCATCTTCTGCTTGAGGCTGTAGACCCAGTTCGACACCGTCTTGGGCTCGACCCGCAATTCCCTGGCAATTTCCTTGTCGCTCAGGCCCTTGATCAGCAAACGGGCCACCTGGCGCTCGCGCTGGGTCAGGGGTTCGACGCCCTCGAGCCCCTCGACCGGCAACACCGCGCCCGAGGCCACCGCCTCGAGTGCCTCCCGCATGCGCTGGGGGGAGACGGGCTCGAGCAGAACCGCCGCCGGGCGGTAGCTGGCCAACTCCTGGAGGTAGTGGGGAGAAGCCGACGGCGTGGCGACCACGAACGGCGGCTCGAGCAAGGGGAGCACCTGCAGGGCAAAGCCTACGGGCTGGTCGAGCACCAGGGTGACAGGCCTGGCCAGGCCTATCGCACCGTAGAGGCTTTCAGCCGCGGAGCAGAGCCAGGGGGAAGAACCGTGGATGGTGACGCTCTTGGACATGGCGAGGCTTGGCCTCCGGCGATTAGGATGAGCCTACCCTGTAACCAGGCCAGATTTCAAGCAGTGTGGCCGTTAGCGCACGTTATCGCACCCTTCATGCGTGCCTCGCCCCTGGCCTCAGCGGCTGGGGTAAACCGGGGGCCGCTCGAGGGCTGCCGAGGCCACGACCTGCATCCCGGCAATCCACAGCGACGTGAAGCCAACCGTCACCCAGGGCGGGGGATCGAAGCCGCCGATGATCCCGATGATGCGCGCCAGGCTCACCAGGGCCAGCCCCCACATCACCCGCAGCAAGCTCTCGCGCAGGCGATGGCGGGACATGAGGCTGACCTGATAGGCGAAGAGGAAGAACAGCGTGAAGGTGATGAGGGTGTAGAGAGCAACCGGGGTGAAGTAGGGCCTGAACAGCCAGGCCACCAGGGTACACACTCCACCGGCGAGCAACGGGCCGAGCACCGCACGCCGGGCTACGCCGGGATGGTAGAGCCGCAAGCGCTCGATGGCCCCTGGCAGGCTGAGGGCATAAAACGCCGCCGTGAGGGCTCCGGTCATGAACAAGCTCTCCTGCAGCCAGCCGGTGGGGAGCGCGAAGACATGCTGGAGCACCAGCAGCACCTCCGCACCCCCCAGCAGCCCCGTGGCGATGCCCATGCCGTGCATCGCCCGCTGGACGGGCGAGGGCAGATGGGCGGCCATGCGAAAATACCCGACGACCGCGACAAAATTAGCGTAGGCGATGGAAGCGCTCAACCATGGGGGCTGCAGGGAGATAGCCCACAGCCACAGCACCCAGTTGAACCCCAGGGCCAGCGCCCACCCGTGGTTGTGGCGCAGGGTAGCCAGCATCAGCGACAGCTTCGCCCGAACTCGAGCGCCTGAAAAGAGCACTTTTACCTACTCGGCGTAGACCCCCAGCCCCCTGAAGCGCCGGTAGCGGTCCTCGAAGAGCTCTTCCGGGCCCAAGTCTTTGAGTTCGGCCAGGGTCTCCAGGAGCGCGGTCTTGAGGTTGGCGAGGGTGGTCGCCGGGTCGCGATGGGCTCCGCCGCCCGGTTCGGGGATAACCCGGTCCACGATGCCCAGTTGCAGCAGGTCGGGGGCCGAGAGCTTGAGAGCCTCGGCGGCCTTGGCCGCCTCCTTGGCGTCGCGCCACAGGATGGCCGCACAGGACTCGGGGGAGATGACGGAGTACCAGGCGTTCTCCAGGATCAGCACCCGGTTGCCCACCCCGATGGCCAGCGCCCCACCCGAACCTCCCTCACCCAGGATCACCGCGATGGCCGGAACCCGCAGGCGGGCCATGCGCTGGATGCTCTGGGCGATGACCCAGGCCTGGCCCCGCTCCTCGGCGGAGATGCCGGGATAGGCTCCGGGGGTATCGATGAAGGCGATGAAGGGCTGGCGGAAGCGGTCGGCGAGGTCCATCAGGCGCATGGCCTTGCGGTAGCCCTCCGGGTGGGGCATACCGAAGTTGCGCTGAATGTTCTCCTTGGTATCACGGCCTTTCTGCTGGCCGCAGACCACCACCGGCGTGCCCTCGAGGTAGGCCAGGCCACCCACGATGGCCGGGTCGTCGGAGAAGGTGCGATCGCCACAGAGCTCGAAGAAGTCCTGGAACACCCCGCCCAGCACGTCGAGGGTGGTGGGGCGCCCCGGCGTGCGGGCCAGTTGCACCCGCTGCCAGCGCGTGAGGTTGCCGTAGGTGTCGTCCTGAAGCTTCTTGAGCCGCTCCCTGAGCACCGAGAGTTCGCCCTCGAGTCCCACCCCGCTCTCCTGAGCGTACTTCTCGAGTTCGGCGATGCGGGTCTCGAGCTCGAGGATGGGCTTCTCAAACTCCAGCGGCACGCGCACCCCCCACGAATTGCCTGAGCACCCGCGTCACCGCCTCCTTCAGCTTCCGGCGGTCCACCACGCGGTCCACCATGCCGTGCTTGAGCAGAAATTCCGAGCGCTGGAAGCCCTCGGGCAGGTCCTGGCGGATGGTCTGCTTGATCACGCGGGGACCGGCGAAGCCGATGAGGGCCCCCGGCTCGGCGAAGATCACGTCGGCGATGGCGGCGAAGCTAGCGGTCACGCCCCCAGTGGTGGGGTCGGTGAGGATGGAGACGTAGGGCAGGCGCCTGGCCCACAGCCGGTCGAGGGCCAGGGTAGTCTTGGCCATCTGCATCAGCGAGAGCGCCGCTTCCTGCATGCGGGCTCCCCCCGAGGCCGAGACGATCACCAAGGAACGGTTCTCCTGGGCGGCCAGCTCGGCTCCTCGGGCGATCTCCTCGCCCACCACGCTGCCCATCGAACCCCCAGCGAAGGCCGCGTCCATGACCAGCAGCACGCTGGGCACCTCCCCGATCAGGCAGCGCCCACCCACGATGGCGTCGGGGCGACCGGCCTCCTTCTGGTAGCGCTCGAGGCGCTTGACGTAAGGCTCGGTGTCCACGAATTCCAGCGGGTCGGCGGGCTTGAGCCGGGTGGTCTGCTCGAAGGTGCCGGCGTCGGCCAGGGACTCGATGCGCCTGAGGGCGGGAAAGCGCATGTGGTGGCTGCACTTGGGGCAGACGTAGAGGTTTTGCTCGAGGTCTTTCTTGTAGATGGGCGCGTCACAGCTCGGGCAGCGGGTCCACAGTTCGGGGACGTCGCGGACCTCACCCTGGGCGCGCCGACGGCGGAACAAACGTTCAAGGGCCACAGCCCAACTACTTTACCGCGTTTGAGCGGGGTTTTGCCTTTACGCAGTTCAAAAAAATCGCGGAGGGCCGTACAAATGGTCCTCCAGGCTGCTCAGGATTCACTCGCTGGCGGGTTTGGAGGGTTGGGGCAGGGCGGCCTTGACCTCGCCGGTCTGGCTGCGCCCGATGAAGACCGCCCCGGCCTCGATGTCGAGGGCTCTGGCCCGCACGTCGCCCTCGAGTTGCCCGCTCTTGGTGAGGGTGAGCTTGCCCTCCACCGAGACAGCAGCGCGGACCTTGCCCTGCACGTGGGCGTTCTTGGCCCGCAGCTGTTCGCCTTCGACGACCCCGCTGGGGCCGATCTCGAGTTCGCCTTCCACCAGCACCGAACCCCGCACCACGCCGTCGATGCGCACCTGTCCTTTGGCCTTGAGGGTGCCCTCGAGCTCGCTACCTTCAGCCAGATAGGTCAGCGAAGCGTTGGGTGAAGATTTTCCACGGCTCAACATCGGCTTAGTTTACCCTGCTTGCCCAGGGTCCGGGGCCAGCATTGGGCTTTGCTAAAGCCGCCCGCCCGAGAGGCTCGCGTCCGCGTAGCTCACGTAGCCGATAGAATTTGGAAGCAAGGGGGTAAGAATGTTCAGACGCGACCTAGGCGACGGGGCCTACTTGCAGGCCCTCGAGATGCACCATGCCCAGGAGCTCTTGGAGTTTGCGCGCGACAGCCGCGAGCACCTGGACCGCTGGCTGGACTGGAGCGCACAGATGCAGACGCTCGAGGACGCCGAGTTGTTTATCCTGCGGGGCATCACCCGCTACGCCGAAGACGGCCTGCCTTGGGTGGGCATCTGGCAGGACGGCAGGATGGCGGGGGGCATCGTGTTTTTCCCCATCGAGCGGGTGAACGACGAGCCCGTCAGCACCGAGATCGGCTACTGGCTGGCCGAGTGGGCTAGCGGGCGCGGGCTGATGACGCGGGCCATCCGGACCATGTTGGGCTTCGTGTTCGAGGAATTGAAGCTCAACCGGGTGCAAATGCGGATCGAGGTGGACAACCAACCCTCCCGGCGGCTGGCCGAGAGGCTGGGCTTCACCTTCGAGGGCATTCGCCGGCAGGACTGGAAGCGGCTCCACGGCTTCGTGGACACGGCCTGCTACTCGCTGCTGGCCCAGGAGTGGCCAGGGCTGAAGGGACCGCAGGGCTAGCGGGCGGCTAAAGCGTCCAGGTACGGCATGGGGTCTACGGCTACCCCATAGCGGAAGACCGTGTAGTGCAGGTGAGAGCCGGTCGAGCGGCCCGTGGAGCCCACCCAGCCCAGAACCTCGCCCGCCT
>NZ_QWLA01000108.1 GCF_003574095.1 Calidithermus roseus
CCCCCGACCGTTGCCGCGCCCCCGACGCTCCCCAGGAACAGCCCGCTCAGGGTGCCGCCCGCCCCCGCGATCATGGCCCCGAAGAGCGCGGCCAGGAGCTGGTTGGCCATGACCAGCATGGCGATGGTGATGGCCGCGGCCAGGATGGTGACGATGGCCATGTTGAGCGCCTTGGTCTGGGCCGTCGAGGCCAGCGCAAGCTGGAAGCCCTCGCTGGTGGCCTGCAGCGCCACCAGGCGGTTCATCAGCCCCAGGCTGGCCGCGCCAGCGGCCCAGGTGTCCCCCGCCTCCAGCAGCGATCCCTCGGGCAGCTTGGCCGGGTCAAAGGCCACGGACTCGAAGTCCTTCTTCCACTGTCCGCCCTGCAGCGGGTTGCCCCCGCTGGCGGCCACGTACAGCCGCACGGTCTCGCCAGGGTTGGCCCCCAGGTCCGGCCAGCCCCTGACACGCTGGAAGAAAGCCAGCAGCCCCTTGGCGTCCTCGCTCACCGCCACCCTTCCCTCGCCGAAGAGCTTCTTGAGCTCGCCGTACATCGCCTTGCGGTCGTCCTCGCTGAGGCTGCGGTAGCTGCCGGCGGCGAAGCCGGGCGGTACCCGCTCGAGGAGGTTCTTCAGCGCCACCCCGTAGGCCTCCTGCAGCGCGGTGAAGCCGCTGGGCATGAGGCGGGCCTCGTTGGCGTAGGCGGGGTTCTCGCCCTTGACCCTCGCCAGCTCCCCCGCCAGGCCCCCCGCCACGCTGGCGGTGCAGTCCACCCCCTCGACCGCCAGGCCCTGGGCGTCGGCCTCCAGGCAGCGGTAGAGGTTGTAAAGCTGGCGGGTGGCGATCTGGTTGAGGCTGGGCGCGAAGGCGGCGGCCCCCGGGGGGATGCCCGCCTCAACCAGCTTCTTGGCCATGTCCTCGAGGGCCTGGATCTTGGTGGTGGCGTTGTTGTAGGTCAGGCTCATCCCCGTCGAGAGGAGCACCCCCGAGACCAGCGGGGTCAGCAGCGCCACCAGGACGTACTTGAAGGCGTTCAGCAGCACCTGGGGTCCGACGAAGAGCGCCAGCGGCACCAGCAGTCCCATGAAGAACAGCACGCTGTAGAGGTAGACCCCGGCCAGGGTGTTCAGGGCGTGGAAGGTGGCGATGGTGATGAGCGGGCCCATCACCAGCAGGGTGCGCACCGTGCCCATGGTGTTGCTCACGCTGCGCGAGATCTCCGGCAACCCGGCGGTGGCCGCCGCGCAGCCTTCCACCCCCCCGTTGCCGGTGCCCGCCCCCAGCGCCGCCCCCAGCCCGCAGCGCAGCAGGGGGTTGACGCTCTGGCTCACCGCCCCTGCGCTGGCGGCGATCCAGGAGGTGATGGAGAGGTTGAGCACCATGGTCTGCACCCGCTTTATGCCCTGCCCCTCGTTCTTGAGCGAGGCGATGATGGCCTGGTTGGCCGAGTTGAGGAACACGTCCTTGTACAGCGACTTCAGCCCCTGGTGCAGCGGAAGCTCGGGGGCGGTGGGCTCCTCGACGGTCACGGTCTTGGTGGCGGTGACGTAGCCGCCGGTGGCAGGGTCGGTGGTGACGTAGGAGATGTCCTTGGGCTTGTGCTGGCTGCTGAGCGTGCAGGGGTAGCTGTGCTGGCTCGCCGCGGTGCAGCCGTTGTACTGCGGGGGGATGACCAGGGTCTGCCAGGCCGCGCCCACCAGCACCAGCCGGACCAGGGCCAGCGCCGGGCTCAGCCGGCCCAGCTTGGCCTGCCAGAAGGTGGCGGCCACCCCCAGCACCAGCAGCACCAGCCCGAAGTTGTACAGCAGCACCGGCACCTTGTATTCGCGCAGCTTGCGCCCGTAGAAGGGCAGCCAGCGGTCGGTGTCGGGGAAGTATTCGCTGTAGCGGGCGGGGTCGGCCAGGGCCTGCACGATGGAGAGGCCCTGCTCGAGGGTGAACTGCTCGGGGGGCTGGGGGGGTTGGGCCCAGGCCAGCGGGGCTAGCACCAGCAGACCGAGCAGGCCCCACGCCCGCAGTACGCGCGCGCACGGCGGCATCAATAGACCTCCTCCATGGTCTTTTGGGTCTCGCTCAGCTCGGCGGGCATGCGGTACACGCCCTCCAGCATGGCGCTGGTGGCGGCGAGTTGCTGGACGAAGGCCTCGGCCGCGGCGCGGGAGGCGTCCTCGACCCCCTCGAGCTGCTGCATGGCCTGGTGGACGAGCAGCTTGGTCTGGGCGGCGAGGATCTGGTTGGTGGCGGCCTGCGCCAGGATCTGCTCCTTGGCCAGCCGCACCAGCCGGTCCTCCGAGGTCAGCTGCAGCTTGAGCGCGTCGATCTGCAGCGCGCCCATCTCCACCAGCACCCCCCGCACGCTGGCCTCCGCGCGGATATCGTGCTCGCGGGCGGAGGCCACCGGCTCGGCCTTGGCCGCGAGGTCGGTGGTCACCCCGGCCAGGGCCTGGGCCACGCGCGAGGGTTGGGGGGCCTGTTCCTCGACCTGGGCCACCTGGTTGCGCAGCGCCTGGCGGAAGCTATCGGCCTCCTGGACCTGCCCCACCGCGGCGACGTTGGTGGCCTGCAGAGCCCCCACCAGCGCCCCCGCCTTCTGGCGGGCCTCCTCGCGCCGCTCGGCCTCGCCCTGCGCCGTGAGCGTGAGGCCCCCCTGGGGGAAGACCTCCATCAGCCAGGAGGAGCTGGCGCGGTAGGCGCTGCGCCGCACCTGACGCTCGACGGCCGACACGGTGTCGGCCAGCCAGTCCTCCGCCGCCTGCAGCCCGCTGGCGACGGCCTTGATGTTGTCCATGCCGATGGCCCCCGCCACCCAGCTGTTGAGCTGGTTGGCCACCGCGTTGCCCAGCAGGCCCAGGAAGTTGTTGAGGATGCTGTTCGCCAGGTTGCTCGCCCGGGTGCCAAGGCTGTTCACCGTGGCGAGCGCCCGGCGGTAGAGGCTGCTCAGCGGGCAGGCGATGGCCCCGATGGGCTTGCCCTCGTGGACCGCGCACACGTTGCCCAGCAGGCGCGAGAGGGGAACCTGCTGCTGGGCGTCCGTGCTCGCGGGCAGCCCCACCGCGTTGTTCAGCAGCCAGGCCAGCACCATGCCGAAGATGCTGTCGCCGGTCTGGATGGTACCCACAGTGGGCTCGGCGAAGTAGAGGTCGGGGATGGTGAAGAAGGTGAAGTCGGGCGTCTCGACCGCCCGCGCCGGCGAGAGGGTCAGCGCCAGCAGCCAGGGTAGGGTTTTAAACAACCTCGCACGCATCTTGCTCCTCCTCAAACCAGCTCTTATAGCGCGAAACCTCCGCCCCCGACAGCTCGCCCAGCGCTGCCAGCAGGCTGCCCCGCTCCGCCTCCAGGCGCCGGCGGCGGGCCACGTCGGCGGCGCTGGAAGTGAAGGCCCAGTAGTCGAGCGGGGTCGGTGCGACGCGCAGGATGTCGCCCTGCAGCCGGCTGTCCTCCCGGCGCATCACGTACAGCAGCTCGCTCCACTCCCCGTTGCGCCGCTCGAGGGTGCGCAGCTGGGCGGTGCAGGCCTCGGGCAGGCCCAGCGTCTGCACCACCAGCTCCTCCTGCTCGGGCACCCGCAGGATCATGAACACGCTCGTCGAGTCGAGCACCCCCTGGACGTAGGGCCCCTGGTAGTCGGCGATGCTCTGGGTCATGGTCCACACCCCCGCCCCGTAGCTGCGGGCGCGGCGGTAGAGGTCGGTGACCAGATCGGCCGAAGCCTTGATCTTGAACACCGCGTGGGCCTCGTCGAAGACGACGATCTTGCGGCGGTTGCGGGGGGAGTTGTTGAGCCGGGCGTAGATCAGCTGGGCGATGAGGCTGACGCCCAGCGCCGTCACCCGCACGTCGTCGAAGGCGTCGAAGCCGGCGATGTCGAAGTAGATGACCGGGTTGTCCCCCATGTGGACGTTGGTCCGCCCGTCCAGGAAGCGGCCCATCGCCCCCTGGGTCCACACCGACAGCTCCACCGCCAGCTTGCGGGCGAGGGCCTTCTCCTCCACCCCGATCGAGCGCCCGGCCAGCTGGCCCAGCGCCCCCAGGGTGGACAGCACCTCCGAGAGGGTGATGGGCCGCAGCCGCCATCCCGATAGGGGATCGTCCGCCTCCCCGGCCACCCGCTCGCGGGCCGCGCGGTAGGCGGTGCGCACCGCCTCCATCCACAACTGTTCCTTGAGGTGGAGGTCGGGGTCGGAGGCCGCGGCGTTGCCCTTGAGGATGTGGAAGACCCGCTGCAGGAACGTCAGCTTCTCCTCCGAGGGCTCGGTCTCGCCGGGGGGCAGGTCGAACATGTTGAGCGTGACGCCCGCGCCGGGGGCGATGGGGATGGTGGCCCCGCCCGCCAGGCTCACCAGCGGGGCATAGTCCCCCTTCTTGTCGACCAGGATCAGCTCGAGGTCGCCCTCGGCCATGGCGTCGGAGAGCAGGCTCTGCACGGTGAAGGTCTTGCCCGAGCCCGACGCGCCCAGCACGGCGGTGTTCCAGTTGGTGGCCTTGGGGTCGAAGAGGTCGATCCCCACGAAGGCGCTGAAGCGGTTGGTGGTGAGGCAGGTCGCGCTGTCGAGCTTGGGGCGCACCCAGGGGCCGAAGAAGACCGCGACCTGGGCCGCGTTTTCGGAGAGGGTGGTGAAGGTGGTGTCCTGGCTGCGGCCGCTGAAGGGCAGCAGCCGGCTGAAGGGGTAGGCCAGGTACTCCTGCTGGCGGCGCCACTTGGCCCCCAGCGTGTCGCCCAGCCGCGGCAGGATGATGCGCTCGATGGCGTCGAGGTGCTCGACGCTCTCCCCGCGCACCAGCAGGCTCGCGCCCCAGCGCAGGAAGTGCTCCCCGCTCTTCTCCTGGCGCTGCAGGGCCTGCAGCAGGTCGCCCACCGCGTTGGCTACGCTCGACTCGGGGGCGCTGGCGGCGTCGGAGTTGAGCTGCCAGGCCTGGCGCTTCTTGTTCTCCAGCCGCTGCAGCACTGCGCTCTGGGCGGGGTGCTCGAGGTCGAGCACCAGATAGGCGCGCTCGTTGATGAGCGCGTCGGCCAGCAGGCCGTAGCGGGTGGCGGCGGGCGGGCCGTACATGGAGTACAGCCGCACGTAGTCCTCGCCCAGGTGCAGGTAGTCGCGGGCGAGGTTATAGATCTCGCTCCGCCCCAGCGCCCGCTTGAGCGTCTGGGGGTCGAGCTCGGGGTCGGCCCGCAGGGTGCGCTCGCTGGCGTAGCGGGGGTCGGGGCGGTAGGGTCCGGGGGGCTCGTGGTCGTTTAAAAAGCGATAGCACAGGCCGAAGACGGCCTGGTCGTCCATCGGCTCGGCCTCGAGGCCGCCCCGGCGCAGGTAGGCCACCAGCGCCGCGCGCAGGTCGCGAGCCTCGGCCAGCGCCTCCTCGAACTCTCCGGGGGAGAAGGGCAGGTAGTGGGCGGCCCGGCCCGCCAGGCCCAGCGCCGCGCGCGCCCGGCCCAGCAGGTAGCCCAGCGCGCTGCCGCCGCCCGCGCGCGCCCGGCCGCCGCTGACGAGGAAGTAGACCTTCCAGCTCAGCCGCTGGCCGCGGCGGGCCAGCCGTTCCTGCATGCTCGCGCGCTCCTCGGCGAGCATGCGGAAAACCGCCCGCCCGGCACGCTTGCGCGCGCGGTAGGCGGCGATCTCCTCGGCGCTGCCCCGGCGCGACTCCACGATCACGCGCAGGCGATGGTCGGTGGGCACCACGCTCTCCAGCAGCCCGCGCAGCTGCGCCAGGAGGATCTGGCGGTCGCCCGCGCTGCGGAAGAGGTCTGGCCCCACGTCCACGGCCGCCCCGACCTCGAAGCGGCCGTCCTCCAAGAACATCACCCCCTGGTGGATCTCCCAGTAGGGCAGCAGCTGGTGCAGGGGTTTGGTGTACATCCGTGGCTCCTGTGTCCTCTCTGTGACTCCTCCCTGGTGCGCGAGCCCCGCCTTGGCGGGGCTCGCGGGCTGGGGCTGCTCGCGCACTATCGGGAGGGCGCGTCGGGCTCGATCTCGAGCACCAGCGGCACGTGCTGGCGGTCACGGCCGGGCGCGTAGCGCTGGGCCATGCTGACGTTGGCCCGCAGGTGCGCGAGGGCGCGACCGGGGAAGCGGTCGCGCAGCAAGGCCGAGAGCCGCAGCACCGCGAAGGCCGCCGCCAGCGAGAACCCGATGCCCCACCAGCCCCCCTTCAGGCTCTGGTTGAGCTGCATCCCCCCGAAGAGCACCGCGCCTGCCAGGACGATCTGGAAGGGCTGGTAGCCCATAAAGGTGTAGACGCGATCGAGGTTGGGGTGGGGCAGGGGGTCCATGGCTCAGCCGCCGCAGTAGACGGTGGTGTTGCCGCTGGAGTCGATGACAATGCGGTTGTTGCCGGGCGGCTTGGCGGTGGAGTAGTCGATCTGGGTGACCAGCTTCTGCAGCTCGTTGAAGTTGAGCAGCACGAGGCCGCCGATCGCCAGCGTGGCCGCCATGGCCTTGCCCGCCCGCGCGTCCCAGGCGAAGTAGCTGACCGCGGCGACGGCGAGAAGGACCACGATGACCAACCGACCCACCGCCCCGGTGAGGATGTTGATGAACGGGCACAGCGCTGCGCCCGCCTTGTTGCCTACCGCCGTTTCCACGCCCTGGCCCAAGGCGGCCCCGGCGGCTAAGAGTCCCAGCAGCGCCAAGAGGAGGATGATCCTTCGGTTCATGCTCATGCATCTCCTTTCGTAAATCAACATATCATAAACCGCTTTAGAGGGGCATAATCTCATGAATGAAAAACCCTACAGGAGCACCCTGCTAGGATGTTGGCATGGCTGATCCTATCAATCAGCAATATACGAATACCCTCGAGGCCATCCGCCAGGCCCTCGGCGGCGAGCTGCCCGAGCCCGGCACCCCGGCCTTCGAGCAGGCGCTGCGCCGCATCCAGCGAGAGCGGCCCGAGCTGCTCGACGCGCTGAAGGCGCTGCGCGACCCCTCGGCGCTGCCGCCCGTCAACCCCACCCACGCCGCCACGCTGCGCGAGTTCCGTGGGGCCGTCCGGCGGGCGCGGGCGGTCGAGCGGGCGCAGGCGTGGCTCAACCGGGTCTTCGGCATCAAGGACCCCCGGCGCGACAAGACCCACTTCAACTTCCGCCTGGTGGCGGTGCTGCTGGGCGGGGCGGTCTTCGCCGCCGGGGCGCTGTGGGCACTGTGGCCCGACCTCTCGCGGGCCCTGGCCGGGCTGGACCGACCCGGGGCCGCGGCGACCGGGGTGGCCACCGCCTCGAGCGCCGAGCCCGGGCCCGCCTCGCCCGTGCGGTTGACCCAGGGTGCTGACCCCCAGGCCCTCCCGGCCAGGGCTGGGGGCGTTGACGACCCCCTCCGCGACGGCACGGCCGTACACCAGCCGGGCGACCCCCACGCAGACGAGCAGGCCGCCGGGCCCGGCGGCCTCCCGCCGCAGGAGGCGGCGGCGAGTCCTCTGTCGGGACGGGCGAGCCCGGTGCCCCAGGACGTGCCCCTGCCCCCGCGCGACTTCGAGCTGCTGTTTGAGGCCCTTGACGAGGGCCGCCTCGAGGCCGACGCTTTCTACCGCGAGTTGCTGGCTCACTCGGCGCCGCGCAAAGCAGCTGCGCTGGC
>NZ_QWLA01000109.1 GCF_003574095.1 Calidithermus roseus
ACCAGCGCCCGCTTGGGCTGGCACGGGCGCCCCAGCACCACCGCCCAGACCGCGTAGCGGCTGGCCTCCCCCGCGAGCACCGACCCGTCCGTCCAAAGTGTGACCATCAGCTTAGCCTCTTAACCCCCTTCCGGGGCCTGGACCAGACTACGTCCCGGCGGGAGGGTCGCCGGGTCATCCGCAGTTGACGCGGCTGCCGTCACAGGCCCTTATTCAAGCTATCAAATCCTTTGAGAGGAGGCGTTGGACTTGCCGCGGCGGCGAGTGCGATTGCCGGCTGGTATCGCTCCAGGCAGAAGGGGTGCACATGCCGGTTCGTGTCGTCGACCGTGAACACCTGGCACCGGCCATGGGGGCCGAGCCACGTCACGGGAAGAGCCCCGGCTGGTCGGGGGAAGCCCGGGGCAGCCGGTCGAGGTAGAAGGCGAGCACCCGCCCCGAGGCCGCCTCCCGAGCCGCCACCACCTTGCTTCTCCACACGGCGGAGCTCCGCTTGAAGGGCACCCGGTCCTCGAAGGTCACCGTCCCCTCCGAGGGAAACCCCTGGGGGTGCAGGGGGTGGGCCCGGGGCAGCACGAACCCCGAGCCGACCGAGTTCCGGCCGCGCCTGGGGCCGTGGGCCAGCGAGTACAGCACCTTCCCGTTGGGCGCGACCAGGACCGCGTGCACGTCGGTCTCGTGCTCCTGGACGACCCGGCGCAGGGCCGCCTGGTGGGAGGCCCCAGAGTGCCGGGCCAGGTGGAAGACCGCCAGGGGGCCGTAGCCGTGTGCCTGGAGGCTGGCCTCCAGCAGGTGCCCGGGCATCATCAGGCGGGCGGCGGCCTCGAAGCACAGGTTCTCCTCAGCCTGCGTGGCCAGCGCGCGGTTCTTGAAGAACAGCGACCTGAGGTACCCGTCGAGCTCGCCGTCGAGGGCCATCTGGAAGAGATGGTGGGCCAGCTCGTGCAGCCCGGTGAAGGCGAGCCTGGCCCGGGGCTCACGCGGGTCAATCAGGATGACCCGCTCCCCCTCCGGGGTGGTGAACGCCTTGTTGACCTCCCCCTCCTTAACGGTGACGCCCAGCTCGGCGGCCAGGCGCCGGAAGTTGCGGCTGTAGCCGTGCCGGCGGTGGAACTCGTCGACCGCCTCTAAGAAGGCGGCCCGGATCTCGGCGAAGTCGGGGTCGCGGTCGTCCCACACCCCTCGAGACTAAACCGGCTCCAGGGAAAGGGCGGTGCGTTAATCACTCGAGCGCCCGCTTGAGCTGGAGGAACAGGATGTGCCAGTCCTCGCCCCGCTCGGGGTACTTGCCGCGCAGGCGGATGCCCAGGAGCATCCGCTGCCAGTCAGGGTCGCCCAGCTCGGGGTAGCGCTCGCGGTACTCCCGCACGAACTCCTCGAGCGAGGGCGGCAGGGCCTGGGCGGGCGCGGGGCCCGGACCACCCCCCGTCAGCTCTTCCAGCGTCACGCCGTAGGCTGAGGCGAGCCGGTTGAGCACCTCAAGCGTGGGGTTACCCGCCTCGTCGGACTCCAGCTTGGACAGGTAGGCCACCGAGACCCCGGCGGCCTCGGCGGCCTTGCGCAGGGACGGGAACCGGTTCTGGCGGAAACTCCTTAGGCGCTCCCCGAGGGTCATGACCCGCTCCTCCGTGTTCACTTTAATAGATTATAAGGTCGCCCTCTTGACATTTAGTGAGCGTTAACTAAAGTGAACATTAGCAGGCGGTACCGCACCGCCAGTAAACGGTGCGGTTACCCAGGGGGTGAAAGGGAATGGCCAAGGTGCAGAAACAGTTCGTCGAGTTCCACGACAACATCCGGCTGGGGCAGTACGACGAGAACGCCACCCTCCGCGAGAAGCGGGACATCGTGCTGAGGAAGCTCAGGGAGGGCCTCGAGCGCGACTTCGGGGCCAGGGGCGAGGAGCCGCCCAAGTTCAGCCCCTTCAACCAGGGCAGCTACGCCATGAACACCGGGATCAGGCCGGTAGAAGGCGACTACGACATCGACGTGGGCGTCAAGTTCCACGTCTCGAAGGACAAGCACGGGCCGCTCGAGGTCAAGCAGTGGGTGTACGACGCGCTCGAGAACCACACCAGCCGGGTCGAGATCCGCCGCAATTGTGTCACCGTCTACTACTTCAAGGACGGCAAGGAGGACTACCACGTCGACCTCGCCGTGTACGCCGCGGGCGAGGAAGGCCGGGGACCGCTGTACCTAGCCAAGGGCAAGGCCAACTCCGACGCCAAGTACAAGCTCTGGGAGCAGGCCGAGCCCGAGGAGCTGATCGCGGCGGTCACGGGCCGCTTCAGCGGGGACGACGCCGCGCAATTCCGCCGCGCCGTCCGCGCGCTCAAGCGCTGGCGGCAGGAGCGATTCAAGGCGAGCGGGAACGGGGCGCCCGTGGGCATCGGCCTGACCCTGGCCGCCTATTACTGGTTCGATCCGGTGAAAAGCGTCGACCTGCTGCAGAACAAGACCGAGTACGACGACCGGGCCGCCCTCGAGGCCCTCGTCGGGCGCATGCTGGATAACTTCCAGTATGTCCGGCACGAGCAGGAGGAGGCGTGGGCCTGGCGCCTGGTGGTGAACGTGCCGGTCAAGCCTCACACCGACGTCTTCACCCGGATGACCAACCCCCAGATGGCTACCTTCAAGGAGGAGCTCGAGGCGCTCAAGCAGGCCCTGGGGCAGGCCGCCAGCGAGCCGGACACCCGCGAGGCCTGCCTGACCCTGCGGGAGCAGTTCGGCGGGGATTTCCCGGTGCCCGAGGAGAGCGAGACCGCGAAGAAGGGGGGCCGCTCGTACGTGGGGAGCAGCTCGAGCGCGTGAGCGGCACGATCCAGTACGTCCTTGAACAGGTCGCGCGCGAGCAGCTCGAGGCGGTCGAGCCGCTCGACCCCTCTCGGCTGGGTCCTGGCATCCTGGCGGGTGCGACCGGGAGGGTCGCCGTCGCGGGGCACGGCCTCGAGGTCACCGTCCGGATCCCCCGGGGCTTCCCCGCCGACCTGCCGCACGTGGAGGTGAGCGGGCTGCCCTTCCGCATCCCCCACGTCGCCCGCGACGGCGACGTCTGCTTCGCCGTGCGCCAGGGACTGGTGGTCGACCGCCGCGACCCGGCCGGGGTGCTTCGGCAGGCCCTCGCCTCGGCCCTCGAGACCGTGGAGGCGGGCCTCGAGCGGCGCAACCTGGCCGACTTCGCCGAGGAGTTCGGGGCCTACTGGGGCGGGGCGCCGGAGGCTCGCGTCGCCTGCAGCGCGGTCGAGCCGGAGGGCGGCCCGCGGGTGATCATCGCCCTGGAGCGGGGCGAGCGGGAGGGCGGCGGGTTCGTGCCCGTCGCCTTCGCCGACGACAAGGCCCGGCTCGAGGTCGTCGCTAGGCGCCTCGGCGCTGGGGAGTGGAGATCCCGCCTGGCCGTTTACGTCCCCATGGCGCTGCACGACGCCCCGACCCCACCCCCCGGCGGCGCCGCGTGGACCTTCAAGGACTGGCGGGCCTTCCTCCACGGCCACCTGCACCGCAGGGGTCGCAAGCGCCTCGGGAAGCTGCTGCGCAAGGCCGGTGCCGACGCCCCCGTGGTGCTGGGGGTGTTGAGCGCGGGCGGCACCTGGACGCTGCTGGGGCTCAAGCCGCCGAGCAGGTCCGGCGTGCACCCGCTGCTGGGCGGGTCCTCGGAGGTGCCCGCCGTGCTGGGGCTGGAGCGGTGGGACCGCACCTACCTGCTGCCCCGCGGGGGTGCCGACGGCAGGTTGGGCCGCAGGCGGGTGCTGCTGGTGGGCTGCGGGGCGTTGGGCGGGCAGCTGGCGGTGCTGCTGGCTGCCAGCGGGGTGGGGTCGCTGACCCTGGTCGACCCCGACCGCCTCAGCAACGACAACACCTTCCGCCACGTCCTCGGCCGCAGCGCCGCCGGCCGGCCCAAGGCCGAGGCCCTCAAGCACGACCTCGAGCAGCGCTTCCCCTACCTGGAGGTCAGCGCCGTCGCCGAGGACGTGCGGAGGGCGCTCGACGACGGCCACGTGCACCTGGGCGGCTTCGACCTGGTGGTGCTGGCCACCGGAGAGCCCTCGCTCGAACTCGAGCTCAACGAGCGCCTGCGGCGCTCCCCCGCCGCCCCGCCCGCGCTGTTCACCTGGCTCGAGCCGCTGGGCGTCGGCGGGCACGCCCTGCTGACGGGCCGGGGGGAGGGCTGCTTCGAGTGCCTGTTCAACCCGCCGGACCATGAGGAAGCCCCGCTGTTCAACCGCGCCTCCTTCGCCGCGCCGGGCCAGCGGTTCACCCGCGACCTGGCCGGCTGCGGTGGGGCCTTCACCCCCTTCTCCTTCCTCGACGCCGCGCGCACGGCCGAGCTGGCGGCGCGGCTGGCCCTGCAGAGCCTCACCGGCGCTACACCGGGGAACCGGCTGGTCTCGTGGCGGGGCGACCCGGGGGCGTTCCTCGGGGCCGGCTTCCGGCTGTCGGAGCGCTGGGGCACCCCGCCGGAGGGCCTCAGCCTGGGGGGGTGCGAGTTCCGCCGCCCGGACTGCCCGGTCTGCGGCGCGGCCGGGGGAGGCTCCTGATGGCCCTGGTGTTCCAGCGGGCGGGCGAGGGGCGGTTCAAGGTACGCACCCATGCCCTGGAGCGCATGCTGGCTTACCGCCAGGACAGCCGGCGCAAGCTCGAGGGCGGTGGGCTGCTGCTGGGCCGCTTCATCCTCGACTCGCCCGACGTGGTGCTCGACGCGGTGTCGACCCCTATGCCCGGCGACCTCCGCGAGCGCCACCGCTTCGTACGCTCGCAGGCCCACCAGCGGGTGGTGGACGCGGCCTGGTGGGCCAGCGGCGGCACCCGCGTCTACCTGGGGGAGTGGCACACCCACCCCGAGCCCGTCTCCAGCCCCTCGGACGAGGATGTGGGTTCCTGGCGCAGGCACCTGGCCGACCCGAGGATCTACGGCGAGGCCCTGTTCTTTATCGTCGTCGGGACGCGCGTGTTGCGGGCGTGGGAGGGAGTGCGGTCGGACGGCAGCACGGTCAAGATCGGGGAGGTGAGGCTTTAAATGCGCCGCAAGAGGCTGAAGGCAGGAAAGGCGGCCGCTGCAACAAAAGCAGCACGCGCCGTCGACGTGGCACGACCCAAGATCCCCCAGCACGTGATCCTGCAACTCTGGGCTAGGGCCGCAGGTCTTTGCGAATTCGAAGGCTGTGGACAGAAACTCTGGCGGCATGGCCTGACCCTGCAAGCCATCAACCGCAGCCATATCGCCCACATCGTGGGCTTTTCCCCTGACGGACCGCGGGGCGACCCAGAGCGTTCACCCTTGCTCGCCACCGACATCGACAACCTCATGCTGGTGTGCCAAGATTGCCACAACCTCATCGATAAAAAAGCGCTAGAGGATAAATATCCTGAGGCGCGCCTCCGCGAGATGAAACGGGCACATGAGGAGCGCATCGAGAGGGCCACTTCCATGACACCCAGCAAGAAATCGCACGCCCTGGTTTTCACTAGCCGGATGGCGAACGGAACAATACCCAACCCGCCAACCCCGACCCAGGCGCTGGAAGCCATGTGGCCGCGCCGCTACCCGGCTCAGGAACGCCCGCTCGAGATCGACCTGACCACGCTCACCGAACAGCCTCGGGACCCCGACGGATGGCGGCGGGCGCTGGCCGAGATGAACCGCCGGTTCGACTACCTGAAGGAGACGGTTCGTCCCGAGCACTATTCGGTCTTCGCCTTGGCCCGCATCCCCTTCATGATCGCTCTCGGGCGTAGGCTGGGGGACAAGGTCGACGTGGACACTTACCAGCTCAGCAAGGACAAGCGGCACTGGAAGTGGGAGGAGAGCGACGAGGCCTCGCAGACACCCGAACTCCGCGAGCCCGAGGGCCCCTTCGTGGAGTCAGACGTGGTGCTGAAGGTCGAGATCTCTGGGCGAATTCCTGCAGCGCAGGTCCGGCGGGCACTCGGGGAAGACCTGCCGACCTACAGCATCCAGATGCCCGCGCCCGGCCTAGGCGTGGTCACCTCTCCCGAACAGGTGGCCCAGGCCGGCATCCTCCTCCACCACCTGTTCAACAAGATCCCGCAAGCCCACGGAGACACGGCCCGGGTCCACCTTTTCGCGGCAGTACCGCCACCGGTAGCGGTGGAGATCGGTCGTCAGTACCGTTCCCACTTCCCCAGGCTGCGCGTCTACGAGTACCTGCCCGATCAGGGTTGGTGTTTCACCTTGGAGGTGTGACCGTGAATAAAGGTCTTGAACCACGGCTGTTCTTTCTCGCCCGCCGCAAGGACGCCACCGGCATCAGCGGCACCGGCCGCGTGCTCGACGGCGTGGTCTTTCACACCGGCCAGGTGGTGGTGTGCTGGCGCTCCGACGTCAACCGGCCGGGGGGCCACAGCAGCATCGCCATCTTCCCCTCGTGGGAGGCCTTCCTGCAGGTGCACGTGGAGTCCCACCCCGAGAACGAAGCGGAGATCCGCTGGCTGTCCCAGGAATGACAGCCGGGGGCGCTCGAGTACGTCTCCACCGGTTAGCCACCGCCCGGCGCGCCGGACCCTGCCCGAGGGAAAAGGGCAGCCTCCGGCCTCCTTGTGCGCTCCCTCCGGGGGCCGCACGCCTCTCCCCTACCGCAGCGGGGTGAGGAGGCGCGGGGTGATGACGATGACCAGGTCGGTCTCGGCGGTGGTGGTGGAGGTGGTCTTGAACAGCTCCCCCAGCACCGGGATGTCGCCCAGGCCGGGCACCTTCTCCACGCTCTCGGTGCGGCGGTTCTCCAGCAGCCCCCCGATCACGATGGCCTCGCCGGAGCCCACCCGCACGGTGGTGGTGGCGTCGCGGGTGGAGAAGGAGAAGGAGTTCTGGGTCTGGGAGGTGGGGGCGGAGACCGAGATGCTGACCTGCACCTCGATGGAGCCGTCGGGGGCCACCTTGGGCAGCATGCGCAGCGTGATGCCGGTGGAGAGGTTCTGCACGGCCTGCACGTTGTTGTTGGTCACGATGACCGCCAGGTTCTGGGTGGCGTTGATGCGGGCCTCGACGCCGTCGGTGGTCACCACCCGGGGCTTGGCGAGGACCCGCCCCGCCCCGCTGGACTGCAGCAGGTTGAGGGTGGCGCTGAAGCCGATGGGCAGGCTGACGTCGCGGCCGAAGACCCCGAAGCGGACGGGGTTGCCCCCGGTGGGGTTGGGGATGTTGGTCTCCTTGACGCCGAAGCGGAAGAGGCTGAGGTCGTAGTCGATGCCCAGGGCCTGGCTGAGGCTGCGGTTGATCTCGATCACCTCGGCCTCGAAGGCCACCTGCGGCCGCGGCGCGTCCAGCATGCGGACCACCTGGTCGATGAGGGCCCGGTCGGCGGGGTTCACGAGCACCAGCAGCGCCCGCTGCCGCTCGTCCACCACCACCCGGACGCTGCCGTAGAGCTGGCCCAGCTGCGCGGCCACGGTGGCGGGGTCGGCGTAGCTCAGCCGGTAGAGCTGGGGCAGCCGCTCGTCGGGCTGGGGCTGGGGC